>NZ_JBFALC010000029.1:0-115046 GCF_040656035.1 Streptomyces sp. NPDC050211
TACCCGTCCCATCCCTGGGGGCTGCGCCCCCAGACCCCCGCTTCGGCCTGAACGGCCTCGTCCTCAAACGCCGGACGGGCTGAAATGCACGGACCGGCGTCGAGAAGTGGCCGAGGCGGTCTTACCCTGGCACGTCGGACGGGCTTGGGTCAGGATGGGCGCCGACCATGATTCGCTCGGCCCTTTTTCACACGCCATTTGCGTTTCCGGGTTTTCTTCGACATGTCCCCTCTGCTTAACCGAGGAAGGGGCCGGCGTCGAGAGGTCAGGTGCGGGCGATCGGGGCGAGGGTGGCGTTCGTGAGGTCGGTCAGGTCCTTCGGGGACAGTTCGACCTCCAGGCCGCGGCGGCCCGCCGAGACGCAGATCGTGTCGAAGGCGGTCGCCGAGGCGTCCAGGACCGTGCGGAGCTTCTTGCGCTGGCCCAACGGGGAGATGCCGCCCCGGACATAGCCCGTCGTGCGCTCGGCCAGGGCCGGGTCCGCCATCGTCGCCTTCTTGGCGCCCACCGCCGTCGCCAGGGCCTTGAGGTCCAGGGAGCCGGACACCGGGACGATGCCGACCACCAGCGCGCCGTCGACGTCCGCGACCAACGTCTTGAAGACGCGCTCCGGGGAGACACCCATCGCCTCGGCGGCCTCCTCGCCGTAGGAGGGGTGCGCGGGGTCGTGGTCGTAGGCGTGGACCGTGAACTCCGCGCCTGCTGCCGTCAACGCCACCGTCGCGGGCGTCCCGCCTGACTGCTGCTTCTTCGACTTCTTCGCCATCCGGGCCTGTTCCAGGTTCAGTTGAGGTTCGTCGGGCCGCGCGTCAGTTCCGACGCCGGCAACGACGGCAGGTTACGGATGATGGCCGTCTCGGAGCGAAGGAGTTTCAGTTCGTCGCGCAGCCGGGACGCGGTGTCCGGCGCCTGGAGCAGACGCTGCTTCGTCGGGGTGTCCAGCATCATCGCGGCCGCCACGAGATACGAGACCACGGCCGGCTCGTCCGGCAGTTCCCCGTTCGTCGTCAGCGACCGCTCCCGGGCGCCCGCCAGCCGCTTCTGGTACTGCCTGAACGCCCGCAGCACCCCCTCGGCCAGCGCCCCCGCCTCGTCGCCGCGATCCTCCGTCAGCTCCTCCAGCTCGGCCGTCAGGAAGGGACCGGACGTGTCGACCGACAGCAGCCGCACGCGGGTCGTCCCCGTCGCCAGTACCTCGAACGTGCCGTCGGCCCGCTCCCGGATCGTCGCCGCGTCCGCCACACAGCCCACGCCGTGGAAGGCCTTGACGGGGTCGGTGCCGAAGCCGGCGGCGGGCCCGCGCTCGGGCAGCGCCGTCGGGTCCGGCATGCCGGGCGCGCTGGCGGCCACCTCGTGGCCGTCGCGGATCGCCACGACGGCGAAACGGCGCGGTTCGTCCTCGGGGGACTTGAGCAGTTCGCGCATCATGGCGCGATAACGCTCCTCGAAGACGTTCAACGGGAGCACGAGTCCCGGGAACAGCACCGAGTTCAGGGGGAAGAGCGGAAGCCGGACGGTGGTCACGGCGCAAAAGCCTAGTGGTCGCGGGAGAACGCGCGTGCGCACCGACCACCTGGTGGGCAGCTGCCGCACCTCCGTCAGCTCCCGGTGGGCGGCTCCCGCACTCAGGTCACCCCCGTCGCAGCAGCCGTGTCGCCCCCGCCGCCACCGTCGTCGCAAGGATCCAGCCGACCACGATCATCGCCGCGGCCAGCCACTGCCAGCCGCCGCGCAGCCGCCAGAAACCCACCTGACCGAGGTCGATGACCGGCAGGAGCAGGTCGAGCGCGAAGAGGGCCGGGTTCCACGGCGGATGCTCGCCGGACTTGATCGGCGGATGGTCGGCATGCGTGAAGGCCACCGAGCTCGCCGCCCACAGCAGCGCCATCCAGACCGCCGCCCGGCCGGGCCGGTAGCCGTAGGCCACCGTCCAGTCCTGCACATACCCCCACAGCTTGGCCGCCGCCGGGAGGGTCTCGCGCCGGCGGCGCTGCTTGGCGAGTAACACCTCGCGGGCGTCCTCGTCCTCGCCCCCGGCCCGCAGTACGGTGGCCAGTCGCTCGTACGGCTCCGGGTTGTACTCGGCGGTCGCGGCAGCCACCCACTCCAGCCGCTCGGCGAGCGGGAAGGGGCCGCGCGGCACGAGGTTCTCGTAGGCGAAGCCGCCCATGTGCAGTCGCCCGGGGCCCGGCCAGCTGTCCCGCCGGTCCATCAGGTTGACGATCTTCGCCCCCGAGAGCACGACCCGCCCACGCGCCGGCCGCTCGCCGAGGAAGCGCAACTCCGGCGTCTGCACCCGCCGCAGCGACAGCTCCTGCTCGTCGGTGAAGGTGAACCGGGCCCGCTCGAAGTCGACGGAGTCCCCGAACCGCCCGTCGTCCAGCCGCACCCCGCCCTCGCACTCGACCCGCTGGACCCGCGTCCCGCGCGCGGGTGTGCCCCCGCTCAGCAGCACGCTGCCGACACCGGCGGGCGTCAGATACAGCGTCCGCCCCACGGTCAGCTGCGGCGCGTTCAACGCGAACCGGGTGTACGGGTTGGCCAGCCGGGCACCCCGCAGACTCAGCGACACGCCGACGTTGGCGCCGCGCAGCCGCAGCTCGCCGTGCGATTCGAGCAGCTCGGCCTGGAGGTCCTGGCCGATGGTCATGCCGTCCCCGGAGATGGAGCGTCCGCTGCGGTCCCGGTAGACGATGGCCTGGTTGATCAGCAGATCCGTGCCGATGTGCGCGTCGGTCAGCCGTACCCCGTTGTGGAAGCGGCAGCGCGGCAGATGCAGATCGCCCTCCGTGTGCACCCGGGCCGCCTCCAGCCGCGGCACCGAGCAGTCCACCAGCCGTACGGTGGTGAAGCGGGCCTCCGGCAGCAGGATCTCCCGCTCGAAACGGCAGCCGCGTAACTCGACGTAGGGCGTGACCGTGCCGCCCGCGAGGTCCAGGGTGCCGCTGATCTGCACGCCGGTGAGCTTCAGCGACGACACACGGCCCGCGAGGGCGGGCGGGCCGTCCAGCAGCAGCCAGCACACGATCCGCGCCCGCACCGTCCGCTCCGGTCCCCAGGGGTGTCCGCCGTGCGGATCGTCGACGATCGGGTCGCCGCTGCTCAGGTCGTACACGCTGCCGTTGCGGAAGGCCTGCCACATGCCGGCCTCGGCGGCGGTCAGATCGTCCGGCAGCTCCCCGGCGCGGATGCCGGCCCCCTCGGTCACGGTGGTTCCTTCCTCCTGTTACTCATAGGTTTCGTACAACCGTTCATGCCCGCTGAGTGACGCCCCGAACGCTAAACGTGAAGGGGATCTTCCGTGTCGTGTATCAGCCACTGAAACGCGGAGACGACGCCCGACTCCGGTCTGCGAGAATTGAGCCCGTGATCTCCCGAATCGATCTGCGCGGCGACGCCCTCCCGGAGGGTCCCGCCCTGCGCGACCTGCTGCCCCGAGCCGACTTCGACGTTGCGGCCGCCCTCGAGAAGGTGCGTCCGATCTGCGAGGCCGTGCATCATCGGGGCGACGCGGCGCTGATCGACTTCGCCGAGAAGTTCGACGGGGTGCGTCTGGATTCCGTACGCGTCCCGGCCGAGGCGCTCGACAAGGCCCTCGAAGAGCTCGACCCGGCCGTGCGCGCCGCCCTGGAGGAGTCCATCCGGCGCACCCGTCTCGTCCACCGCGAGCAGCGCCGTACGACGCACACGACCCAGGTCGTGCCCGGCGGCTCGGTCACCGAGAAGTGGGTGCCGGTCGAGCGGGTCGGGCTGTACGCGCCCGGCGGCCGGTCGGTCTACCCGTCCTCCGTGGTCATGAACGTCGTGCCCGCGCAGGAGGCCGGCGTCGGGTCCATCGGGCTCGCCTCCCCGGCGCAGGCCGAGTTCGATGGCCTTCCGCACCCGACGATCCTCGCCGCGTGCGCACTGCTCGGCGTCGACGAGGTGTACGCCGCCGGTGGCGCCACCGCCGTCGCGATGTTCGCGTACGGCACCGAGTCCTGCCCGCCCGCCAACATGGTCACCGGCCCTGGCAACATCTGGGTCGCCGCCGCCAAGCGCTACTTCACCGGCAAGATCGGCATCGACGCCGAGGCGGGCCCGACCGAGATCGCGATCCTGGCCGACGCCACCGCCGACCCGGTGCATGTCGCCTCCGACCTGATCAGCCAGGCCGAGCACGACCCGCTGGCCGCCGCCGTCCTGGTCACCGACTCCGTGGAGCTGGCGGATGCGGTGGAGAAGGAGCTGGAGCCGCAGGTCGCGGCCACCAAGCACATCGAGGACCGGATCGTCCCGGCGCTGAAGGGCAGGCAGTCCGCCATCGTCCTGGTTGACGGCGTCGACGAGGGCCTTCGGGTCGTCGACGCCTACGGCGCCGAGCACCTGGAGATCCAAACGGCCGAGGCCGCCGCGGTCGCGGACCGGGTGAAGAACGCCGGCGCGATCTTCATCGGCCCCTGGGCGCCGGTATCGCTCGGCGACTACGCCGCCGGGTCCAACCACGTTCTGCCCACCGGTGGCTGCGCCTGCCACTCCTCGGGCCTGTCGGTCCAGTCCTTCCTGCGTGGCATCCACATCGTCGACTACACGAGGGACGCGTTGGCCGACGTGGCCCAGCACGTGGTGACGCTGGCGGAGGCGGAGGACCTGCCGGCGCACGGCGCGGCGGTCAAGGCGCGGTTCGGATGGAAGGTTCCCGAGGGCAAGTGACTGGCATCGACGATCTCCCCGTACGGGACGAGCTGCGCGGCAAGTCCCCTTATGGCGCGCCCCAGTTGGATGTCCCCGTACGGCTGAACACCAACGAGAACCCGTACCCCCTGCCCGAGCCCCTGGTCGAACGGATCGCCGAGCGCGTCCGTGAGGCGGCCCGGAACCTCAACCGCTACCCGGACCGGGACGCGGTCGAACTGCGCACCCAGCTGGCCAAGTACCTCACCGACACGTCCGGTCACGAGGTCGGCCTGGCCAACGTCTGGGCGGCCAACGGCTCCAACGAGGTCATCCAGCAGCTGCTGCAGACCTTCGGCGGCCCTGGCCGTACGGCGATCGGCTTCGAGCCGTCGTACTCGATGCACGCGCTCATCGCGCGCGGCACCGGAACGGGCTGGATCTCGGGTCCCCGCGACGACGACTTCACGATCGATGCCGCCGCCGCCGAGAAGGCGATCGCCGAGAACCGGCCGGACGTCGTCTTCATCACCACCCCCAACAACCCCACGGGCAACGCGGTTCCGCCCGAGACGGTCCTCGCGCTGTACGAGGCCGCGCAGGCGGCGAGGCCGTCCATGGTCGTGGTCGACGAGGCGTACATCGAGTTCAGCCATGGCGACTCGCTGCTGCCGCTGATCGAGGGCAGGCCGAATCTCGTCGTGTCGCGGACGATGTCGAAGGCGTTCGGCGCGGCCGGACTCCGCCTCGGCTACCTCGCCGCGCACCCGGCCGTCGTCGACGCGGTTCAGCTCGTACGGCTGCCCTACCACCTCTCGGCGATCACCCAGGCGACCGCGCTCGCGGCCCTGGAGCACACCGACACGCTGCTGAAGTACGTCGAGCAGCTGAAGGCCGAGCGGGACCGGCTGGTGAGCGAGTTGCGGGCGGCCGGCTACGAAGTCGTCGAGTCCGATGCGAACTTCGTGCAGTTCGGCCGGTTCGAGGACTCTCACACGGCCTGGCAGCGGATCCTCGACCAGGGTGTCCTGGTCCGCGACAACGGCATCGCGGGGTGGCTGCGGGTCAGCGCCGGAACCCCACAGGAGAACGACGCGTTCCTCGACGCGGTCCGTGAACTCAAGAAGGAGCAGAGCTGATGAGCCGCGTAGGACGTGTGGAGCGCGTCACCAAGGAGACGTCGGTGCTCGTCGAGATCGATCTCGACGGCAGCGGAAAGGTCGATGTGTCGACCGGCGTCGGCTTCTACGACCACATGCTCGACCAGCTCGGCCGGCACGGTCTGTTCGACCTGACCGTGAAGACCGAGGGCGACCTGCACATCGACTCGCACCACACCATCGAGGACACCGCCCTCGCGCTGGGCGCCGCCTTCAAGCAGGCACTCGGCGACAAGGTGGGCATCTACCGCTTCGGCAACTGCACGGTCCCGCTGGACGAGTCGCTGGCCCAGGTGACCGTCGACCTGTCCGGCCGCCCCTACCTCGTGCACACCGAGCCCGAGAAGATGGCGCCGATGATCGGCGAGTACGACACCACGATGACCCGGCACATCCTGGAGTCCTTCGTCGCCCAGGCCCAGATCGCGCTGCACGTGCACGTGCCGTACGGGCGCAACGCGCACCACATCGTGGAGTGCCAGTTCAAGGCGCTGGCCCGGGCGCTGCGGTACGCCAGCGAGCGGGACCCGCGCGCCGCCGGAATCCTGCCTTCCACGAAGGGCGCGCTGTGAACGGGCTGTCGACCGTCCTGGTCGTCGTCGGGCTCTTCCTGGTCGGCGGGATCATCTCCTTCGCCAAGCAGGAGATGCCGAAGAGCCTCATCGTGCTGCTCTCGATCGGCGCCGCGATGTGTCTGGTCGCGGGCGTCATGCGGCTGGAGGTGTGGAATTGAGTGCGCCCAAGCAGGTCGTGGTCTTCGACTACGGCTTCGGCAATGTGAGGTCGGCCGAGCGTGCCCTCGCGCGCGTGGGGGCCGACGTCGAGATCACCCGTGACTACGACAAGGCCATGAACGCCGACGGGCTCCTGGTGCCCGGCGTCGGGGCCTTCGCCGCCTGCATGAAGGGGCTGACCGAGGCCCGCGGCGACTGGATCGTCGACCGTCGCCTGGCCGGCGGCCGTCCCGTCATGGGCATCTGCGTCGGCATGCAGATCCTGTTCGCGCGCGGCATCGAGCACGGCGTCGAGACCGGCGGCCTGGACGAGTGGCCCGGCTCGGTCGAGCCGCTGCAGGCCGACATCGTGCCCCACATGGGCTGGAACACCGTGGACGTGGCGCCCGGCTCCGAGCTGTTCGCCGGTCTGGACGCGGACGCGCGCTTCTACTTCGTGCACTCGTACGCCGTCCACGACTGGAACCTCGAGGTCCACAACCCGACGCTGACGGCCCCCAAGGTGACCTGGTCGACGCACGGCAAGCCCTTCGTGGCCGCCGTGGAGAACGGCGCCCTGTGGGCGACGCAGTTCCACCCCGAGAAGTCCGGCGACGCCGGAGCCCAGCTCCTCACCAACTGGATCGGAACACTGTGAGCAAGCTCGAACTCCTCCCCGCCGTCGACGTCCGCGACGGCCAGGCCGTCCGCCTCGTGCATGGAGAGTCCGGGACCGAGACGTCGTACGGCTCCCCCCTGGAAGCCGCCCTCGCCTGGCAGCGGGCGGGCGCCGAGTGGCTGCACCTGGTCGACCTGGACGCCGCGTTCGGCACCGGCGACAACCGCGCGCTGATCGCCGAGGTCACCAAGGCGATGGACATCAAGGTCGAGCTGTCCGGCGGCATCCGGGACGACGCCTCCCTCGCCGCCGCCCTGGCCACCGGCTGCACCCGGGTGAACCTGGGAACGGCCGCCCTGGAGACCCCGGAGTGGGTCGCGAAGGTCATCGCCGAGCACGGTGACAAGATCGCGGTGGGCCTGGACGTACGGGGCACCACGCTCCGCGGGCGCGGCTGGACCCGCGACGGCGGCGACCTCTACGAGACGTTGGAGCGCCTCAACAAGGAGGGCTGCGCGCGGTACGTGGTGACCGACATCGCGAAGGACGGCACGCTGCAGGGCCCGAACCTGGAGCTGCTGAAGAACGTCTGCGCGGCGACCGACCGCCCGGTCGTGGCCTCCGGCGGCGTGTCCTCGCTGGACGACCTGCGGGCCATCGCCGAGCTCGTACCGCTGGGCGTGGAGGGCTCGATCGTAGGGAAGGCCCTGTACGCGAAGGCGTTCACCTTGGAAGAGGCCTTGGAGGCGGTAGCCCAGTGAGCGACCTAAGGCGTGTCACGACCGGTGCGCCCTGGGAGGAGACCTTCGGCTACTCCCGCGCGGTGGAGCTGCCGAACGGCTTGGTGCTGGTGTCCGGTTGCACGTCCATAGTGGACGGTGAGATCGCCGGCGGCGGTCCGTACGAGCAGACAGTCAACGCCTTCGAGGTCGCGTTCGCGGCGCTGGGGGAGCTGGGTCTCGGCCGGGACGACGTCGTACGCACGCGTATGTACATAACCCACGCCCGGGACGTGGACGACATCGGACGTGCTCACAAGGAGCTGTTCGACTCCGTCCGGCCCGCCGCATCCATGATCATCGTCTCCGGCTTCGTGGACCCCAGCCTGGTCGTCGAGGTCGAGGTGGAGGCGTTCCGAGGAGCATCCGCATGACCCTGGCCGTACGAGTCATCCCCTGCCTGGACGTGGACAACGGCCGGGTCGTCAAGGGCGTCAACTTCCAGAACCTGCGCGACGCGGGCGACCCCGTCGAGATGGCCAAGGTGTACGACGCCGAGGGCGCCGACGAACTGACCTTCCTGGACATCACCGCGTCCTCCGGCAACCGCGAGACGACGTACGACGTGGTGCGCCGCACCGCCGAGCAGGTGTTCATCCCGCTCACGGTCGGCGGCGGCGTCCGCACGGCCGAGGACGTGGACAAGCTGCTGCGGGCGGGCGCGGACAAGGTGGGCGTCAACACGGCGGCCATCGCCCGTCCCGACCTGATCCGCGAGATCGCGGAGCGGTTCGGCCGGCAGGTGCTGGTCCTGTCGGTGGACGCGCGCCGCACCCCTGAAGGCACCTTCGAGGTCACCACCCACGGCGGCCGCAAGGGCACCGGCATCGACGCGATCGAGTGGGCGCACCGGGCCGCCGAGCTGGGCGCGGGCGAGATCCTGCTCAACTCGATGGACGCGGACGGCACGAAGGACGGCTACGACATCGAGATGATCGAGGCCGTCCGCAAACACGTGACCGTCCCCCTCATCGCCTCCGGCGGCGCGGGCCGGCTCGCCCACTTCCCGCCGGCCATCGAAGCGGGCGCGGACGCGGTCCTCGCGGCATCGGTCTTCCACTTCGGCGACCTGCGGATCGGTGAGGTGAAGGAGACGTTGCGGGGAGCGGGGCACCCCGTCCGCTAGCGCGAGCTGAGCCCCGGTCGGTTTCGGCCGGGGCTTTGTCATGGGCGGATGGGAAAGGATTGTTGCGCAAAATTAGTTGCGCAACTTTTCTTTCTTACCTAGCGTGAGTGGCATGACGGATCGGGAGAGGCGCATCAAGGACGTGGGCACCCTCAAGGCGCTCGCGCACCCGCTACGGGCCCAGCTGTACCGGTGCCTGATCATCGCCCGTTCGGCGACCGCGTCCCAGCTCGCCGACCAGGTCGACGAGGCCGTCTCGCTGGTCAGCTATCACCTGCGCAAACTCGCCGAGCACGGGCTGATCGAGGAGTCCGAGGCGCAGAGCGCGGACGGCCGGGAGCGCTGGTGGCAGCCCGCCTCCGAAGGGGTGTCCATCCACGACGAGGACTTCAGGGACGCCCCGGAGAAGGCCGCCGCGCACACGGCGGCCAGTCGCCTCTTCTTCGAGCAGCGCGCCGATATGTACCGCCGCTACCTCGACGAGCGGGCCCACTGGAGCGACGCGTGGACGACGGCGTCCGACTCCTCCGAGTGGCTGCTCAGGCTCACCCCGGACGAACTCTCCGCGCTGTCCAAGGAGATGTACGCCCTGGTCCGCAAGTACGAGGAGCGCGGCCGGGCCGCCGTGGCCGCAGGCGACACCGAGGGCCGCGAGAACGTCGCGGTGCACACGTACGGCTTCCCCTTCCGCACCTGAGAGTCCGTACCTGCGAGTCCGTACCGGAGAGGACGGTCCGCCGTGACCAGCACGCTCGTGCCCGGGGCCGGCCTGAAGGACAGACCGGCTCACCGCGACCCCAACGTCCTGCGCTGGCTCGGCGCGTACATCTCGTCCGCGGTCGGCGACAACGTCTACTTCATCGCCCTGTCCTGGGCCGCCGTCCAGTCCGGCACCCCCGCCCAGGCCGGACTGGTCACCGCGGCCAGTGCGCTGCCGCGTGCCCTGTTGATGCTCGGCGGGGGAGTGGTGGCCGACCGCTATGGGCCGCGCCGGACCGTGCTCGCCAGCACCGCCGCGCGCGCCGCTCTCGTGCTGACCGCGGCCGTCCTGCTCCTCGCCACCAGTCCGGGGCTGTGGGTGCTGGGTGCGGTAGCCGTGCTCTTCGGCGTCGTCGACGCCGTGTTCCTGCCCGCCGCCGGTGCCCTGCCCGCGCGGATCACCGGACGCGGCCAGCTCGCCCGCGTCCAGGGCATGCGCGGCCTCGCCACCCGGCTCGCGAACGTCCTCGGCGGACCGCTGGGCGGCCTCGGCGTCGCCGTCGGCGGTACGGCGGGCGCGTTCGGGCTGGCCGCGCTGCTCGTCGGGGTGTCCCTGCCGCTGCTGCTGGCGGTCAGGGTCGGCACGCTGCCGCCGGACGACGCGTCGCCCCGGGGCGCGGTCCTGGCCGAGCTGCGGGACGGGCTGCGCCACATCCGGCGGGACCCGGTGCTGCGCCCGCTGGTGATCGCCGCGGCCCTCACCGACCTCGGCTTCGTCGGCCCGATGAACCTCGGCCTGACCCTCCTCGCACAGCAGCGCGGCTGGGGCTCGTCCGGCATGGGCTGGGTTCTCGCCGGTTTCGGGGCCGGCGCCGGCGCGGCCTCGTTCCTGCTCACCTGGCGCGGCCGAGTGCCCCGGGCCGGGGCCGTGGCCGCGGTGACGAGCCTCCTCGGGGCCGTGGCGATCGGGGCGCTGGCGCAGGTGACGTCCGTCCCGGGCGCGGTCGGGGTGGCCCTGCTCATCGGCCTGTCGGCCGGTCTGTCCGGGGCCCTGTGCGGGGCGCTGGTCCAGGCCGCGGCGGGCCCGGCCTACGTCGGCCGGGTCACCGCCGCCTCCACGCTCGTCGGCTTCGGCGTCGCGCCGCTCACCTTCCCGGTGGTCGGCTGGGCGGCCGAGCTGTGGGGCACCGGACCGGTCTTCGTGGTGGGCGCCGTCGTCAGTGCCCTGGGTGGCGTCATCGCCCTCTGCGCGGGCTCCCTGCGCCGCGCAGAACTCCCCAAGTGATCCCTCAGATCCCCAGCTGCTTCGTCTCGTGCAGCTTGGTGATCGCGTCCTCCTCGCCCTCCAGCTCCACCTTGGCGGCGTTCTGCCGGCCGTACGCGAAGAGCAGCAGTTCGGACGGTTCGCCGGTCACCGTGACGACCGGGGTGCCGCGGTGGGCGACCGCTGTCTGGCCGTCGGGGCGGCGCAGGACGAGGCCGGTCGGGACGCCGCGGCCCATCAGGCGGGCGGAGCGCTCCAGGCGGGACCAGAGGGCGTCCTGGAAGACCGGGTCGAGCTCGCGCGGAGTCCAGTCGGGCTGGGCGCGGCGTACGTCCTCGGTGTGGACGTAGTACTCGATCGTGTTGGACATCTCGTCGAGCTGCTTGAGCGCGAACGGCGAGAAGCGCGGCGGGCCGGTTCGGATCAGCTGGATCAGCTCCTCGTACGGCTTGGCGGTGAACTCCGCCATCACCCGCTCCAGACGCGGCGCCAGCTGCTTGATCAGGATGCCGCCGGCGGCATCGGGGCGACGCTCGCGCACCACCACGTGCGCGGCGAGGTCACGGGTCCGCCAGCCCTCGCAGAGGGTGGGGGCGTCGGGGCCCTCCGCCTCCAGGAGGTCGGCCAGGAGAAGTCGTTCACGCTTGGCGAAAGTCGACATGCAGTCAGCGTACGACCACGCACCGGGTCCGCCCAATGGACAGCACCCGCACGGTCCGGGTACTGGACACTCCATCAGGACTGTCAGTGCCGCGCGGCACAATGGTCGGCATGACCAGCACTCCCGCCCGCCACCCGACCACCACCCCTGATCGAGGCGCTTCGCGCCGCAGTGTTCCGCCCAGCCACCTCGACCCGGAGATCGCCACGCGGCTCAAGCGCAGCGCCGACGGACTCCTGCCCGCCATCGCCCAGCAGTACGACACCGGTGAGGTGCTGATGCTCGGCTGGATGGACGACGAGGCGCTGCATCGGACGCTCACCACCGGCCGCTGCACCTACTGGTCGCGCAGCCGCCAGGAGTACTGGGTCAAGGGCGACACCTCCGGCCACTTCCAGCACGTCAAGTCCGTCGCCCTGGACTGCGACGCCGACACCGTGCTGGTCAAGGTCGACCAGGTCGGCGCCGCCTGCCACACCGGCGCACGCACCTGCTTCGACGCCGACGTACTGCTCAAGGACGGCGCCGATTCCGGCCCGTCCACCCCGCATCAGTAAGGTCAGCCGCCATGGACCTCGAGACGTTCCGCAAGCTGGCCACCGACCGGCGAGTCATCCCCGTCACCCGCAAGCTCCTCGCGGACGGTGACACCCCGGTCGCGCTCTACCGCAAGCTCGCCGCCGAGCGCCCCGGCACCTTCCTGCTGGAGTCCGCGGAGAACGGCCGCTCCTGGTCCCGCTACTCCTTCGTCGGCGTGCGCTCCGCGGCGACGCTCACCGAGCGGGACGGCCAGGCCCACTGGCTCGGCACCGCGCCCGTCGGCGTCCCCACGGGCGGCGACCCCCTGGCCGCCCTGCGTGCCACCATCGAGGCCCTGCACACCCCGCACCAGGAGGGCATGCCGCCCTTCACCGGCGGCATGGTCGGCTACCTCGGCTACGACATCGTGCGCCGCCTGGAGAAGATCGGCCCCGGCGAGCGGGACGACCTGAAGCTGCCCGAGCTGACCATGCTCCTCACCAGCGACCTCGCCGTCATGGACCACTGGGAGGGCTCCGTCCTGCTGATCGCCAACGCGATCAACCACAACGACCTCGACACGGGCGTCGACGAGGCGTACGCCGATGCCGTGGCCCGTCTGGACGCCATGGAGGCGGACCTCTCGCGCGCGGTCGCCCAGCCGCCCGCCGAGCTCCCGCCCTCCGAGCTCCCCGAGTACACCGCGCTCTGGGGCGGCCCCGACTTCCAGGACGCCGTCGAGGACATCAAGGAGCGCATCCGGGCCGGCGAGGCCTTCCAGGTGGTCCCCTCCCAGCGCTTCGAAACGCCGTGCACGGCAAGCGCGTTGGACGTCTACCGGGTGCTGCGGGCGACCAACCCCTCCCCGTACATGTACCTGTTCCGCTTCGAGGGCTTCGACGTCGTCGGCTCGTCCCCCGAAGCGCTCGTCAAGGTCGAGGACGGGCGGGCCATGGTCCACCCCATCGCCGGCACCCGGTGGCGCGGGGCCACCCCGCAGGAGGACCAGGCCCTCGCCGACGAACTGCTCGCCGACCCCAAGGAGCGCGCCGAGCACCTGATGCTCGTCGACCTCGGGCGCAACGACCTCGGGCGGGTCTGCGAACCCGGCTCGGTCGAGGTCGTGGACTTCATGTCCATCGAGCGCTACTCGCACGTCATGCACATCGTCTCGACGGTCACCGGCCGGGTCGCCGCGGGCCGCACCGCCTTCGACGTCCTCACCGCCTGCTTCCCGGCCGGCACCCTGTCGGGCGCCCCCAAGCCCCGCGCGATGCAGATCATCGACGAACTCGAGCCGTCCCGGCGGGGGTTGTACGGCGGCTGCGTCGGCTACCTCGACTTCGCGGGCGACTCCGACACCGCCATCGCCATCCGTACGGCACTCCTGCGCGACGGCACCGCCTACGTCCAGGCCGGTGCGGGCATCGTCGCCGACTCCGACCCGGTCGCCGAGGACACGGAGTGCCGCAACAAGGCGGCGGCGGTGCTGCGCGCGGTGCACACGGCGAACCGGCTCGGAAAGTAGGACGGGTCTCACGTGAACCCCGGGTGACGGTTCGCCCGGGGTTCGCGCGATAGTGGAGTACGTGACTGCTGTTCCTCACCCCCGTTCCGAAGCCGCAGGACCCGCCCGGGCGGGCCGCCTCAGCCTCGCCGTCGCCCTGCTGGCCGGCGCGCTCGGCGCGGCCGTGGCGCTGCTGGCCACCCGCCAGCAGTGGTCGGAAGGCACCGCGACCGTGGCCGGCGGCTCCTTCCCGCTGACCGCGAAGGGCAGCGACGTCACGGGCGTGCCCGCGGCCCTCGCCATAGTGGGCCTCGCCGCGCTCGTCGCCGTCTTCGCCGTCCGCAAGTCCGGGCGGCTGCTGGTCTCCGCGCTGCTCGCCCTGTCCGGCGCCGGGATCGTCGTGGCGGCCGTGTTCGGCGCGTCCGACAGCTCGGCGCTCGACGAGAAGGCCGCGGAAGCGACGGGTGACACTGCCGCTGGGGTTGACGTGCTCACCCACACCGCGTGGCCTTACGTCGCTGCTGTGGGCGGCGTTCTGCTTCTGGTCGCCGGACTGCTTGCCCTGCGCTATGGGCGGCTGTGGCCTGCGATGTCCGGGCGGTATGAGCGCTCTGGGGCGCCTCGGCCGCGTCGCAAGGCCCCTGTCGTCGACCCGGATCGTCCTGAGGACCTGTGGAAGGCGCTGGACCGTGGCGAGGACCCCACCAGCGCGTGACGCTTCGCTATGGGTCGTCGGTTGTCTGCGGGCACGTCGTGGCTGGTCGCGCAGTTCCCCGCGCCCCTGACGGGGCGCTGCAGGTACCCCTGATCACGAGATGGGCGGGCGTGCGGGACAATGTTGGCGAGCGTTCGGCTCACACAGGTACACAGCAACGAGGAGCAAGCAATGGCGGGCAGCAGCCACGGTCACACCCCGGCCGCCTGGACCGGTGTCACTATCGCGTTCATCGGTTTCTGCATCTCGGGCGCCTTCATGGTGCTGGCCAGCCCCGTGGGTTTCTGGGCCGGCCTGGGAGTCACGGTCCTCGGTGGCGTCGTCGGCTGGATCATGAAGGGCATGGGCCTGGGCCAGTCGAAGGACCAGCACGCGGCGTACCAGACTCTCTCGGAGAAGCACCGGCCGGCCGGTGTCAAGGGCTGAAGTCCCGTACAGCGCAGCGCCGTGTGAGGGGCGGACCGGTATGACGCCGGGGCCGCCCCTCGCGCGTGCGCGGGGCACAATGCAAGACGTGAACCTCGACAGCCGGAAGGCCACACCGCCCGCCGGAACCGGACCCGGAGCCGTGCTCGGGCGGCTGGCCGTGCCCGCGGGACTGCTCGCGGCCGTCGCCGGGGCCTTCGCCTACGTAGGGACCGTGGACCCGAACGAGCCCGGCCACTACCCCGCCTGCCCGCTCCTGCAGTACACCGGCATCTACTGCCCCGGCTGCGGCGGCCTGCGCAGCGCGCACGCCGTGGTCCACGGTGACTTCGCGGCGGCACTCCAGGACAACGCCCTCGCCGTCGTCGGCTACGCGCTCTTCGCCGTCATATGGACCGTCTGGGTGGTCCGCGCGGCACGGGGCCGGCCGTTTCGTATCGAACTCGGGTCCGCGCACCTGTGGGCCGCCGGGGCATTGCTGCTGGTCTTCACGGTTGTCCGGAACCTGCCGTTCGGTGGCTGGCTCCACCCTTGATCAACTGGTGAATGTCCAGGTAGTGGGACCGGCGTCAACCGGATGCGAGGCCTACGCCCTCCTGCGGATACCATCGCAGTGACCATAGGTTTTGAACCGCTTTCATAGTCAACCGTCTGGAAGGGGGCCGCTCGCGTGAGTGTGCTCGACGAGATCATCGACGGAGTCCGTGCCGACCTCGCGGAGCGGCAGGCGCGCGTCAGCCTCGACGAGCTCAAGGAGCGCGCGGCGAAGGCCCCCGCGGCCAAGGACGGTCTGGCCGCCCTGCGCGGGGACGGCGTCAAGGTCATCTGCGAGGTCAAGCGCTCCAGCCCCTCCAAGGGCGCGCTGGCCGCCATCGCCGACCCGGCCGGACTCGCCGCGGACTACGAGGCGGGCGGCGCGGCCGTCATCTCCGTCCTCACCGAACAGCGCCGCTTCGGCGGCTCGCTGGCCGACCTGGAGGCCGTCCGCGCCCGCGTGGACATCCCGGTCCTCCGCAAGGACTTCATCGTCACGTCGTACCAGCTGTGGGAGGCCCGGGCCTACGGCGCCGACCTCGTCCTGCTGATCGTCGCCGCCCTCGACCAGCCCGCCCTGGAATCCCTCGTCGAGCGCGCCGAGTCCATCGGGCTCACCCCGATCGTCGAGGTCCACGACGAGGACGAGGTCGACCGCGCGGTCGACGCCGGCGCCAAGATCATCGGCGTCAATGCCCGCAACCTCAAGACCCTCGAGGTCGACCGCGGCACCTTCGAGCGGGTCGCCCCCGAGATCCCCGAAGGCATCGTCAAGATCGCCGAATCCGGCGTCCGCGGCCCCCACGACCTCATCGCCTACGCCAACGCCGGCGCCCACGCCGTCCTCGTCGGCGAGTCCCTCGTCACCGGCAAGGACCCGAAGACAGCAGTGGCCGACCTGGTGGCAGCGGGCACCCACCCCGCACTCCGCCACGGCCGCGGCTGATCACCCGGTAGGGTTAGTGCCGATGACCATCCCGATGACCGTGACGACCACGGACCGCTATGCCCGCCTCGCGCGCGGCTGCCGTCCCCGTGGCTGCCGCGCACCGGCACGCCGGGTCCACGGCCGCAGGGTGCGTTACGTCATCGGAGACGAACCGGGGCAAGTGAACGGCCGTCGATGGCAGCGCCCCGTCAGGGGCGCGGGGAACTGCGCGACCAGCCACAACGGTCCCGCAGCCAACTGATCATCTCCGCCCCCACGGCGATTAGTGCACTCAACACACACTCACCGTGAGGTATCCGCATGCCCAGCGACTTCTTCATCCCCGACCCCCAGGGTCAAGTCCCCAGCCCCGAAGGCTACTTCGGCGCATTCGGCGGCAAGTTCATCCCGGAGGCCCTCGTCGCCGCCGTGGACGAGGTCGCCGTCGAGTACGACAAGGCCAAGCACGACCCCGAGTTCGCCCGCGAACTGGACGACCTGCTCGTCAACTACACCGGCAGGCCCAGCGCGCTGACCGAGGTGCCCAGGTTCGCCGAGCACGCCGGAGGCGCCCGTATCTTCCTCAAGCGGGAAGACCTGAACCACACCGGCTCCCACAAGATCAACAACGTGCTCGGCCAGGCCCTGCTCACCAAGCGCATGGGCAAGACCCGAGTGATCGCCGAGACCGGCGCCGGCCAGCACGGCGTCGCGACCGCCACCGCCTGCGCGCTGTTCGGCCTCGAGTGCACCATCTACATGGGCGAGATCGACACCCGGCGCCAGGCCCTCAACGTGGCCCGCATGCGCATGCTCGGCGCCGAGGTCATCGCGGTGAAGTCGGGATCGCGCACCCTCAAGGACGCCATCAACGAGGCGTTCCGCGACTGGGTGGCGAACGTCGACCACACGCACTACCTCTTCGGCACGGTCGCCGGCCCGCACCCCTTCCCCGCCATGGTCCGCGACTTCCACCGCGTGATCGGCGTCGAGACCCGCCGCCAGCTGCTGGAGCGCGCGGGCCGGCTCCCCGACGCCGCCATCGCCTGCGTCGGCGGCGGCTCCAACGCCATCGGCCTCTTCCACGCCTTCATCCCCGACCCGGACGTACGCCTCATCGGCTGCGAGCCCGCGGGCCACGGCGTCGAGACCGGTGAGCACGCGGCGACCCTGACCGCGGGTGAGCCCGGCATCCTCCACGGTTCCCGGAGCTACGTCCTCCAGGACGAGGAGGGCCAGATCACGGAGCCGTACTCGATCTCGGCCGGTCTGGACTACCCCGGCATCGGGCCCGAGCACTCCTACCTCAAGGACACCGGTCGCGCCGAGTACCGCGCGGTCACCGACGACGCCGCCATGCAGGCCCTGCGCCTGCTGTCGCAGACCGAGGGCATCATCCCGGCGATCGAGAGCGCGCACGCGCTCGCCGGTGCGCTCGAAGTCGGCCGGGAGCTGGGCAAGGACGGGCTGATCGTGGTCAACCTGTCGGGCCGCGGCGACAAGGACATGGATACCGCCGCCCGCTACTTCGGGCTGTACGACACCGACGCCGAGGTCGCCGCCGACGCCGGCAGCGAGACCGCCGAGATCGAGGGGGACGCCAAGTGAGCGGGAACATCCAGCTGTTGACGGATACCCTCGCCGGCGCGAAGGCGGAGGGCCGGTCCGCTCTGATCGCCTACCTCCCGGCCGGCTTCCCGACCGTCGACGGCGGCATCGAGGCGATCAAGGCCGCCTTCGACGGCGGCGCCGACGTCGTCGAGGTCGGTCTGCCGCACAGCGACCCCGTCCTCGACGGCCCGGTCATCCAGACCGCCGACGACATCGCCCTGCGCGGCGGCGTCAAGATCGCCGACGTGATGCGCACGGTGCGCGAGGCGTACGAGGCGACCGGCAAGCCGGTGCTCGTGATGACGTACTGGAATCCGATCGACCGCTACGGCGTCGAGCGCTTCACCGCCGAACTGGCCGAGGCGGGCGGGGCGGGCTGCATCCTGCCCGACCTGCCCGTGCAGGAGTCGGCGCTGTGGAGGGAGCACGCCGAGAAGCACGGGCTCGCGACGGTCTTCGTGGTCGCGCCCAGCAGCAAGGACGCGCGGCTCGGGCAGATCACCGCCGCGGGCAGCGGCTTCGTCTACGCCGCCTCGCTCATGGGGGTCACCGGTACCCGTGAGTCGGTCGGCGCCCAGGCCCACGACCTGGTCCAGCGCACCCGGGCCACCGGCACCGACCTGCCGGTCTGCGTCGGGCTCGGTGTCTCCAACGCGGCCCAGGCCGCCGAGGTCGCCGGCTTCGCGGACGGCGTGATCGTCGGCTCGGCCTTCGTGAAGCGGATGCTGGACGCGGCGGACGACGCGGCCGGTGTCGAGGCCGTCCGCGGCCTCGCCGGTGAGCTGGCGAAGGGCGTGCGCGGGCAGGCGTAACAACCGGGATTTCATACAGGTCCCTCTTCCGGGTGGACCTGGGGCCGGGGAGGCGCGGTGCGCCTCCCCGGTTCGTTCTGTGGGTGTGAGCGAGAAGAACCGTGAGGGAAAGCGCACCGCCCGTGAGCGGCTGGCGGTCGAGCGTGAGAAGCAGAATGCCGCGGACAAGCGACGACGGGCCCTGATCGTGGGCGCGAGCGTCGTCTGCGTCCTGGGGCTCGCGGCGGTGATCGGCGTCGTCGCGGCCAACGCGGGCAAGGACGACAGCGAGAGCTCGGGCCCGCTCGTGGCGCCCTCGGGGGCGAACGGCGAGGACAATCTCGCCATCCCGGTCGGCAAGAGCAGCGCCAAGTCGACGCTCACGGTGTGGGAGGACTTCCGCTGCCCGGCCTGCAAGTCCTTCGAGACGGTGTACCGCTCGGCGATCCATGAACTGACCGACTCCGGACAGCTCAGAGTCGAGTACCGCCTCGCGACGATCATCGACGGCAACATGCGCGGCACCGGCTCCCGCAACGCGGCCAACGCCGCGGCCTGTGCCCAGGACGCCGGAAAGTTCCCCGCGTACCACGACGTGCTGTACGACAACCAGCCGCCGGAGACCGACGACGCCTTCGGCGAGAACAGTAAGCTCATCGAGCTGGCCGCCAAGGTCGACGGCCTCGACACTCCCGCCTTCCGGACCTGCGTGGAGAAGGGCACCTACAACAACTGGGTCGAGAAGTCCGCGGCCGCCTTCCAGGACGGCGGCTTCAGCGGCACGCCGACCGTCCTGCTCGACGGCAAGAACATCCTGCAGGACCAGTCGATGACCCCGGCGAAGCTGAAGCAGCTGGTGCAGGAGGCGAACAAGGCGTGAGGCGGGGCGTTCGCCCGTTACGCACCCGTTGCCGGGCCGCTTGCCGTGGGCGCGGCCCGGCAGGGTAGCGTCGACCTTGCCATGGAACTTGCCTACATTCCCAGCCCGTCGCGCGGGGTGATCCACCTCGGCCCCATTCCGCTGCGCGGCTATGCGTTCTGCATCATCATCGGCGTCTTCGTCGCCGTCTGGCTCGGCGGCAGGCGCTGGGTCGCCCGGGGCGGGCGGGCCGGCACGGTGGCCGACATCGCTGTCTGGGCCGTGCCCTTCGGCCTCGTCGGCGGTCGGCTCTACCACGTGATCACGGACTATCAGCTGTACTTCAGCGAAGGCCGCGACTGGGTGGACGCCCTCAAGATCTGGGAGGGCGGCCTCGGTATCTGGGGCGCGATCGCGTTCGGCGCGCTGGGCGCGTGGATCGGCTGCCGCCGCCGTGGCCTCCCGCTGCCCGCCTACGCCGACGCCGTCGCCCCCGGCATCGCCCTCGCACAGGCCATCGGGCGCTGGGGCAACTGGTTCAACCAGGAGCTGTACGGGCGGGAGACCGACCTGCCCTGGGCCCTGCACATCACGTCCTCGGCGGACGGCCGGGTGCCCGGGTACTACCACCCGACGTTCCTGTACGAGTCGCTGTGGTGCATCGGCGTCGCGGTCCTCGTCATCTGGGCCGACCGCCGCTTCAAGCTCGGGCACGGGCGGGCCTTCGCGTTGTACGTCGCCTCGTACTGCGTCGGCCGGTTCTGGATCGAGTACATGCGGGTCGACGAGGCCCACCACATCCTGGGCCTCCGCCTCAACAACTGGACCGCCCTGCTCATGTTCCTGCTCGCGGTGGCATACATCGTGGTGTCGGCGAAGAAGCGGCCGGGGCGGGAAGAGATCGTCGAGCCGGATCCGGAGGCGGTCGCGGATGCGGATGCCTCCGGCGGTTCGGACGAGGGTGCTGACGAGGCCGACGGTGACGCTGCCGAGGGCGGCGACGTGAAGGACGAGGCCGAGTCCGAGTCGGGGTCCGCGAAGAAGACCTGAGGGTCGGTTGTACGTCGATGAGGGCGCCCGCGGTTGTGCGGGCGCCCTCGTTGTGTCCGGGGACGGGATCAGCGGCGGCGGCGTGCCAGGGACAGTGTGCGTTGCGCCGCCGCCACTACCGCCGCGTCGATGAACGTTCCGTTCGGGAGGGCCTGGGCGCCCTGGTCTTCTGTGGCTGCCTTGATGATCGTCTCCGCGTGTTCCAGTTCCTTCTCCGTGGGAAGGTAGGCCCGTTCGATGACAGGGAGTTGGCGGGGGTGGATGGCGGCGCGGCCCAGGAAGCCGAGGGTGCGGCCGTGGGCGCAGGACGCGGTCAGGCCGTCCAGGTCGCGGGTGTCGGGGTGGACCGACTGGGGTGGTGGCGGGAGGCCGGCCGCGCGGGCGGCGACGATCACGCGGGAGCGGGACCAGTCCAGGCCCGCGTCGTGCCGTACACCCAGATCGGCCCGGAGGTCCGCCTCGCCCAGGGCGATGCCGTGGAGTGAGGGGTGGGCGGTCGCGATCGCGTAGGCGTGTTCGACGGCGAGGGCGGATTCCAGGAGGGCGTACAGGGGTGGGCCGGAGTGGAGTTCCGCGATGCGGACGACCTGTTCGGGGGTGGACACCTTCGGGAGGCGTAGGCCGGACAGGCCCGGCAGAGATGCCAGTGCGGTGAGGTCGGCCGTCGCGAACGGGCCGTCCAGGGCGTTGACGCGGACGTGGACCGGGACCGGCTGGGGGGCGGAGAGGAGTTCGGCCGCCGCCGCGCGGGCATACGCCTTGCGGTCCGGGGCTACTGCGTCCTCCAGGTCGATCACGACCACGTCGGCGCCCGAGGCGAGGGCCTTGTTGACGATGTGCGGGCGGTCGCCGGGGACGTAGAGCCAGGTCAGGGGGAAGGTCACCGTACGGCCCCTTCTTTGCGCAACGCCTCCAACTCGGTGGCTGTCAGGCCGAGTTCGGTGAGGACCTGCTCCGTGTCCGCGCCGTGCGGGCGGCCGGTCCAGCGGATCGCGCCGGGGGTGTCGGAGAGGCGGAAGAGGACGTTCTGCATGCGGAGGGGGCCCAGTTCCGGGTCGTCGACGGTGGTGGTCGTGCCGAGGGCCTGGTACTGCGGGTCGGTCAGCACATCCCGTACGTCCTGGATCGGGGCCACCGCCGCCTCCGCCTTCTCGAAGGCCGCCAGCACCTCGGCGCGGGGGCGTTCGGCGATCCAGGTGCCGACCGCCTCGTCGAGGACGTCGGCGTGGCGGGCCCGGTCGGCGCCCGTCGCGAACCAGGGTTCGTCGATCAGGTCCGGGCGGCCGACGAGACGCAGCACGCGTTCCGCGACCGACTGGGCCGAGGTCGAGACGGCGACCCAGGTGCCGTCCGCGGTGCGGTAGGTGTTGCGCGGGGCGTTGTTGGCGGACCGGTTGCCGGTGCGTTCCTGCACGTAGCCGAGTTGGTCGTACCAGGTCGGCTGGGGGCCGAGCACCGTCAGGATCGGTTCGATGAGGGCCATGTCGACGACTTGACCGGCGCCCGTGCGGTCGCGGGCGGCGAGTGCGGTCATGACGGCGTACGACGTCGCCAGGCCCGCGATCGAGTCGGCGAGGCCGAACGGCGGGAGCGTCGGGGGCGCGTCGGGCTCCCCGGTGATCGCGGCGAAGCCGCTCATCGCCTCGGCGAGCGTGCCGAAGCCCGGGCGGTGGGCATAGGGGCCGAACTGGCCGAAGCCGGTGACGCGGGTGAGGACGAGGCGGGGGTTGGCGGCCGACAACTCCGGCCAGCCGAGGTCCCATTTCTCCAGGGTGCCGGGGCGGAAGTTCTCGATGACGACGTCGGCGGTGGCGGCGAGGCGCAGGAGGGTGGTGCGGCCGCCGGGCTTGGAGAGGTCCAGGGTGATCGTGCGCTTGTTGCGGCCGAGGAGTTTCCACCACAGGCCGACTCCGTCCTTCGCCGGGCCGTGGCCTCGGGCGGGGTCCGGTTTCGTCGGGTGCTCGACCTTGATGACCTCGGCACCGAAGTCGCCGAGGAGGGTGGCGGCGAGGGGGCCGGCGAAGAGGGTGGCCAGGTCGAGGACGCGGAGGCCGGTCAGCGGGGGCGCGGTGCGGGGTGTGGTGTGGGGTGTGGTTCGTGGTGCGGTTCGGGGCGTGGATTCGGGTGTGCTCATGAGGCGAACTGCGCTTCGATCTCCTGGCGGGTCGGCATCGACGCCGACGCTCCCGCTCGCTGTACGGACAGTGCCGCCGCCGCGGCGGCCCACGCCAGGGCCTCCCGCATGGGGCGCGTCTCTGTGAGCGCCACCGCGAGGGCGCCGACGAAGGTGTCGCCCGCGCCGGTCGAGTCCACGGCGGTGACGTTCGGGGCCGGGACGGTGACCGGCTCCTGGCCGCGGGCCGCGTAGAGGCTGCCGGAGGCGCCGAGTGTGATGACCACTTCCGGCACCTGGTCGAGCAGGACGTACGCGGCGGCGTGGGGGTCGGGGACGCCGGTGAGCGTGGCTGCCTCGTGCTCGTTCGGGACCAACAGGTCGGTGGCGGCGAGGAGTTCGGGGGGCAGGGGCTGGGCCGGGGCGGGGGTGAGGATCGTACGGACGCCATGGGCGCGTGCCGCTCGGGCGCCCGCGAGGACCGCGGTGAGCGGGATCTCCAGTTGGAGGAGCAGCGCGTCGGCGGAGGCGATCAGGCCCTCGTCGCCGGGGGTGAGGTGGTCGACGGTGCCGTTGGCTCCGGGGACCACGACGATCGCGTTGCTGCCGTCGTCGTCCACCACGATGTGGGCGGTGCCGGACGGGCCCTCCGTGGTGCGCAGATGGTCGGTGTCCACGCCGGAGTGTTCGAGGGTGGAACGGAGGCGGCTGCCGAAGCCGTCGTTGCCGACCGCGCCGATCATCGAGACGGTGGCGCCCGCGCGGGCGGCGGCGATCGCCTGGTTGGCGCCCTTGCCGCCGGGGATCGTACGGAACGCGCGGCCGGTGACTGTTTCGCCGCGTTGTGGAGCCTTCTCGACGTAGGCCACCAGGTCCATGTTCGTGCTGCCGAGTACGGCGATGTGGGTCATGGGCGAGAAGCCTCCAGGTGGGTGAGGGCTTGGGTGAGCGCTTGGGTGAGGTGGGCGAGGGTGTCGAAGCCGGTGCCGTTGAAGTCGCCGACGGAGGTGGCCAGTCGGTTCTTGAGAGGGGTCGTCCAGCGGTCGGGGATCGCGGTGGGGGAGCCGGCGAGGAGGGCGGCGATGCTGCCGGTCGTCGCGCCGTTGGAGTCGGTGTCCCAGCCGCCGGAGACGGCACGGCAGATGGAGGTGGTGAAGTCGCCGTTCGCGTGGGTGAGGGCGGCGGTGATCAGGGCGGTGTTGGGGATGGCGTGGACCCAGTGGTGGTCGGCGTAGGTGGTGTGGAGTTCATCCACGACTGTGTCGAAGTCGGTGTGGTCTTCGGCCAGTTGGAGGGCATGGTGGATGGCCTTGGTGAGGCGGGAGTTCGGGGGGATGACCGTGAGGCCTGTGCGTAGGCAGGTGTGAATGTCCTGCGTGCCGGTGGCGGCCGTCGCGATGACCGCCGCCGTGAACATCGCCGCGTAGACGCCGTTCGCGGTGTGGGTGAGGGTGGCGTCCCGGTGGGCCTGTTCCGCTGCGGCGGCCGGGTTGCCGGGGTTGGTCCAGCCGTGGACGTCGGCGCGGATCAGGGCGCCGATCCATTCGCGGAAGGGGTTGCGGTGGCGGGCCGTGTGTGGGGGGTCGATGCCGGTGAGGAGGTTGCGGTAGGCGATGCGTTCGGCGGTGAAGGTGCGGCCTGCGGGGAGTTCGTCGAGCCAGAGGGTGGCTACGTCTTCGGTGGTGAAGGTTTTGCCGTGGCGTTGGAGCAGGAGGAGGTTGAGGAGGGGGTAGTTGAGGTCGTCGTCCTCGGGCATGCCGTCGATGTTTTCGGCGAGGGAGGTTGGTGCGGATCTGCGGTTCCAGGGGTATTTCGTGGCGAGATCCGCGGGGAGGCCCTTGGCTGTGAAGTAGGTGTTGAGGGGCCAGTTGCCGGTGGCCTTGGCGAGGTGGCGGATGCCGGTCAGGGGGAGCTTCTCCACCGGTTTGCCCAGGAGGCAGCCGGCGGCTCTGCCCAGCCAGGCGGCTTCCAGGCGGGCCTGCGTGGGGGCTGGGCGGGGGTGGGTCGCGCAGCCCGGCGCTGGCGGGGTGCCGCCTGCGCCCACCCGTGCCGCCCCAGGCGGCACGCATGCCCGCAGCTTGGGCGGGACAGCAGCCCGCAGCTTGGGGCACAGGGCCCTGATCTTCTCCAGTTCCGTCGGCTCTTGTTCTTCCAATGCGCTTGGCAGGTCCGCCAGTTCGTCCAGCAAGTCCTCTGCGAGTTGTCGCAGGTACCGGGAGGCTCGATCCGGAGATGCGCCCGCCCGTGACGGAGCCTCCTGACCGCCTGCCGCTCGCCATCGCGCCGCGATTCTCGAAGGTTCGCGGCCGTCCAGGGTTGCTTGACGCAGCTCGTGGCCGACCAAGTCCTCCGGCTGGACCCAGGTCAGTCGGAGCATGCCGGGACTCCAAGCTCGGTCAGTGCCTGCTCATGTGCTCGGCGTCGTCGTACGTCCCGTTCGAAGATCTCTCGCGTGACCTGGGTCAGAGTCGTCGCCGGTTCCCACATGTCCAGGCGGCTGGCTTCCGAGACGGTCTTGGACCAGTCCTCCGGGATCGGGGAACCCAGGGCGCCCGAGAGCGCGCCCGCCATCGTGGCGATGGAGTCGCAGTCGCGGCCGTAGTTCACCGAGCCGAGGACCGTGTGGCGGAAGTCGCCGTCGGCGACGACCAACATGCCCAGGGCTACGGGGAGTTCCTCGATCGCGTGGAGGCGGGACGGGCGGCGGGCCGCCAGGGAGGGGGCGCGGTAGTCGGGGCCCACCGTGTCGTACGGGGCGATCGCTTCCCGCAGGGGTGCAAGGGCCGACTCGAAGTCCGAGTGGGTGGAGGCCACTTCGCAGACCTTCTCGATCGCGGCGCGTGTGCCGTCCTTCGCCAGGGACAGGCAGGTCGTGACGACCGAGTCCGGTGTCGCGCCGGGCGTGCAGGCCGCGGCGACCGCCGCCGCGAAGACGCCAGCCGCCTCGCGGCCGTACGAGGACTGGTGGGCGCCGGCGATGTCGAGGGCCTCGGTGTATGCGCCCTTGGGGTTGGCCGCGTTGACCAGGCCGACCGGGGCCATGTACATCGCCGCACCGCAGTTGACGATGTTGCCGACGCCTGCCTCTCGCGGGTCGACATGGCCGTAGTGCAACCTCGCGACCAGCCACTTCTCCGCCAGGAAGACCCGGTGCAGCGGCAGGGTCTCCGTCTCCAGCTCCGGGATCCAGCGCGGGTTCGTCATCAGGTCCGGCACCAGGTGCTCGGCGATCGCGTAGGCGTCCAGGTGGTCGCGGACCTGGGCGTACACCCGTACCAGCGCGTGGGTCAGCAAGGTGTCGTCGGTGATGTGGCCGTCGCCCTTGTGGTACGGGGCGATGGGGCGGGCGGTGCGCCAGGCGTCGCCGTGCCAGGGGCCGACGATGCCGTGGACGCGGCCGCTGTGGCGTTCGAGGATCTGGGCGGGGGAGTAGCCCTCGACGGGGCCGCCGAGTGCGTCGCCGACGGCCGCTCCGACCAGGGCGCCGGTGATCCGGTCCGGCAGAGTGATCGCTGAGGTTTCTTCTCCTTTGGGCGTCATGCCCCGAATCATCCTCCCGGTGGGGCCGGTTGCGCGGCTTCCAGGAGTTCGGCGAGTTCCACCAGGTCGGTGCCGGTCAGGCGGGGGAGGACGCAGCCGGAGAGGGTGCGGCAGGTGTCCCGCCAGGTCGCCGGGATCGCCGCGCCGCCGCCCAGCGCGCCGGTCAGGGCGCCCACGAGTGCCGGGGCCGAGTCCGCGACCCGGGACAGACAGGCCGCCGCGGGGACCGCCTCGGCGATCCTGCCGTGCGCCGCGGTCGCCAGGGCCAGGGCGACCGGGACCGTTTCGGCGGCGGCGATGCCGTAGCTGTAGACGTGGTCGACGATCTGGTGCTCCAGGAGCGGGATCAGTGCGAACGCGCTGTCCGTGTCGGCCGCCAGCTTCAGCGCGTGGCGGGCGTTGCGGCCGACCTCGGTGGACTCGGGGAGTTCCGCGAGGGCGGCCCGCGCGCACGCCTCGACCTCCGCTCCGACCAGCGCCAGCGAAAGTGCCGCCGCCATCGCCCGCGCGCCGTGCACTCCGTCGCCGTCCTGGGTGTAGCGGGCGTCGAACTCGGCGAGGGAGGCGGCGAGTTCGGGGTCGCCGGGGTGGGCCACGGCCAGCACACAGGCCCGTACGCAGGCCGCGTCGTCGAAGTAGTGCGGGTTGTCGTGGCCGGTCGCGGGCGGGCGCAGTCCGGTGGCCAGGTTGCCGAGGCCCGCCCGGACCGAGATACGGGCGCGCAGCGGGAGCACCGCCGACTCGATCTCGGGGGCGCGTTCGGCTGCCGCCGCGACTTCGCTCGCGACCGCGTTCCACGTCAGATCGATGGCGGCCCGCGTACGGCGCTCCCGGCTCAGGTCGCCCAGCGCACTGTCGTCCCCGGCCCGCAGCACCGCCTCCGCCGCGAACACCGCCCACTCCGCGTCGTCGGACGGGCCGAGGCGGAGGGGTTCCGGGGGCTGGTTCAGCGCGATCGGCACGGGGAGCGTGGTCGTCGCGTTCTGCTCCGCGAACGTGTCCAGCTCGCGCGTCAGACGCCGCGTCCACTCCGGCATCCGGGCCGCCCGATGCCGGGCGGCCGGCCAACCGGCGGCATCCCCGGCGGCCAGCCCCAGCAGCAGCCCCTCCACCCGCCGGGTCACGGCCGCACCTCGTCCTCGTCGGCGGCGAGGACATAGAGGGCCACGGGGTCGGACTCCGCCCGCCCCTCATGTCGTACGAGATAGTCCTGCCGTTCCTCTGCCTCTGCCTCCGCGTCCTCTTCTTCCGTCAGCAGGTCCGCCACGTCCAGCACATGGTGGCCCCTCATCGACGGCAGGCAGCTGCCGTGGGCCGGACCGATGGCGGCGGCCCAGTCGGACGGGATGGCGGACGCGCCCTGGGTCGCGCCGGCGAGGGCGCCCGCGACCGCTGCCGTGGTGTCGGCGTCGCGGCCCATGTTCACGGCGGTCAGTACGGCCTGGACGAAGTCGCCGTCGGCTGCCGCGTAGGCGCCGAAGGCGAGGGCGACGGCTTCGGGGGCGAGGTCGGTCCAGGGGTAGCCGCCGATGACGACCGCGGAACGGACCGCGCGTTCGCCACGGTGGGCGACGGCGACGGCGCGGCGCAGGGAGCGGGCCGTCCAGGAGTCGTCCGGGACGACGGCGAGGGCGGATGCGACCACCGCGATCGTCGGGGCGCCGGCCATCGCCGCCGCGACGCCGGCCGCGACCGCCTGGCCGCCGTAGATGCCCTCGCCGTCATGGCTGACCGAGCCGTCGATCGCCACCAGACGGGCCGCTTCGGCGGGGCGGCCCGAGGCGAAGACGCCGAAAGGGGCCGCGCGCATGGCGAGGCCGTCGCTCCAGGCATGGCGGTGCTGGGCGGAGATGGGGGCGGCGAGGCCGCGGCGGAGGTTCTCCAGGGTGCCGCGTTCGCTGAAGCCGGCGCCGCGGAAGGGGCCCTCGTCGCGGTCGGCGATCCACTTGTGCCAGGCCGTCTCCACATGGGAGGGGGTGAGGGCGCTGCCGTGGCGGGCCAGCAGCAGCCCGGAGAAGATCGCGTACTCCGTGTCGTCCGTGCCGGCCGGCTTGTCGGCGACGTAACCGGTGATACGGCCCCAGCGGGCGCGGATCTCGGAGGGCTTCATGTTCTCGGCGGGGGCTCCGAGGGCGTCGCCGACGGCGAGGCCGAGCAGCGCGCCGCGTGCCCGGTCGCGGAGTTCGGCGGCGTTCCCGGGCGCCGGGGCCGAGGGAACGCAGGCGATCGATGCCATAGGGGGCCTCTCCTCCGGGGGCTCCTCCCAGGGCGCGGAGCCCTTTGCGGATGTGTCCCACCGGAGGGGGCCGGGAGAGCGTCGGGGGCCTCAGTGTCACCCGGTCGACATCTGTGCGGGCCTCATGTCGAATGAGCGCTCGATGGTAAAAGCGCAGGTTAGACGAGCCTTTCCTTGCTGGCGGGAGAGGAATCCGAGGCGTAAGTTTGGCGTTGTCAAAGACTGGAATCAGTCTAAACTCAACCTTATCTTAGCTCTGGGGGATCCGGCATGGCCATCATCGAAACCGAAGCGACGCTCCATGAGGCGCACCGCGACAACCACACCCACCGGGATGTGAACGGCGGCTGGCTGCGCCCCGCCGTCTTCGGCGCGATGGACGGCCTGGTCTCCAACCTCGCTCTGATGACCGGTGTCGCGGGCGGCGCGGCCGGTCCGCGGACCATTGTGATCGCCGGGCTCGCGGGTCTCGCCGCCGGGGCCTTCTCCATGGCCGCCGGTGAGTACACGTCCGTCGCCTCGCAGCGCGAACTCGTCGAGGCGGAACTGGACGTGGAGCGGCGGGAGCTGCGCAAGCACCCCCAGGACGAGGAGGCCGAGCTCGCGGCGCTCTATGAGGCGCGCGGGGTCGAGCCCCGGCTGGCGCGGGAAGTGGCGGGGCAGCTCTCGCGCGATCCCGAGCAGGCCCTGGAGATACACGCCCGCGAGGAACTCGGCATCGACCCTGGTGATCTGCCGTCGCCGCTGGTCGCCGCCGTCTCGTCGTTCGGTTCCTTCGCGCTGGGCGCCCTGCTTCCCGTACTGCCGTATCTGCTGGGCGCCAGCGCTCTGTGGCCGGCCGTGCTGCTTGCGCTGCTGGGGCTGTTCGCGTGTGGTGCCGTGGTGGCCAAGGTGACGGCGCGGACCTGGTGGTTCAGCGGATTCAGGCAGCTCGCGCTGGGTGGCGCGGCGGCTGGTGTGACGTACGCCCTGGGCAGCCTGCTGGGAACCGCCGTAGGATAGGGGGACTCGCACTTATGCGTTGGGCCGCATAAGTAGCCGTTACTCGCTGGTTTCGATTGCTTAACCACCGGGCATGAGCCGTAAGCGCTGTGGGCAATGAGGCCTGCCGCGCACCCTCGGGGTCGACGACGACGCCTCCCCGGCCCTCGGGCTGACGGACATCGATCTGTCCGCTTCGGTCCCCATTACTTCCGCCGCCGTGCGCGGTACCCCCGCCGCGACCGCGGCGTCCGCATGTTGGAACGCGGTATCCGGTTCCCGAGAACCGCCCCATCATGTAACCTGCACGAAATTTTGCACTCACGCAGAGGGCCAGCGTCGTCCCTCGGCACCTGCATATGCCAAGTTGACGACGACGGGAGAGCCGATGCGTACGCCGCGCCAGCCGTCCCAGCACTCCACGAATGGCCAGAACTGGTCGTTCATGGATGCTCGCCCTGCTGCGCAGGGTATGTACGACCCCCGCAATGAGCACGACGCCTGTGGCGTCGGCTTTGTGGCCACCCTCACCGGTGAGGCGAGCCATGCGCTGGTCGAACAGGCGCTCACGGTTCTGCGCAACCTGGAGCATCGCGGCGCCACCGGCTCGGAGCCCGACTCGGGTGACGGCGCCGGCATCCTCTCCCAGGTTCCCGACGCCTTCTTCCGTGAGGTGGCCGGATTTGAACTGCCGCACGCCGGTGGATACGCCGTCGGCATCGCCTTCCTGCCCGAGGCCGGCGCGGACGAGGCCGTCTCACGCATCGAGACGATCGCGGCCGACGAGGGGCTGACGGTCCTCGGCTGGCGCGAGGTGCCGGTCGCCCCCGAACTCCTCGGTGCCACCGCCCGTTCGACGATGCCCGCCTTCCGGCAGATCTTCGTCGCCGACGGCGCCGCCGTGCCTGCCACGGGTATCGACCTCGACCGCAAGGCCTTTGTGCTGCGCAAGCGCGCCGAGCGTGAGGCCGACGTCTACTTCCCGTCGCTGTCCGCGCGGACCATCGTCTACAAGGGCATGCTGACCACCGGTCAGCTGGAGCCCTTCTTCCCGGACCTGTCCGACCGCCGCTTCGCCTCCGCGATCGCGCTCGTGCACTCCCGGTTCTCCACCAACACCTTCCCGAGCTGGCCGCTCGCCCACCCGTACCGCTTCGTCGCGCACAACGGCGAGATCAACACGGTCAAGGGCAACCGCAACTGGATGGCGGCCCGCGAGTCCCAGATCGTCTCCGACCTGTTCGGCGAGCAGGACAAGATCGACCGGATCTTCCCGATCTGCACGCCCGAGGCGTCCGACTCCGCGTCCTTCGACGAGGTGCTGGAACTGCTGCACCTGGGCGGCCGTTCGCTGCCGCACTCCGTGCTGATGATGATCCCGGAGGCGTGGGAGAACCACGACTCCATGGACCCGGCCCGACGTGCCTTCTACCAGTTCCACGCCACGATGATGGAGCCCTGGGACGGCCCGGCCTGCGTCACCTTCACCGACGGCACCCAGGTCGGCGCCGTGCTCGACCGCAACGGCCTGCGCCCCGGCCGCTACTGGGTCACCGACGACGGCCTCGTCGTCCTCGGCTCCGAGGTCGGCGTCCTCGACATCGACCCCGCCAAGGTCGTCCGCAAGGGCCGGCTGCAGCCCGGCCGGATGTTCCTCGTCGACACCGCCGAGCACCGCATCATCGAGGACGACGAGATCAAGGCCCAGCTCGCCACCGAGATGCCGTACGCGGAGTGGCTCGAGGCCGGCGAGATCGAGCTGTCCGACCTGCCCGAGCGCGAGCACATCGTGCACACGCACGCGTCGGTCACCCGCCGCCAGCAGACCTTCGGCTACACCGAGGAAGAGCTGCGCGTCATCCTCGCGCCGATGGCCAAGGCCGGTGCCGAGCCGATCGGTTCGATGGGTACGGACTCGCCGATCGCCGCGCTGAGCGACCGCCCGCGCCTGCTCTTCGACTACTTCACCCAGCTGTTCGCACAGGTCACCAACCCGCCGCTGGACGCCATCCGCGAAGAGCTGGTCACGTCGCTGCGCAGCTCCCTCGGCCCGCAGGGCAACCTGCTGGAGCCGACGGCCGCCTCGTGCCGCAGCGTCACCCTGCCCTTCCCGGTGATCGACAACGACGAGCTGGCCAAGCTCATACACATCAACGCCGACGGCGACATGCCCGGCATGAAGGCCGCGACCCTGTCCGGCCTGTACCGGGTCTCCGGCGGCGGTGACTCCCTCGCCGCGCGCATCGACGAGATCTGCGCCGAGGCCGACGCCGCCATCGACAACGGCGCCCGGCTGATCGTCCTCTCGGACCGCCACTCCGACGCCGAGCACGCGCCGATCCCGTCGCTGCTGCTCACCGCGGCCGTCCACCACCACCTCATCCGCACCAAGCAGCGCACCCACGTGGGCCTGCTGGTCGAGGCCGGTGACGTCCGCGAGGTCCACCACGTCGCCCTGCTGATCGGCTTCGGCGCCGCCGCGGTCAACCCGTACCTGGCGATGGAGTCCGTCGAGGACCTGGTCCGCGCGGGCACGTTCCTTCCCGGCATCGAGGCCGAGCACGCTATCCGCAACCTGATCTACGCGCTCGGCAAGGGCGTTCTGAAGGTCATGTCCAAGATGGGCATCTCGACCGTCGCCTCCTACCGCGGCGCCCAGGTCTTCGAGGCCGTCGGTCTCGACCAGGCCTTCGTCGAGAAGTACTTCAACGGCACCGCCACCAAGATCGGCGGCGTCGGCATCGACGTCATCGCCAAGGAGGTCGCCGCCCGCCACGCGAAGGCGTACCCGGCGAGCGGCATCGCGCCCGCGCACCGCGCGCTCGACATAGGCGGCGAGTACCAGTGGCGCCGCGAGGGCGAGCCGCACCTGTTCGACCCGGAGACGATCTTCCGCCTCCAGCACTCCACCCGCACCGCGCGCTACGACATCTTCAAGAAGTACACGGACCGCGTGAACGAGCAGTCCGAGCGCCTGATGACGCTGCGCGGCCTCTTCGGCTTCAAGTCGGACCGGCAGCCGATCTCCATCGACGACGTCGAGCCGGTCTCCGAGATCGTCAAGCGCTTCTCGACGGGCGCCATGTCGTACGGCTCCATCTCCAAGGAGGCGCACGAGACCCTCGCCATCGCCATGAACCAGCTGGGCGGCAAGTCCAACACCGGTGAGGGCGGCGAGGACGCGGACCGGCTGTACGACCCGGCCCGCCGTTCGTCGATCAAGCAGGTCGCCTCCGGCCGCTTCGGCGTGACGTCGGAGTACCTGGTCAACGCCGACGACATCCAGATCAAGATGGCCCAGGGCGCCAAGCCCGGCGAGGGCGGCCAGCTGCCCGGCCACAAGGTCTACCCGTGGGTGGCGAAGACCCGGCACTCGACGCCGGGCGTGGGGCTCATCTCCCCGCCGCCGCACCACGACATCTACTCCATCGAGGACCTGGCCCAGCTGATCCACGACCTCAAGAACGCGAACCCGCAGGCGCGGATTCACGTCAAGCTGGTCTCCGAGGTCGGCGTCGGCACGGTCGCCGCGGGTGTCTCCAAGGCGCACGCGGACGTCGTACTCATCTCGGGTCACGACGGTGGCACGGGCGCTTCTCCCCTTACGTCTTTGAAGCACGCCGGTGGTCCCTGGGAGCTCGGCCTCGCCGAGACCCAGCAGACCCTGCTGCTCAACGGCCTGCGCGACCGCATCGTCGTACAGACCGACGGTCAGTTGAAGACCGGCCGTGACGTGGTCATCGCCGCGCTGCTCGGCGCCGAGGAGTTCGGTTTCGCGACCGCGCCGCTCGTCGTCTCCGGCTGCGTCATGATGCGCGTCTGCCACCTGGACACCTGCCCGGTCGGCATCGCCACCCAGAACCCGGTTCTGCGCGACCGGTTCGCGGGCAAGGCCGAACACGTCGTGAACTTCTTCAAGTTCATCGCTGAGGAGGTCCGCGAGATCCTCGCCGAGTTGGGCTTCCGCTCCCTCGAGGAGGCCGTCGGCCACGCCGAGACGCTGGACGTCACGCGAGCCGTCGACCACTGGAAGGCGCAGGGCCTGGACCTGGAGCCGCTGTTCCACGTGCCCGACCTGCCCGACGGCGCGGTGCGCCACCAGCTGATCGAGCAGGACCACGGCCTGGAGAAGGCGCTCGACAACGAGCTGATCAGGCTCGCCGCCGACGCCCTGGCCGCCGACTCGGCGACCGACGCCCAGCCGGTGCGCGCCCAGGTCGCCATCCGCAACATCAACCGCACGGTCGGCACCATGCTCGGCCATGAGGTGACCAAGAAGTTCGGTGGCGCGGGCCTGCCCGACGACACCATCGACATCACCTTCACGGGTTCGGCGGGCCAGTCCTTCGGTGCCTTCCTGCCGCGCGGCATCACGCTGCGCCTGGAGGGAGACGCCAACGACTACGTCGGCAAGGGCCTCTCCGGCGGCCGGGTGATCGTGCGTCCCGACCGGGGCGCCGACCACCTCGCCGAGTTCTCGACGATCGCGGGCAACACCATCGCGTACGGCGCGACCGGCGGCGAGCTGTTCCTGCGCGGTCGTACGGGCGAGCGGTTCTGCGTCCGCAACTCCGGCGCGACGGTCGTCGCCGAGGGCGTGGGCGACCACGGCTGCGAGTACATGACCGGCGGTCACGCGGTGGTGCTCGGCGAGACGGGCCGTAACTTCGCGGCCGGTATGTCCGGCGGTATCGCCTACGTGATCGACCTGGACCGCGACAACGTGAACGTCGGCAACGTCGGCGCCATCGAGAAGCTGGACGACACCGACAAGCAGTGGCTGCACGACGTGGTGCGCCGGCACGCGGAGGAGACCGGCTCCACGGTCGCCGGGAAGCTCCTCGCCGAGTGGTCCGAGTCGGTGGACCGCTTCAGCAAGATCATCCCCAGTACGTACAAGGCAGTGCTCGCCGCCAAGGACGCCGCCGAGCGAGCCGGTCTCTCCGAGACCGAGATCACCGAGAAGATGATGGAGGCGGCGACCAATGGCTGATCCCAAGGGCTTTCTCAACCACGGCCGCGAGGTCGCCAAGTCCCGCCCGGTCGAAGAGCGCGTCAGGGACTGGAACGAGGTCTACGTCCCCGGCTCGCTGCTGCCGATCATCAGCAAGCAGGCCTCGCGCTGCATGGACTGCGGCATCCCGTTCTGCCACAACGGCTGTCCGCTGGGGAACCTGATTCCCGAGTGGAACGACTACGCCTACCGCGAGGACTGGGCGGCCGCGTCCGAGCGCCTGCACGCGACGAACAACTTCCCGGAGTTCACGGGCCGCCTGTGCCCGGCGCCGTGCGAGTCGGCGTGTGTGCTCGGCATCAACCAGCCTGCCGTCACCATCAAGAACGTCGAAGTGTCGATCATCGACAAGGCGTGGGAGACCGGTGACGTAGCCCCGCAGATCCCGGAGCGGCTGTCCGGCAAGACGGTCGCGGTCATCGGGTCCGGCCCCGCCGGGCTCGCCGCCGCCCAGCAGCTCACCCGGGCGGGCCACACCGTCGCCGTCTACGAGCGCGCGGACCGTATCGGCGGCCTCCTGCGCTACGGCATCCCCGAGTTCAAGATGGAGAAGCGGCACATCAACCGCCGTATCGAGCAGATGCGCGCGGAGGGCACCCGCTTCCGTACCGGTATCGAGATCGGCCGCGACCTCAAGGCGACCGACCTGAAGAAGCGGTACGACGCCATCGTCATCGCCGCCGGTGCGACGACCGCCCGTGACCTCCCGGTCCCCGGCCGCGAGCTCAAGGGCATCCACCAGGCCATGGAGTACCTGCCGCTGGCCAACAAGGTGCAGGAGGGCGACTTCGTGACGCCCCCCATCACGGCCGAGGGCAAGCACGTCGTCGTGATCGGCGGCGGTGACACCGGCGCGGACTGCGTGGGCACCGCCCATCGCCAGGGCGCGGCCTCCGTCACGCAGCTGGAGATCATGCCCAGGCCGGGCGAGGACCGGGCGCCGAACCAGCCGTGGCCGACCTTCCCGATGCTCTACAAGGTCACGTCCGCGCACGAGGAGGGCGGCGAGCGGGTCTACTCCGTCTCCACCACCCACTTCGAGGGCGACGAGGACGGCAACGTCCAGTGGCTGCACCTCACCGAGGTTGAGTTCATCGACGGCAAGCTGACGCAGAAGCCGGGCACGGAGCGCAAGATCCCCGCCCAGCTGGTCACGCTGGCGATGGGCTTCACCGGCACCGACCGGGAGAACGGCCTGGTCGAGCAGTTCGGCCTGGACCTCGACGAGCGCGGCAACATCGCCCGTGACGGCGACTTCCAGACCAACGTCCCCGGTGTCTTCGTCGCCGGTGACGCGGGCCGTGGTCAGTCGTTGATCGTCTGGGCGATCGCGGAGGGCCGCTCGGCCGCCCGCGGTTGCGACCGGTTCCTGACCGGCGTGAGCGACCTGCCGTCGCCGATCCGTCCGACGGACCGCTCGCTGATGGTCTGATCGGCCCCAACAACGTCCCGCACAAAGGCGTGCGGTACACCCGACGGCGCCTGCCCTCCAGTCCCCGACCGGACGACTGGGCAGGCGCCGCGGCTTTTCTCACGCCAGTGCGCGGGGTGCGGTGCCGTAGCCTCGGCGTCAGTTCTGGTGAACGTAGGGGGAGTCGGCATGGCCGCGATCAGTCTCAGCAAGGTGGAGGAGGCCGCGCCCGCGCTGGTCAGCCTCTACAAGAGCGCCGGGGTGTCGCTCGCCAAGAACGGCCTGGACGGGCAGCGGGCGGCGGTCTATCTGGTGGTCGACTACTCCGGGTCGATGAAGCCGTACTACAAGGACGGCAGTGTGCAGGCGCTCGCCGACCGGGTGCTGGGGCTGTCCGCGCACCTTGACGACGACGGAACCGTGCCCGTGGTGTTCTTCTCCACGGACGTCGACGCGGTCACCGACATCGCCCTCGCCGACCATCGCGGCCGGATCGACCGGATCGTGGCCGGACTCGGGCACATGGGCAAGACCAGCTATCACCTCGCCATGGACGCGGTCATCGACCACTACCTCGACAGCGGCTCCAAGGACCCGGCTCTGGTGGTCTTCCAGACCGACGGCGGCCCGATCAACAAGCTCGCCGCGGAACGGTATCTGTGCAAGGCGGCCCGGCTGCCGCTGTTCTGGCAGTTCATCGGCTTCGGCGATCCGAAGAGCCGGCAGTTCGAGTATCTGCGCAAGCTCGACGAGCTGGCGGTGCCGCACAAGCGGGCCGTCGACAACGCCGGGTTCTTCCACGCCGGCCAGGATCCGCGGAAGGTGTCCGACGGGGAGCTGTACGACCGGCTGGTGGGCGAGTTCCCGAAGTGGCTGGTGGCGGCGCGGGCGGCGGGGATCGTGGGACCGGCCTGAGCCACCCGTCTGCTCGCACCATTGGCTGAGCCGTGACTGCCGTGCCACCCTGAGTGAGATCCGACGGGGAGGCGACGACGCATGGACGGCGCACGATCGGTGGACCAGGCGGCCGGGTCCGCCCGCTCGCGCAGGCAGGCTCCCGGCAGGGGCGAGAAACTCGCGGACTGGGCCGACGGGCGGCTCGGGCTCTACGCCCTGGCCAAGGCCAACATGCGCAAGGTCTTCCCGGACCACCCGTCCTTCATGCTGGGCGAGATCGCGCTCTACAGCTTCATCGTCCTGATCCTCACGGGCGTCTACCTCACCCTGTTCTTCGAGCCGAGCATGGCCGAGGTCGAGTACCACGGCTCGTACGAACCGCTCAACGGTGTCCTGATGACCCGGGCGTTCGAGTCCACGCTGGAGATCAGCTTCGATGTGCGCGGCGGGCTGCTGATCCGGCAGATCCATCACTGGGCGGCGCTGGTCTTCGTCAGCGCGATGCTCGTGCACATGATGCGGATCTTCTTCACCGGCGCGTTCCGCAAGCCGCGCGAGCTCAACTGGCTCTTCGGCTGGACCCTGCTGATGCTCGGCATCATCACCGGCCTGACCGGCTACTCGCTCCCCGACGACCTGCTCTCCGGCACCGGCATCCGCTTCGCCCAGGGCGCGATCCTGTCCGTCCCGATCGTCGGGACGTATCTGTCGTTCTTCCTCTTCGGCGGGGAGTTCCCCGGGCACGACATCATCGCGCGCCTGTTCCCGATCCATGTCCTGCTGCTGCCCGGGATCATGCTGGGGCTGGTGGCCGCCCATCTGATCCTGGTCTTCTACCACAAGCACACGCAGTATCCCGGCCCCGGCCGCGACAACAGGTCGGTGGTCGGCATGCCCTTCCTGCCGGTCTACATGGCGAAGGCGGGCGGCTTCTTCTTCCTCGTCTTCGGTGTGCTGACGATCATGGGGGGCATCGCCAGCATCAACCCCGTGTGGGCCTTCGGGCCCTACCGCCCCGATCTGGTCACGACCGGCGCCCAGCCCGACTGGTATCTCGGGTTCTCCGAGGGGCTGATCCGGGTGATGCCGGGATGGGAGATCAACCTCTGGGGCCACACCCTCGCCCTGGGCGTGTTCATCCCCTTCGCGCTGTTCCCGCTGGTCATGCTCGCGATCGGCGTGTATCCCTTCATCGAGGCATGGGTCACCGGCGACAAACGCGAGCACCACATCCTGGACCGGCCGCGCAACGCGCCCGTGCGCACCGGCCTCGGCGTGGCCTGGCTCAGCTTGTACGCGGTGCTGCTGATCGGCGGTGGCAACGACATCGTGGCCACCCATCTGCATCTGTCCATCAACGACATCACCTGGTTCGTGCGGGTCGCGGTCTTCGTGGTGCCGGTCCTCGCCTACAGCATCACCAAGCGGATCTGTCTCGGCCTCCAGCGCCGCGACCGGAACAAGGTGCTGCACGGCAGGGAGACGGGCACCATCAAGAGGCTGCCGAACGGCGAGTACATCGAGATCCATGAACCCGTCTCGCAGGAGCAGTTGTTCACCCTGACCCAGCACGAGCAGAACCCGCCGTACGAGCTCGGTCCGCTCGTCGACGCGGGCGGCGTCCGCCGTCGGGTCAAGCCGTCCCAGCGGCTGCGGGCCCGGCTGTCGCGGGCCATGTTCGGGCCCGACAAGCGGATCGAGAAGCCGACGGTGGAGGAGTACCGGGAAGTCACCAGCGGCGACCACCACCCCTGACGACCAGGGCCCTGCACTCGTCCGGAGTGCCCCAGGCGGTGCGCAGGGCGCGGGCCTTGGTCAGCCACAGCGACAGGTCGTACTCCGCGGTGTAGCCGATCGCGCCATGCAACTGCAGCGCGGTCCGCGCCGTCGCGTACGCCGCCTCGCAGGCCGTGGCCTTGGCCGCGGCGACATCGGCGGGCTCCATGGTCAGCGCGGCGCCGAAGAGCAGGGGGCGGGCGAACTCCAGGGCGATCTTCGCGTCGGCCAGTCTGTGCTTGACGGCCTGGAACGAGCCTATGGGGGTGCCGAATTGGGTGCGCTGCTTGACGTAGGTGACGGTCTTGTCGAGGAGGGCGAGTCCGACGCCCAGCGCCTGGGCGGCGGTGGTGAGGCGGGCCCAGGTGAGGGCTTGCTCGACGGGTGGGGTGGGGGTGAGGAGTTCGCCGCCCGGGCTGAGGGGGGTGAGGCGGCGGGCGGGGTCGAGGGAGGGGCGGACGGGGCCGTGGCCGGGGGACAGGCGGACGGCGTCGGGGGTGAGGGCGAGACGGATCGTGGCCGCGTCGCCGTCGAGGGCGTACGGGCTGTCGTACGCCACGGTGGCCATGGTCTCGCCGGAGGCGAGGGGCGGGAGCAGGTGTTCGGCCTTGGTGAGCAGGACTGCCGCGGTCACGGTCTCCACCAGCGGGCCGGGCACCGCGTGTCGCCCCAACTCGACGAAAGCGAGGGCGAGTTCGACGGGCCGGGGGCCCAGTCCGTCGTATTCCTCCGGTACCGCCAGTGCGAACACGCCCGCTTCGGCGATACGGCCCCACAGCGCGCGCCCGCTGCCGTGCTCGCCGCGACTCCAGTCCCGTACCACCGAGGGTGTGTCCGCGGAGGTCAGCATCGCGTCCAGCGAGGCGGCGAACGCGCGCTGCTCGGCGTCGAGGAGGAAGCGCATCAGCGGCGTCCTTTCGGCATCGAGGGCGTTCCTTCGGGCATCGAGGGCATCCCTTCGGGCATCAACGCGGCCTCTTTCCTGTGCGTCGCGCTCTCTTCGGCGACGGCGGAGCCCGGGCGCATCAGCGGCGTCCTTTCGGGAGGCCGAGCAGGTGTTCGGCGATGATGTCCCGCTGGATCTCGTTCGTGCCGGCGTAGATCGGGCCGGCGAGTGCGAAGACGTACCGCTCCGACCAGTCCGTGTCCGCGAACTCGCCCTCCTCGGCCAGGAGATCGAGGGCCGTCTCATGCAGCGCGATGTCGTATTCGGACCAGAAGACCTTGTTCAGGCTGGACTCCGGGCCGAGTTCCTGGCCGTCGAGGAAGCGGGAGGCGGCGGCGTAGGTGAAGAGCTGGTAGGCGCGGGCGCCGATCAGGGCGTCGGCGACACGGCGTTTCGTGGATTCCGTTTCTCCTTGCGCCTGCCAGAGCGTCACCAGGCGGTCGGCGCTCGCACGGAAACGGCCCGGTGAGCGGAGCTTCAGCCCGCGTTCGTTGCCCGCTGTCGACATGGCGATCCGCCAGCCCTGCCCGGGTTCGCCGATCACGTCCTCGTCCGGCACGAACACCTCGTCCAGGAACAGCTCGGCGAAGGCGGGCTTGCCGTCGAGGCGGCCGATGGGGCGGACGGTGACGCCCGGTGCGCGCAGGTCGAACATCAGGTAGGTCAGGCCCTGGTGGGGCTTCGGGGTGTCCGGATCGGTGCGGAACAGGCCGAACGCGCGGTCGGCGAAGGCGGCCCGTGACGACCAGGTCTTCTGCCCGGTCAGCAGCCAGCCGCCGTCCGTGCGGACAGCCTTTGCTTTCAGGGACGCCAGGTCCGAACCGGCCTCGGGTTCCGACCACGCCTGGGCCCAGATCACCTCGCCGGAGGCCATCGGCGGCAGCACGCGCGCGCGTTGTCGCTCCGTGCCGTGGTCGAAGAGGGTGGGGGCGAGGAGGCTGATGCCGTTCTGACTGACGCGGCCGGGCGCGCTCGCCGCGTAGTACTCCTCCTCGAAGATCAGCCATCTGATCAGGCCCGCGTCCCGGCCGCCGTACGCGCTCGGCCAGTCCACCACCGACCAGAGGTCCGCGGCCAGTTCGGCCTCCCACGCGCGGTGAGCCCGGAAGCCCTCCTCCGTCTCCAGCGAGGGCAGCGGGGTGGACGGCACGTGCGCGTGCAGCCAGGCGCGGGCCTCGGCCCGGAAGGCGTCCTCTTCGTGTGTGAAGGCGAGATCCATCTGTGGCGTCCCCCTCAGCCGTGATCTCCGCGGCGGTCTTCTCGTGGTCTTCTCGTGGTCTTCCCTAACAAGTGTTTGGTAGGTTAGCGTGTTCCTATGACAGGCGTCGAGAGTCCGGCCTACGTGCCCGGCCATGGGCTGCTGAAGGGCCGCACCGCCGTCATCACCGCGGCGGCCGGGGCGGGGATCGGCGGGGCGACCGCGAGGCGCTTCCTGGAGGAGGGCGCGCGTGTGCTGATCAGCGACGCGCATGTGCGGCGGCTCAAGGAGTACGAGGCCGAGCTGGCCGGGGAGTTCGGGGCGGCCGTCGCCGCGCTGCCGTGCGATGTCACCGACGGGACGCAGGTGAGCGCGCTGTTCGAGGCGGCCGTCGACATGCACGGTCGGCTCGATGTCGTCGTCAACAATGCCGGGCTGGGCGGGACTTCGGATCTCGTCGACATGACCGACGAGCAGTGGTCGAAGGTGCTCGATGTGACGCTGAACGGGACCTTCCGGTGCACTCGGGCGGCTCTACGGCTGTTCCGGGGCGGCGGCGACGGCGGGGTGATCGTCAACAACGCGTCCGTCGTCGGCTGGCGCGCCCAGGCCGGACAGGCGCATTACGCCGCCGCGAAGGCCGGGGTGATGGCGCTGACCCGGTGCGCGGCGCTGGAGGCCGCCGAGTTCGGGGTGCGGGTCAACGCGGTCTCGCCGAGCCTCGCCATGCATCCGCACCTGGTGAAGGTGACCAGCCCCGACCTGCTGGCCGAGCTGACCCGGCGGGAGGCCTTCGGGCGGTACGCCGAGCCCTGGGAGGTGGCCAACGTGATCGTGTTCCTGGCGTCGGACTACTCCTCGTACATGACCGGAGAGGTCGTCTCCGTCAGCAGCCGGCATCCCTGACCACGGAGCGGCCCACAATGTGCTTGTGCCTACGAAGAAGAAGCCCCAGGTGACCGCCGCCCCCGAGCGCCGGCGCGAGCTCCTCGACACCGCCGCCGAGGTCTTCGCCGAGCAGGGTTACAACGCCACCACCGTCCGCAAGATCGCGGACCACGCGGGGATGCTGGCCGGCAGCCTCTACTACCACTTCGACTCCAAGGAATCGATGCTGGAAGAGATCCTGCGGACCTTTCTCGACGAGCTCTGGAACGGGTACGACGCCGTCCTGGGCGCCGCCGAACTGGGCCCGCGCGAGACGCTCGAGGCCCTGGTCACCGAGTCGTTCCGGGAGATCGACCGGCACCGCGCCGCCGTCGCGATCTACCAGAAGGAGTCCAAGCACCTCGTGGCGCAGGAGCGGTTCGCGTTCCTCGCCGAATCGCAGCGCAAGTTCGAGAAGGCGTGGCTGTCCACGCTGGAGCGCGGGGTCGCGGCCGAGGTCTTCCGGTCCGACCTCGACGTCCGGCTCACCTACCGGTTCGTGCGGGACACGGTGTGGGTCGCCGCGTCCTGGTACCGGCCCGGCGGACACCACAGCCCCGAGGAGATCGCCCGGCAGTACCTGTCGATGGTGCTGGACGGGATCGCCGTACGTAGATAACCCACTGCTGGAGTCCGGAAGTCTGGGGAGTTGCCATGGCCGAGGCCTACATCGTCGAAGCGGTCCGTACGCCCGTGGGGCGGCGCGGGGGAGGACTGAGCGGGGTCCATCCGGCCGACCTGGGCGCGCATGTGCTGAAGGAACTGGTCGCGCGGGCCGGGGTCGATCCCGCCGCCGTCGAGGACGTCGTCTTCGGCTGCCTGGACGCGGTCGGGCCGCAGGCCGGCGACATCGCCCGCACCTGCTGGCTGGCCGCCGGGCTGCCGGAGGAGGTGCCGGGCGTGACGGTGGACCGGCAGTGCGGGTCCTCGCAGCAGGCCGTGCACTTCGCGGCGCAGGGTGTGCTGTCCGGGACACAGGACCTGGTCGTCGCGGGCGGTGTGCAGAACATGTCGCAGATCCCGATCGCCTATGCGACCCGGCAGGCCGCCGAGCCGCTGGGCTTCACCCAGGGCCCCTTCGCGGGCAGCGAGGGCTGGCGGGCGCGGTACGGGGACCGGGCGGTCAACCAGTTCGTCGGCGCCGAGATGATCGCCGGCAAGTGGGGGATCAGCAGGCAGGACCAGGAGGAGTTCGCGCTGCGCTCGCACCAGAGGGCGCTGCGGGCGATCGACGAGGGCCGCTTCCAGCGCGAGACCGTGCCGTACGGGGACGTGACCGTCGACGAAGGGCCGCGCAGGGACACCTCCCTCGAGAAGATGGCCGGGCTCAAGCCGGTCATCGACGGCGGCACGATCACAGCCGCCTGCTCCTCGCAGGTCTCCGACGGCGCGGCTGCCATGCTATTGGCCTCCGAGCGGGCGGTGCGCGAGCACGGGCTGACGCCGCGCGCCCGAGTCCACCATCTCTCCGTGCGTGGCGAGGACCCGATCCGGATGCTGACCGCTCCGATACCGGCCACCGCCCACGCCCTGAAGAAGACCGGCCTCTCCATCGACGCGATCGACCTCGTCGAGATCAACGAGGCCTTCGCACCCGTCGTCCTGGCCTGGCTGAAGGAGACGGGCGCGGATCCGGAGAAGGTCAACGTCAACGGTGGTGCGATAGCCCTGGGCCACCCGCTCGGCGCGACTGGCGCGAAGCTGATGACGACCCTGCTGCATGAGCTGGAGCGTACGGGTGGGCGGTTCGGGTTGCAGACGATGTGTGAGGGTGGGGGGCAGGCGAACGTGACGGTAATTGAGAGGCTGTGACGGGCGTGCCGCGCGGGGCCGTTGATCGTCTGCGGCTCCGTTGTGGCTGGTCGCGCAGTTCCCCGCGCCCCTTACGGGGCGCTGCCGGGCTGTGGGTTGCTAGGGGGCCGTCAGTCGTTCACGTGTCTCCTCGGCCTCCTTCATGATCCGGTCGATCAGTTCCGCGCAGGACGGCAGGTCGTCGATGACTCCGGCGACCTGTCCCGACGCCATTACCCCGAGGTCCGTGCGCCCGTCCACCATCGATGCCCTGAGCAGCATCGGGGTGTTCGCGGCGAGTAGGAGCTGGCTCCAGGACAGGTTCTTGCCGTGCTTGAGGGCGAGTCCGTCGCGGAGCATCGTCGGCCAGCCGATGCCGGACAGCTTGCGGAAGCGGGCCGCGTGGCCCATGGCTCGGAGGAGGGTTCTGGCGCGGCCGGAGTTCTCCAGCGAGTCGACCAGGTCCGTGCGGAGCATGCGGTGGGGCAGGCCGTCGACCGCTCTGGTGACCGTGACGTCCCGGACGCTCGCTGTCAGGTACCGCGCCTTGACTGCGTCCGGCACCGTCGAGTCCGAGGTGAGCAGGAAGCGGGTGCCCATGGCGACGCCCGCCGCCCCGTAGGCCAGCGCCGCGACCAGGCCCCGGCCGTCGAAGAAGCCGCCCGCCGCCACCACGGGTATCCGCACCGCGTCCACGACCTGCGGCAGCAGCACCGTCGTCGCCACCTCGCCGGTGTGTCCGCCGCCCTCCCCGCCCTGCACGATCACCGCGTCCGCGCCCCAGGCCGCGACCTTCTCGGCATGGCGCCGGGCGCCGACCGTCGGGATCACGACCACGCCCGCGTCCTTGAGCGTGCCGATCAGCTCGGGGGAGGGCGCCAGCGCGAAGGAGGCGACCCGGACACCCTCCTGGATCAGGATCCGCGCCCTGTCCCCGGCGTCGGAGGCGTCGGCGCGGAGGTTGACCCCGAAGGGCGCCGTCGTACGGGACGTGACCTCGCGTATCGCCTCACGCAGCCGGTCGGTCGTCATCGTCGCCGACGCCAGGATGCCCAGCCCGCCCGCGTTCGCCGTCGCCGAGACCAGACGCGGGCCCGCCACCCAGCCCATGCCCGTCTGCACGATCGGGTGGCGGACCCCGACCAGCCGGGTGAGCGCGGTGTCCATCAGGCCCTCGCCTCCTCGGGGACCTCACGCGCGCGCCGGTTGTCCGGGTCGATCACCTCGCGGATCAGCCGCAGTTCGGCGGGCGTCGGCTCGCGGGTGGACGGCACCTCGTCCGGGATCGTCAGCGCGAACCCCGTCGCAGCCCTGACCTCGTCGACGGTCACCCCCGGATGCAGCGAGGCCAGCCGCATCGAGCGGTCCGGGGTGTCGAAGTCGAAGACGCCGAGGTCGGAGACGACCCGGGGGATGCGGTGATGGCGGGCACCGGCCGCATGGTCGTACCCGACCCCGCACACCATGTCGACCTTCTCCACGAACACCCGCCGGGAGTGCTTCGGGATCCAGTAACTGGTCGGATTGTTGAGGGTGTTGACCGGCGCGCCCCGCACCCCCAGTAGCTGCCGCTTCGGCTTGTCCCAGTCGCCGATGCAGGAGATGTTCTGGTTGCCGAAGCGGTCGATTTGACTCGCGCCCATCATCACGTGCCGCCGGCCTCCGGTGACGAGGGTCAGATGCTGCCGGTACGGCAGCCAGCCCTCGACGGTGCCGTCCACGTCGACCAGCATCGCCTCACCGTCGGTCAGCAACAGGTCCGGCGCGAAGGCGAGCCGGGCGAGGCGCGCGCCGATGGAGGGGATCAGGCCCATGGGGCTCGCCAGGATCTCACCGGCGCCGCGCCAGGCCTCGGCGCAGGCGATCACACAGAACTCACTGCGCGTCACGGTCATGTCCCCTCCTCCTCGGGCCCGTTGAGGAACCGCTCGGCGAACTCCGCCCAGGGTGTGGTCGCGTACTCCTTCTGCATGGCCTCGTCACGCCCGTAGTCGGGGGCGCAGGACGTGAAGGCGGCGCCGCCCGGTGCCTCCACCACGCCCGTCACCACATGACGTTTGATCAGCAGGGTCTGGGGTGCGGCCTCCTTCGTCAGCTCGGCAGTGTCCACGATCCGCTCGCAGGAGACGAACGCCGCGTCCGCCGCCTCGCAGAACAGGTCGTCGAAGTACGGGTCGGGCCCCAGATACTGGCCGTTGCCCCGCCGGTCGGCGCGGTTGACATGGACCAGGGCCACGTCCAGGCGCAGGGCGGGCATCGCCACGAACGTCTCCCCGTCGTCGTACGGCGACGTCACCGTCCGCAGACCCGGGTTGACCCGCATCACATCGGAACCGATCCCGGCCCGCACCGGCAGGAAGGGCAGCCGGTTCGCCGCCGCGTGCAGCCCCCACATGAACATCGCCTCGTCGATCTCCATCAGCTCCAGCTCCCCCCGCTCGCGGGCCGCCCGGTAGTGCGGTTCGAGGGGGATCGAGTCGAGGGTGACGAAGGGGGCGACCAGTTTGCGGATCCGGCCGGCGGTGGCGAGCATGCCGACGTCCGGGCCGCCGTACGACACCACCGTGAGGTCGGTGATGCCGGACCGGAGCACCGCTCTCACCAGGGCCATCGGTTTGCGGCGCGAGCCCCAGCCGCCGATGCCGAGGGTCATGCCGCTCTCCAGCCCGGAGACGGCCTCGTCGGCGGTCATCGTCTTGTCGCCCACGGTGGTCATCGTCGTGTCGCCCACTCAGTCACCGTCCTTTCCAAAGGAGTTGCGTCCAAAGGTGTCGCGGACCCGGTCGCCCACGCCGCTCACGCTCGCCTCGTAGGTGAAGCCCTGCTCGAAGCGGTAGCTGCGGCGCACGTCCACCGGGTCGATGCCGTTGATCGCGGCCTTGGCCAACCGCAGCAGCTCCCCGTCCTTCGCGGCTATCTCGCGGGCCAACTCCAGGGCGGCCGAAGGGAGTTCCTCGCGCGGCACCACCCGCCACACCGAGCCGTGCGCGTGCAGCTCGGCCGCCGTCGCCGTCCGCGAGGTGTAGTACAGGGCGCGCATCAGGTGCTGCGGGACCAGCCGGGCCAGGTGGGTGGCGGCGCCCAGCGCTCCACGGTCCAGCTCGGGCAGCCCGAAGGCGGCGTCCTCGCTCGCCACGATCACATCCGCGTTCCCCACAAGACCGATGCCCCCTCCCAGGCAGAAGCCCTGCACCGCCGCCACCACGGGCACCTCGCACTCGTACACCGCTGAGAACGCCGCGAAGCAGCCCCGGTTGGCGCCGACCAGCGCGCTCTGCCCGCGCGCCTGTATCTCCTTGATGTCCACGCCCGCGTTGAACCCCCGCCCCTCGGCGGCCAGCACCACGCACCGCACCTCCGGGTCGCGGCCGGCCGCGCGCACCGCGTCGGCCAGCGCGAACCAGCCGTCCACCGGCAGGGCGTTCACCGGCGGGAAGTCGACTGTGACAACGGCGATTCCGTCTTTCTCGGGCCCCTTTTCCGGGGACGAGGTGGAGACACCCATGGACGCATCAGCTACCTTCGCACTCAGCTACCTTTCCACCAAACATTTGTTAGGTGTGAGGCTTCGAAGCTAGCAGCAGGCGGATCGCGGCGGGAGGCCCTGTGGAAAACCAAGCTCCAGACCCTGTGGAAAACCCCGGCCATCCCCGCGACCGGCCCCTCGACGGCCGCGTCGCCGTCGTCACCGGCGGCACCCGTGGCGTCGGCGCGGGCATCGCGAAGGCGTTCGTGGAGGCGGGCGCGGAGGTCGTCACCTGCGCGCGCCGGCCACCCGAAGGCCCCGTCAAGGGAACCGAGTTCGTGCCCCTGGACCTGCGGGACCCGGATGCCGTGCGCGCCTTCTTCGGTGGACTGCCCCGGCTCGACGTGCTCGTCAACAACGCGGGCGGCAGCCCCTTCCGACGGCTGGCCGACGCGGGCGCCGAGCGGCACGCACGGGTCGTCGAGCTGAACCTGATCGCCCCACTGACCGCATCCCTCGCCGCGTACGAGCACCTCAAGCGGTCCCGTGGCGCCGTCGTCATGATCGGCAGCGTCAGCGGCGACCGCCCCTCGCCCGGCACGGCGGCCTACGGTGCGGCCAAGGCGGGCCTGGCGAGCCTCGCCCGGTCGATGGCCGTGGAGTGGGCGCCGGAGGTCCGCGTCAACACCCTCGTCGTCGGCATGGTCCGCACGGAGCTGTCCCACCTGCACTACGGCGGCGACGACGGCGTCGAGGCGGTCGGCCGCACCGTCCCGCTCGGCCGCCTCGCCGATCCCGCCGACGTCGGCGCCGCCGCGGTCTTCCTCACCTCCGACGCTGCCGCCTACATCAGCGGGGCGAGCCTGCTGGTGCACGGGGGAGGGGAGCGGCCCGCCTTCCTGGATGCCGCAACCGCCAACAAAGAGACGTGAGATGAGCCGGGGGAGACAAGAGCCATGAGTCGACAAGGAGACGCACCATGACCGGAATCTGCGACGGACGCGTCGTGATCGTCACCGGCGCGGGCCGTGGCCTCGGCCGCGCCCACGCGCTGGCGTTCGCCGCCGAGGGCGCACGGGTCGTCGTCAACGACCTCGGCGTCGGCCTGGACGGCACACCGGGCCCCGACAGCCCGGCCGGCCAGGTCGTCGACGAGATCCGCGCGGCGGGCGGCGAGGCGGTCGCGCACGGCGGCGACATCGCCACCAGCGACGGCGCCGCCGCACTGATCCGGACCGCCCTGGAGACCTACGGCCGGCTCGACACCCTCGTCAACAACGCGGGCTTCCTGCGTGACCGGATGCTGGTCAACCTGGACGAGGACGACTGGGACGCCGTCATACGCGTCCACCTCAAGGGTCACTTCCTGCCGCTGAAGCACGCCGCCGCCCACTGGCGTGCCGAGGCCAAGGCGGGCCGTCTGCCCGACGCGCGGATCGTCAACACCAGCAGCGGTGCGGGGCTGCTCGGCTCGGTCGGGCAGGGCAACTACAGCGCGGCGAAGGCCGGGATCGTCGGTCTGACGCTGGTCGCCGCGGCTGAGCTGGGGCGCTACGGGGTTCAGGTCAGCGCGATCGCCCCCGCGGCCCGGACCCGGATGACGGAACACACCTTCGCCGAGACCATGGCGGCGCCGGACGCCGGCTTCGACACGATGGCCCCGGAGAACGTCTCGCCGCTGGTGGTCTGGCTGGGCTCGGCGGGGAGCGCGGGGGTGACCGGGCGGGTCTTCGAGGCGGAGGGCGGTCGGATCACGGTGATGGAGGGTTGGCGGCCGGGACCGACGGCCGACAATGGGGCGCGGTGGAGTGCCGGGGAGGCGGGGGAGACGGTGCTGAAGCTGCTGGCCCGGGCGGAGAAGCCGGGGGCTGCGTACGGCGTGTAGATCAGCGCCCCGAAGGGGAGCGGGGCTGTGTCGATATGCGGCTCCGCCGCGTGGGCGCGACCAGCCACAACGGAGCCGCAGACGAGGACCGCCCCGCCAGCGCAGCGCCTACGTGTCGCACTCCAGCACCGTCCGGCACAAAGAACACCGCGCCCGCATCCGCCCCCGCACCGGCACCCTGATCCGCTGGTGGCAGGTCGGGCAGGGGAACGTGACGCGGAGGTGGCCGCCGCCGTCGGGGCTGAAGGTGTAGGGGACGCCGGGCTGGGGGCCGTGGACGTGGCGGCGGTCGCGGGCGTAGCGACGGCGGCCCGCCCAGCCGGCCGCCGTCAAAGGGGGCTGCTGCTCGTCGCGGCGGGCCTGGACCATGCCCTTCGTGTACGCCGTGTAGGCCTGCGGACTGGTGAACCACACGGACGGGTCCTCGCCGAACACCAGGGCACGCTTGGCCAGGACGTACCCGAACTCCTCCGGTGTCAGATAGCCGAGCTTCTGCGACGACGCCGCGTCCTCACGGTAGGCGTCGAGGAGCAGCCAGCCGGCGCCCAGATACGTCGTCGCGGTGTCGGTGAGGATCTCGTTGTCCCGGGTGCCGGGGAACGTCAGATCGAGGCGGTGCAGATAGACGTGCATGATCTCGTGGGCGAGGGCCGCGCCGATGTCCCGCCGGTGGGTGCGGAAGCGGTCGTTCAGCTCGACGAAGTACTCGGGTCCCGCGGCGAGTTCGACGTTCGCGGCGTGCTTCATCTCACGGAAGCTGACGATCACCCGGGCGTCCGGGAGCCGGTAGTGCCGCACCAGCTCCCGGGCCACTCGCTGGGCGCCCAGATACAGGTCGTCGGTGTCGCAGAACGCCACGTCGACGGGGGCCACACTGCTCGCGAACGTCTGGACGGTGTCGTACGACAGCCGCTTGTAGAGCGCGGTGATCGACTCCCGCACCGTCTCCAGGTGTGGGTAGCCGTGCTCGACCGGTCCGTCGTTCGCCACGCCTGTACCCCCAAGACGCCTGACCCGATTCCACTCTACGAGGGTATGAGCGGATTTCGCGGGTCGGACCTCAGGCGGAGCCCGGCTCCCGCCGACGGCCCCTCGAACTCCAGCACCCACACGTCGTTGCCGCCCTCCCGCAGCACCGGCCCGGGGACGTACAGCGTGTGCTGTGGGCCCGCCGACCAGTAACGCCCGAGATTGAAGCCGTTGATCCACACGAACCCGCGCGTCCAGCCCGGCAGCTCCAGACAGGCGTCCCCGGCACCGCGGACCATGACGGTACCCCGGTACAGGCCGGGGGCACCCTCCTCGGACGGCGGCTCGAAGGGCACGCCGTCCACCCCCGCGTCGAAGGCGTCCAGGCGCAGTGCACGCGCGCGTACCCCGTGTAGAAACTGCCGCTCATGCAGGATGCCCTCGGTGATGCCCTTGGGCTCCCCGGACCGGGGTCCGTAATTGACCCTCCCCAGGGACTCCACCCACAGCTCCACGCGCGCGTGCCCGACAACCGGCTCCTTCAGCTGCTCGTCGCCCTCGGTGAGCACCCCGGCCCGCTCCCCGTCGACGTACACCACCGCCACATCCCGCAGCCCGCGCGCGATCAGCGGATACGGCTGCCGCGGCCCCGGCACGGCGACCTCGTACCGTACGAGCCCCCGGTCGACGTCCAGCTCCTCGAAGGACGGCGGGAGGGGAGAGGTGGTCTCCGGGCCGCCGAGCGTCTCCAGTACGGCACTCAGGGGCGCCCAGCCCGCAAGGTCCACGTCGGCCGGGGCGCCCAACGGCTCGGGCGTCGGCGGCGGTTCGGGCAGCGGACCGTCGGCGTACTCGGCGAGCACCTCGCGCAGGCGCCAGAACTTCTCCGTGGGGCGGCCGTACTCGTCGATCGGCGCGTCGTAGTCGTAGGAGGTGACGTCCGGCTCCAGCGGCCCGTCGTGCATGTCGCCGCCGCCCCGGTTGGCGCCCGCCCAGCCGGCGAAGTTGGTGCCGCCGTGCGCCATGTAGATGTTGACCGAGGCACCGCACTCCAGGATCTCCCGCAGGGATTCGGCCGCATCCTGGGCGTCGCGCACGGTGTGCTGCCCGCCCCAGTGGTCGAACCAGCCGCACCAGAACTCCATGCACATCAGCGGACCCTCGGGGCGGTGCCGACGCAGCGTCTCGAACGCCACGCGCGCGTGGGAGCCGAAATTCACCGTGGCGAGGACATCGGGCACGGATCCGCCGGAGAGCATGTGGTCCTCCGGGCCGTCCGAGGTGAACAACGGCACCGTGACGCCCTGGTCCCGCAGCAGCTCGGCGAGCCGGCGCAGATACTCCGCGTCCGAGCCGTAGCTGCCGTACTCGTTCTCCACCTGCACCATGATCACCGGCCCGCCGCGGTCGATCTGCCGGGGCACGACCTCCTCCAGCAGCCGGCCGAACCAGCGCTCCACGGGACGCAGAAAACGCTCGTCACGCGTGCGTGCATGCCCCGGCACCCAGTGCGGCAGCCCGCCGTTCTCCCACTCGGCGCAGATGTACGGCCCCGGCCGCACGATCGCCCACAGGCCCGCCTCCCGCGCCGCGTCCAGGAATCGGCCCAGCGCACCCACGTCCCGGAAACGGCCGGGACCGGGCTCGTGCAGATTCCATGGGACGTATGTCTCCACACAGTTCAGGCCCATCGCCCGCAGCATCGCCAGCCGGTGCCCCCACTGCTCCTCGTGCACGCGGAAGTAGTGCAGCGCGCCGGACAGCAACCGCACCGGCCGCCCGTCCAACAGGAAATCCGTGTCCCCCACCGTGAAGTCGCTCATGCCGTCACCCTCACCCCTGGCGGCGATCACGTCCATGGACAAAGATCGGCGCTGGTTGGACGGAAACGACCGGGCGGGAAACGACCGGAACGGAAACGACCTGGACGGAAACGACCGGGACGCACAACGACACGGAGCGGAGTCGGCCGCGGATGTACCACACCTGGATGCGGTTCTTCACGCCCGGCCCCGCCCACCACCGGCTCGGCCTGGTGTGCCTCGGCGTCGGCCTCCAGTACGGCGCCCTGCCCACCGTCGGACCGCGCACCCTCGACAGCCACGTCGCCGTCGTGATCAGCACCGGCGGCGGCTGGTACGCCGGCCCCGACGGCCGCCGTACCACCGTCACCGCGCCCGCCCTGCTGTGGCTCACACCCGGCGTCCCGCACCACTACGGGCCCGACCCCGACACCGGCTGGGACGAGGGCTTCGTCGGCTTCGCCGGGCCCGCCACCGCCACCTACACCGAACTCGGCTACATCGAACCCGGCCGCCCTGTGGTGCCCCTCGCGGACGCCACCGGCCCGCGCGCCGTCATCGCCCGCATCGTGCGCGCCGCCCGCCGCGACAACCCGCTCCTGGAAGTGGAGACCGGCGCCGCCGTCCACGAACTCCTCGTCGCCCTGCGCCGCGCCCGCGCCGACCTGACCCCCGCCGGGAACCAGGTCCTCAAGGCCCTCGCCCGCGACGCCTGTCTGCCGATGTCGGTCGCTGACCACGCCGCCCGGCACGGCATGACCACCGCCGAACTGCGCGCCGCCGTCCGCCGCGTGGCCGGCTGCAGCCCCAAGGACTACCTGCTCGGCATCCGCCTGGGCCGCGCCAAGGAACTCCTCGCCGCCACCGAACTGCCCGTCGCCGCCGTCGCCCGCCGTGTCGGCTACGACGACCCCGCCTACTTCTCCCGCCTGTTCACCCGCCGCGTCGGCATGGCCCCCATCCGCTTCCGCGCCCAGGAGGGCCGCACCGTCCCCGGCGGCTGGAGCGACCGCATCCCCGACCCCGACGACCCACCCGTCATCGAACGGCCGCACACGCCCTCGCACACTCCCCAGGACACACCTCCGGACAGGGCCTAGCGACAACCGGCCGTCTTTCGCGGCGCGCGATGATCGGCGGCCCCGGTGCCCCGTAGGGTTTCGCCATGACCACCAGCAACACCTCGACCGGTGACGTCGACCCCGCCGTCCGCGAGGAACTCGCCCGGCTGCGTGACAGCATCGACAACATCGACGCGGCCGTCGTCCACATGCTCGCCGAACGCTTCAAATGCACCCAGCAGGTCGGCCACCTCAAAGCCGCCCACCAGCTGCCGCCTGCCGATCCCGCCCGCGAGGCCCGGCAGATCGCCCGGCTGCGCGCGCTCGCCGAGAGCGCCAAGCTCGACCCCGCCTTTGCTGAGAAGTTCCTCAATTTCATCATCGGCGAAGTGATCAGGCACCACGAGATCATCGCCGAGGACACGGTGAACGGTTCTACACCGGCGGCCAATTGACCTCGTCCTCTGCGCCCCGGGGCGTGACATGCGCGCCCGCGCGCGGCATGCTGCGCTGTGCACTCCTTGTCAGCTGACGAGCACGCCCCGTCAGTGCCCGGACATAAGCTGGTTGTCCACGCGGGAGGGACGCCGGGCCATGCCGTCGGAATCCAAGATCCTCATCGTTGACGATCACAAGGACACGCTCTACGCACTGGAGAGCGCCCTGGCGCCGCTGGGCTATCTGCTGGCCCGCGCCACCAGCGGCGACGAGGCACTCAAGCAGGTGCTGCGCGGCCGGGTCGGCCTCCTCCTGCTCGATGTGCGCATGCCCGGCGTCAGCGGCCTCGACGTGGTCCGCTACATGCGGCGCGTGGAACAGACCCAGCACATCCCCGTCATCCTGCTCACCGGCTTCGGCGCCGACCACGAACTGACCTCCACCGCCTTCGGACTCGGCGTCGCCGACCTCGTCATGAAACCCATCGACCCCTGGGCCCTGCGCACCAAGGTCCGCTACCTGTACGACACCCACCAGCGCCATCTCGCCCTCGAACGCGAGGTCCGCGCACTGCGCGCCCTCGTCCAGGACCACCCCCCACGGCCCGCACTGCCCCACCCCGACGCCCGCGTACCGAACCAGCGGCCCCCGGGAACCCAAACCGGAAAACTCGAACAGGACCGGACATAGGCCGCGTTACCGATCCGAGCCTGTGCGTTGTCAGCGGCATCAGGCAGCATGGCCTGCATGTCCGTACTCACGCGCGACGAAGCGCAGACCCGTGCCCGGCTTCTCGACGTCCACCGCTACCAGATCGAACTCGATCTGACGCGCGGCGAGGAGCTCTTCGACTCCGTCACCGTCATCCACTTCACGGTGCGGAGCGATCTCGAGGCCTCGGACACCTTCGTCGAGCTCAAGCCCGCCGAGCTGCGCAATGCCCGCCTCGACGGACGCCACCTCGACCTGGACACCCTGGACGAGAACCGGCTGCCCCTCAAGGACCTCGCTCCGGGCGAGCACGAACTGCACATCGACGCCGTCATGCGCTACTCGCGCACCGGCGAGGGCATGCACCGCTTCACCGACCCCACCGACGGTGAGACCTACGTCTACACCCAGCTGTTCATGGACGACGTCCAGCGCGTCTTCGCCGCCTTCGACCAGCCCGACCTCAAAGCCGTCTTCGAAGTGTCGATCAAGGCACCCGAAGACTGGACCGTCCTCGCCAACGGCATCACCGAGCACCAGGGCGACGGCCTGTGGAAGGCGGCCCCCACCCCGCTGATCTCCACCTACCTCGTCGCCGTCGCCGCCGGCCCCTGGCACTCCGTGCGCACCGAACACCGCGGCCTGCCCTTCGGCCTGCACTGTCGCCGCTCCCTCGCCCCCCACCTCGACACCGACGCCGAAGAACTCTTCGACGTCACGCGCGCGTGCTACGACCGCTACCACGAGAAGTTCGAAGAGCCCTACCCCTTCGACTCCTACGACCAGGCATTCGTCCCCGAGTTCAACGCCGGCGCCATGGAGAACCCCGGACTGGTCACCTTCCGCGACGAGTTCGTCTACCGCTCCGCCGTCACCGACACCGAGCGGCAGACCCGCGCGATGGTCATCGCCCACGAGATGGCCCACATGTGGTTCGGCGACCTCGTCACCCTCCGCTGGTGGGACGACATCTGGCTCAACGAGTCCTTCGCCGAGTACATGGGCTACCAGACCCTCATCGAAGCAACGCGATTCACCGACACCTGGGTGGAGTTCGGCGTCACCCGCAAGGCCTGGGGCTACGACGCCGACCAGCGCCCCTCCACCCACCCCGTCGCCCCCGAAGCCGTCGACGACACCGCCTCCGCCCTCCTCAACTTCGACGGCATCTCCTACGCCAAGGGCGCCTCCGCCCTACGCCAACTCGTCGCCTGGCTCGGCGAGAAGGACTTCCTCGCCGGCATCAACACCCACTTCGCCCGCCACAAGTTCGCCAACGCCGCCCTCGCCGACTTCATCGACTCCCTCGCCGCCACCACCGACCGCGACGTCCACGCCTGGGCCGACACCTGGCTGCGCACCACCGGCGTCGACACCCTCACCCCCCACATCACCCCCGGCGACGACGGCACCTGCACCCTCACCGTCGACCACGCCGGCAGCCGCCCCCACCACATCGCCGTCGGCCTGTACGACCTCGACCTCACCGACGAAGGCCGCCTCACCCTGCGCGAACGCCTCGACCTCGACATCCCGCAGACCGACAGCCGGCCCATCGGCAAACGCCCCGCACTGCTCCTGCTCAACGACGGCGACCTCAGCTACGCCAAGATCCGCTTCGACACCGGCTCCTTCCAGGCCGTGCACGCCGGCCTGTCCGGGCTGCCCGACCCCCTCACCCGAGCCGTCGTCTGGAACGCCCTCAGGGACGCCGTACGCGACGGCGTCAGCGCCCATCCGGGGACCACCCCCGAACCCGCGATGCCCGCCACCGCCTACCTCGAAGCGGCCCGCGCCCACCTCCCACGCGAAACCGACCTCGCCATCGTCCAGGGCGTCCTCGCCTTCGCCGCCGACCAGATCGCCGACCGCTACCTCACCCCCGAGCAGCGGCCCGCCGCGCTGGCCACCCTCTCCGCCCTCTGCCGCGACCTGATGCGCCGCACCGAGGACGGCGACCACCCCGGCCTGCGCCTGATCGCCGTACGCCACTTCATCGACGTCGCCGCCCAGCCCGACACCATCGCCGCCTGGCTCGCCGACGGCACCGTGCCCGGCGGCCCCGAACTCGACCCCGAGCTGCGCTGGCGCGTCCTGGCCCGCCTCGCCGTCCTCGGCGCCACCGACGAGTCGGCCATCGCCGCCGAACTGGACCGCGACCCCAGCGCCACCGGCCAGGAAGGCGCCGCCCGCTGCCGGGCCGCCCTGCCCGACCCGGACGCCAAGCGCACGGCCTGGGAGGCGATGTTCGCCACCGACGACCTCTCCAACTACCTCTTCAAAGCAACCGCCCAGGGCTTCTGGCAGCCCGAACAGGCCGACCTGGTACGGGAGTACGTGCCGCGCTACTACGCGGACGCCGTCGCCGTGGCTGCCCGCCGCGGCCCCGCCATCGCCGAAGCCGCCGGCCGCTGGGCCTTCCCCGTCCACGCCGTCGACGCCGACACCCTGCGTCTGGGCGAGACCTGCCTGCGCGACGGCGACCCCATCCCCGCCCTGCGCCGCAAACTGGTCGACCAGCTCGACGACCTGGCACGGGCCTTGCGGGTCCGGGAGGCATAGGAACCCGGACCCCGCAACTCCGACACCCCCAACACGTTTTCCCCGCACGGAAGTACCCCCATTCGGGTTCCGATCGTTGGGCTTTTCGGGCGCCACCACGCAACCGCGTACAAGCTGGAACCCCCTCTGCCCGGCGCCCGGAGGACACCCATGAGCACGCTGCTGCCTCTCGCCTCAGGACCCGAGGGCCGCCACGCCCTGCGGCCGCTGCTCGACACCGTCCTCGACGCGCTCCACGCCGGTGAGCGGGCCCGAGGCGGCCCGCTGCCCGCAGGCGGCCCGGAGGCGGTCGCCGCGCGCGTGCGGGACGCGGTGGGTGACGTACTGCCCGACGAGGGCGACCCGGACGCCCTGCGCGCCCTGGTGCACGCCCTCGCCGAAGGTGCCGCCGACCCCGCGCACCCCCTGTGCGTCGCCCACCTCCACTGCCCACCCCTCGCCGTCGCCACCGCCGCCGACCTCGCCGTGTCCGCCCTGAATCCGTCGATGGACTCGTGGGACCAGGCACCGGCGGCGTCGGAGCTGGAGGAACTGGTGACACGAGCACTCGCGAACGAGGTCTACGCAGAGGCACCCAGGGGCGCGGGGCTGTATCGATATGCGGCTCCCTCACGGGGAACGATCGGCCCCCACCGGCCCGCAGCCGACACCGCACAGAACCACCCCGACGCCCTCATCACCACCGGCGGCACCGAATCCAACCAACTCGCCCTCCTCCTCGCCCGCGAAGTACACGGCCCGAGCGTGCGGCTGGTCGTCGGCGCCAACGCCCACCACACACTGCCCCGCGCCGCCTGGCTGCTCGGCCTGCCCGACCCCGTCGTCGTACCCGCCCCCGCGGGCACCCTCGACCCCGCCGCCCTCGACCAGGCCCTCACCGCACTCTCCGGCCCGCTCCTCGTGGCAGCCACCGCAGGCACCACCGACGCCGGACTCATCGACCCCCTCCCCGACATCGCCGCCCTCTGCCGAACCCACGGCGCACGACTCCACATCGACGCGGCCTACGGCGGCCCCCTCCTGTTCAGCCACCGCCACCGCGCCAAACTCACCGGACTGGCAGCCGCCGACACCGTCACCCTCGACCTGCACAAACTCGGCTGGCAACCGGTCCCCGCCGGAGTCCTCGCCGTCAAGGACGCCCACGACCTCGCAGCGCTGCACCACCACGCCGACTACCTCAACGCCGACGACGACACCGAAGCCGGCCTCCCCGACCTGCTCGGCCGCTCCCTGCACACCACCCGCCGCCCCGACGCCCTCAAAATCGCCGTCACCCTCAAAACCCTCGGCCGCACCGGACTCGGCACACTCATCGACCACATCTGCGACCGCGCCCGCGAATTCGCCGCACTCGTCCAGGAACACCCCGGCTACGAGCTCTACGACACACCCACCATCAGCACCGTCCTGTTCCGGCCCACCACAGCCACCGACGACGCCGTCGCCGCCGTACGCCGACAACTCCTCACCGACGGCCGCGCCGTCCTCGGCCGGGCCCGCCTCGACGGCCGGCTGTGGCTCAAAGCAACGCTCCTCAACCCCGCCACCCGGCCAGGCGACCTCGCCGGGCTCCTGAAACTCGTGGAAGGAACCACCCCCCGATGACCAACCCCCCACGCCACGAGCACGACACCTCCCGCGACCTCGTCGGCATCGGCATCGGCCCCTTCAACCTCTCCCTCGCCGCCCTCACCGACCCCCTCGCCGAACTCGACACCGTCTTCTACGACCAGCGCCCCACCTTCACCTGGCACCCCGGCCTGCTCATCGACGGCGCCACCATCCAAGTCCCCTTCCTCGCCGACCTGGTGACCCTCGCCGACCCCGCCAGCCCCTGGACCTTCCTCAACTACCTCAAGGCCCGCGACCGGCTCTTCCCCTTCTACTTCGCCGAGCGCTTCCACATCCAGCGCGCCGAATACGACGCCTACTGCCGCTGGGTCGCCGACAACCTCCCCGCACTCCACTTCGGCCACCAAATCGACGCCGTCCGCTTCAACCCCGAACGCGACGCCTTCGAAGTCGACTTCACCAAACTCGACACCGACGGCGAAGTCGACGCCCTCGGCCGCACCTACACACGCAACATCGTCCTCGGCATCGGCACCGAACCCCACATCCCCGAACCACTCAAACCCCTCGTCGACGCACCCGCCGTCCCCGTCATCCACGCCGCCGACTACACCGACCACCGCGACACCCTGCTCGCCGCCGAACACGTCACCGTCATCGGCTCAGGACAGTCCGGCGCCGAAATCTTCCTCGACCTGCTCCGCCACCGCCCCGCCGGCCGCGAACAACTCCACTGGCTCGGCCGCACCGAAGCCTTCGCCCCCATGGAGTACTCCAAACTCGGCCTCGAACACTTCACCCCCGACTACACCCGCTACTTCCACGCCCTCGCCGAACCCGTCCGCGACCGCCTCGTCACCTCCCAATGGCAGCTCCACAAAGGCATCGACACCGACACCATCGCCGCCATCCACGACGAGCTCTACCGCCGCACCCTGCACGGCGGCTGGCCCGACGCCGTCCTCACCCCCGGCGTCCGCGTCCGCACCGCAGGACGCGTCGCCACCACCAAAGTCGAACTCCACCTCGAACACACCCAGCAGAACACCCGCTCCCGCCTCACCACCGACGCCGTCGTCCTCGCCACCGGCTACCGCGAACGCCCCCTCGACCGCCTCCTCGCCGGCCTCGACCCCTACATGCGCCGCGACAGCCGCGAACGCCCCCGCATCGACGAACACTTCCGCCTCGCCCTCGACCCCACCGTCACCGCCTCCGGCTGCCACGTCTACATCCAGAACGCCGCACACCACACCCACGGCGTAGGCACCCCCGACCTCGGCCTCGCCGCCTGGCGCAGCGCCACCATCCTCAACTCCCTCACCGGCAAGGAGACCTACCCCCTCCCACGCCGCACCGCCTTCACCACCTTCGGCCTCGAACCCCAACCCCACATCCCACCCACCCGCCGGCCCCGCCCCCTCACCCCCCTCCTCGACGGACGCTGACACGCCAACGACAACGGCGCCGGAGCGCGAACGCCCCGACGCCGTTGACCCGCAACCCCGCGCCCTAGAACACGGGCGTACCGCCCCGCGTCAACTTCCAGGCCACCGACGCGAAGTCCTTCGGATCCAGCACGCCCTTCGCCGTAACCCACTCCGCGATCCGCGTACGGATCTCCGTCGACTCGGCCCACAACTCCTGCGCCGACGCCACATGCGGGAACGCACCCCCGCCATTGGCCCGGTAGTTGTTCACCGCGAACACGAACTTCTGGGCGTCATCCAGCGCGGCACCGTCGTACGTCAGATTCTTGATCCGCGAGCCCGCCGCCTGCGCGATGTCGATCTCGTACGACAGCCCCGACACGTAGTCGTAGTTGTAATCCGGACGGCCGCCCGCGTTCGTCAGCTTCTCCACATCGACCGCCGCATCCGGCGCCGTCTGCACGAAATACTCCGCCGAATACTCCAGGTACGCCTTGAGCTGCGCACCCGTCATCAACTTCGCGACCAGCGTGTTGTCGTACACATACAGACTCGACAGATCCCGGATCGTCACATCCCCCGCCGGAATCTCCGACGTCCGCGAGAACGGCGACGCCTGCGCGATCACCGGCAGCGAGGCGTACTCCGAACCCGCCAGCGCCGCCCTGACCACATCCTCCTGGACCTTCGTGATCAGGTCGATGATCGGGGCGTCCTTGTACCGCGCGTCCACCGTCGTCAACGTCGCCGTGGCCGTACCGACGACCTGGTTGACGTACTCGACCACGATGTCGTGATCGTCCTTCAGCAGCTTCGTGATCCTCGGGTCATCGGCGACCGTCTTCGCATCGCGCACCGTCGCCTTCACCGACTCGACCCGCCAGCGGCCCTTCTCGAAGACCAACTCGAAGTCGAACAGCGACAACCGCTCCGCAAAGCACAACGGCTCCGACAACACGACCGTCCTGCCGGTCTTCTCATTCGTGACCAGCAGCTCCGCGATCTCCGTGTGCGCATGACCCACCAGGATCGCGTCGATCCCCGGCACCTGCTGAGCCACCAGCGCCGACGAGTTCTCGATGTACGGCAGCTGATCACCGTACGACGACGTACCCGACGAACCCGAGTGCGCCGACACCACCACCACATCCGCGCCCATCGACCGCAGCCTCGGCACCCACTTCGCCGCCTGCTCCTCCAGACCCGGGAACGTCAGCTTGCCCTCGACATACGCCTTGTCCCAGATCGCGATCCCCGGATTGGTCAGCCCCAGCACGGCCACCTTCACCGGCGGAGCGCCCGGCACCCGGAACGTCTTCATGAAATACGGCGGGAAAGCGGGCCTGAGCGTCTTCGCGTCCAGCGCGTTCGCACCCAGCAGCGGGAAATCACACTGCTCCTCGAACTTCCGCAGCGTCTCGATCCCGTAATTGAACTCGTGATTGCCCAACGCCACCGCGTCATACCCGATCGCGTTCATCGCCGCCGCCATCGGATGAACCGGCCCGCCCTCGGCGGTGATCGGATCCACCTTCGCGTAGTAATACGTCAGCGGAGTGCCCTGGATCGTGTCACCCGCATCCAGCAACAGCGTGTTACGGCGGCCCTTCTCCTCCCGGACCTCATTCACCAACGTCGAAATCCGCGCCAGACCCTGCGCATTGCCCTTGGCGTCCGTGTACTCGGCGTTCTTGAAATAGTCCCAGTTGAAGATGTGCCCGTGCAGATCCGTCGTGCCCATCACCGTGAACGCGTACCGCTTCACCGGCTTCCGCCCCTTCTTCGCCTCCGCGGCCTCGGCCGCCGGAGCCGCCGCCGCACCGGCGATCGCCACCCCCGCCCCGGTCACGGCGGACTTCTGCAGGAACTTCCGACGGTTCAACGGCATCTCTGGACACTCCTCGGGCCACGGTCAATGACGCGCGTAGACCGAATACGGTCAACAACGCGCGTAGATTCTGACCCGGACATGCCCAGTAGCAACAGGCCCTACAGGTTTCGATCTGATGACCCACCCCACGAACTCGCTTACTCCGTAAGCGAGTAAGGCGTGACAGAGTGGGGCGTATGACCACACCACCCACAGACGACCCCCACCCCGCCGTCCCCTACGGCACCCCCGAAGCCCCCCGCATCGCCGTCCGCGGCGAAGCCCGCCTCGAAGTCGACCCCGAAATCGCCCGCATCGTCGTCACCGTCGCCACCCGCGGCAAAGACCGCCGAACCGCCCTCGACGACCTCACCCGCCGCAACACCACCACCCTCGACCTCATCAAAACCTACGGAGACGCAGTCGAACGCCTCGAAACCGGCGCCTTCTCCATCAGCCCCGAACTCACCAAACACGGCCGCGGCGAACGCATCCACGCCTACCACGGCCGCGTCCACATCACCGCCGAACTCACCGACTTCACCGCCCTCGGAGAACTCACCACCCGCCTCGCCGACCAAGAACTCACCCGCGTCGACGGCCCCACCTGGGCCCTCCGCCCCGACTCACCCGCCCACCGCCAAGCCCGCCAGCAAGCGGTGAAGGAAGCCGTCCAACGGGCGAGGGAGTACGCCGAAGCACTCGGCACCTCACTCGCGGCACTCGTGGAACTGGCCGACATCGGCGCCGAAAACCACGAGCCGTACGCAGTCCCCGGCAACGCCCGCATGCGCTCCGCGGCCTTCGCCGCCGAAGACGCCGCCGCACCCCTCGACCTCGAACCCCAACGCCAACGCGTCTACGCCCAGGTCAACGCCCGCTTTACGATGGCACCGCCCCGCCTGTGAATACGCGACAGCCTGCGAAATGCTCATCGGAGCACCCCGCCGCACAATTCAACACTTGTCAATAGCCCTTCACGTAAAGGTTGTTGAGTAGTCATGCGCGACCAATTCTCTACCCACCGGTAAGCCCTAGGCTCAAACCATGCGCCGAGTAAAGATCGTCTGCACCCTGGGCCCCGCCACCGACTCATACGACCAGATCAAGGCACTGGTCGAAGCCGGAATGGACGTCGCCCGCTTCAACCTCAGCCACGGCAGCTACGCCGAACACGAGGAGCGCTACCAGCACGTCCGCAAGGCCTCCGACGAGACCGGCCGCAGCGTCGGCATCCTCGCCGACCTTCAAGGCCCGAAGATCCGACTCGGCCGCTTCACCGAAGGCCCCGTACTCCTTGAACGCGGCGACACCTTCACCATCACCGTCGAACAAGACGCCCAGGGCGACCGCGCGCAGTGCGGAACCACGTACTCCGGCCTCGCCGCCGACGTCACCCCCGGCGAACGCATCCTCGTCGACGACGGCAAAGTCTGCCTCGAAGTCACCCAGGTCGACGGCCCCCGCGTCCACACCACGGTCGTCGAAGGCGGCATGGTCTCCGACAACAAGGGCCTCAACCTCCCCGGCGTCGCCGTATCGGTCCCCGCCCTCTCCGACAAGGACGAAGCCGACCTCCGCTGGGCCCTGCGCATGGGCTTCGACGTCATCGCCCTCTCCTTCGTCCGCAGCGGACGCGACATCGACGACGTGCACCGGATCATGGACGAGGAAGGCCGCCGCCTCCCGGTGATCGCCAAGGTCGAGAAACCGCAGGCCGTCGACGCGATCGAGGACATCGTCGCCGCCTTCGACGGCATCATGGTCGCCCGCGGAGACCTCGGCGTCGAAATGCCACTGGAGCAGGTCCCCATCGTCCAGAAGCGCGCGATCAAGCTGGCGAAGAGGAACGCCAAGCCGGTGATTGTGGCGACGCAGATGCTGGACTCGATGATCGACAACTCCCGGCCGACGAGGGCGGAGGCGAGCGACGTCGCCAACGCGGTCATCGACGGCACGGACGCGGTGATGCTGTCCGGCGAGACGAGTGTCGGTAAGTACCCGATCGGGGTCGTCAAGACGATGGCGAAGATCGTCGAAGCGGCCGAGGAAGACATCCTGGCGAAGGGCCTCCCGCCACTGACCGAACGCAACAAGCCCCGTACGCAGGGCGGCGCGGTGGCTCGTGCGGCGGCGGAAATGGGCGACTTCCTGGGTGCCAAGTTCCTGGTCGCCTTCACCCAGTCCGGCGACACAGCCCGCCGCCTGTCCCGCTACCGCTCCCCGATCCCGCTGCTGGCCTTCACGCCGGAGCCGGCCACGCGATCGCAGCTGAATCTGACGTGGGGCGTGGAGACGTTCCTCGGCCCGCACGTCGAGTCGACTGACGCGATGGTCGACCAGGTGGACGAACTGCTCCTGAAGTACGGCCGCTGCCAGCAGGGCGACATTGTCGTCATCACCGCGGGTTCGCCGCCCGGCGTCTCGGGGTCGACGAACCTCGTCCGGGTGCATCACATCGGGGAGGACGACAAGTAGGCGGCTCTTCAGTGCTTGGGGCCTACGTGGGTGTCCATTAGGGCTACGGAGGCTTTGCGGGCGATAGAGATGTTGCGAGCGTTGGCCTGTCGCCATTCGACGCCGACGCGGTCCAGCGTCGCGGTGAAGAGCCCAATGATGTCGCCCGACAGGTTGGTGAAGAAGTACCGGGGGTATTCGTAGCGCTTCCGCTCGCCTGCGATGAGTCGTGTCGTCCAGTTGGTGATTCGGCAACCGTCGGAGTGGACAAGACCGCGGATGAACTCCCAAGGGTGAGCGTCGACGATGGCTTGCTGCCAGGGTTCGAGGGCGATGGTGCGTTCGTGCTTCTTGCCGGGGCCGTGCTGCGGAAAGAGGTGTGGCCAGTGGCGCGAGTAGCTGGTAACCATCGTGTAGCCCTCCTTCTGAAGGGAGTAGACGCCGATGCTGGGGCGCACTTTTGTGATGGCCTCGCGGCACAGTTGCATGAGCCCGGGCCATGCGTCGGCGCACGCGATGCGGAGGTAGTAACCGGAGCGTGGGTGGGCACTGATGCAGCCATCTCCGAGGTAGAGGCCCAGCAGATAGGCGTACGCCTGCTCATCGGCGGGTGGCCCGGGGTCCGGTGGCGCCATGCGAGGTAGAGGCTCAAGGCGTTGCTGCCAGGACCGGATCGCGGCTCGTGAGATTCCTGTCTCTCGGCTGGCCGAGTTCAGGCTGCGCCCCTGTGCGACCAGAGCCAGGGCCTGCTTGCGTGTGCTGACGTCGTACATGTGAACACCCTGTGAGGGTGATCGCGACGACACGCAGCAAAAAGCGGATGTTCACGAGAACGTGGACATCCGCTTTTTGGCGGCGACCTTGGATTCGAAGGAAAAGTGCCCCAGGTGGGATTCGAACCCACACTGTCCGCTGTTTGAGAGCGGCCTCTCTGACCAGTTGGAGTACTGGGGCCTTAGAAAGGAAGGAGGAGTGCAACCCCTCGCGCACCCACCTTACCGCAGCTAGGTAGTCTCTTGTCAGCAGCACCCCTGCCCCGAACGAGGAGCCCCCGTGACCGCCCCCGAGTCGCCCCAGCCCGTAGACGCGCCCGACGACGACAAGTCGCACGTGCCTCCGCTGACGACCCGTGTCGTCATTGCCGAAGACGAGGCACTGATCCGGCTCGATCTGAAAGAGATGCTGGAGGAGGAGGGGTACAGCGTCGTCGGTGAGGCCGGTGACGGTGAGCAGGCCGTGGAGCTGGCCCGGGAGCACAAGCCGGATCTGGTGATCCTTGATGTGAAGATGCCGAAGTTGGATGGCATCTCTGCTGCCGAGAAGATCGCCGAGGAGCGCATCGCCCCCGTCCTCATGCTGACCGCCTTCTCGCAGCGCGACCTCGTCGAGAGGGCCCGGGACGCCGGTGCCATGGCTTATCTCGTGAAGCCGTTCAGTAAGAGTGACGTCGTTCCGGCGATCGAGATGGCCGTCTCCCGGTTCACGGAACTCAAGGAGCTGGAGAAGGAGGTCGCGGACCTCTCCCTGCGGCTGGAGACTCGGAAGCTGGTCGACCGGGCGAAGTCGATCCTTCAGACGGAGTACGGGCTGACCGAGCCGGCGGCGTTCCGGTGGATTCAGAAGACGTCGATGGATCGCCGGATGTCGATGCAGCAGGTTGCCGAGGCGGTCATTCAGGACGCCGAGGAGAAGAAGGGCAACAACAAGGGCTGAGGCTCCGCAAGCGAGCATGCACGAAGGCCCGCGCTCCCGGATGGGGGCGCGGGCCTCGTCGTATCGGCGAATGGGTCTCAGTCCTCGCCGAGGTATGCCTTCCGTACTGATTCGTCGTGCAGCAGGTCCTGCCCGCTGCCCGACAGCACGATGTTGCCGACTTCCATGACGTGTCCGTGGTCGGCCAGGGACAGCGCGGCCTGGGCGTTCTGCTCGACGAGGAGGATCGTTGTGCCCTGGGACTTGAGTTCGGCGATGGTTGCCATGATCTTCTGCATCATGATCGGTGAGAGGCCCATGGAGGGTTCGTCGAGCATGAGCAGCTTCGGCTGGGACATGAGGGCGCGGCCCATGGCGAGCATTTGCTGTTCGCCGCCGGACAGGGTGCCTGCTGCCTGGTTTCGGCGTTCGCCGAGGATGGGGAACAGGTCGTAGGCCCGTTGGATGTCCTTTTCGATGCCCTCCTTGTCGTTCCTGAGGAACGCGCCGAGTTGGAGGTTTTCGAAGATGGTGAGGCGGGGGAAGATGCGCCGGCCTTCGGGGGAGTGGGCGAGGCCGAGGGAGACGATCTTGTGGGCGGCGACGCCGGTGAGGGGTTTGCCGTCGAACAGGATCTTTCCGCTGCTCGGCTTCAGGAGGCCCGAGAGGGTGCGCAGGGTGGTCGTCTTGCCGGCGCCGTTGGTGCCGATGAGGGTGACGACTTCGCCGGCTTCGACGCTGAAGGAGATGCCTTTGACGGCTTCGATTTTGCCGTAGGAGACCCGGAGGTCCTCGACTTCGAGGAGTGCGGTCACTGGGCTTCTCCCTTGGTGCTGGTGCTGCTCTGTGCTTCGGCGGCCGCGACCTCGGCGGCTTCCGCGTCGCCGGGGGCTCCTTCGAAGGGTTCGCCGAGGTAGGCGGCGATGACTCGCTCGTCTGCCTGGACGACTTCGGAGGTTCCTTCGACGAGTTTTTCGCCCTGGACGAGGACGGCGACTCGGTCGCACAGGTTGAAGACGAAGCGCATGTCGTGCTCGATGAGGAGGACGGCGATGCCCATGTCGCGGATGGCGAAGACCAGTTCCTCGGTGGCTCGCGTCTCCTGGGGGTTCATGCCGGCGGTGGGCTCGTCGAGGAGCAGCAGGCCTGGTTCGGAGGCGAGTGCTCGGGCGATTTCGAGCTTGCGCTGTTCGCCGTAGGGGAGGTTGCGTGCGAGGTGGTCGCGCTTGTGGGCGAGGCCGATGAACTCGAGGAGTTCCATGGCCCGTTCCTCGCTGGCCTTTTCCGCCTTCTTGAAGCCGGGGCCGCGAAGCAACGCGGACCACAGGCCTTCTTTCGTCCGCGTGTGGCGGCCGACGAGGACGTTCTCGAGGACCGTCATGTTGGCGAAGAGGCGGATGTTCTGGAAGGTGCGGGCCATGCCGGCCTGCGTCACCAGGTGTGGCTTGGGCGGCAGGACGGTGCCCTTGTAGGAGACGGTGCCCTCGGTCGGGATGTACAGGCCGGTCAGGCAGTTGAAGAAGGTTGTCTTGCCGGCGCCGTTGGGGCCGATGAGGCCGACGATTTCGCCTGCGTTGACGGTGAAGTCGACGGAGCGGACGGCGGTGAGGCCGCCGAAGCGCATGGTGACGCCGCGGGCTTCGAGTACTGGTGTAGTCATGGTGCTCACGCCCCCGTCTTGGTGACGGCGGCTGGTTCGCCGGTCAGTGTTGTTGTTTCTGGTACGTCGAGTTGGCCGGTCTCGTGGAATTCGAGCTGCCGGCGGCGGTTGGCGATGATGCCTTCGGGGCGGAAGCGCATCAGGAGGATGAGGGCGACGCCGAAGGCGAGCAGTGACTTGTCCTGGAGGAAGACGAGCTTCTCGGGGAGCAGGTAGAGGAGGGCTGCGCCGAGGATGGGGCCTGCGACTGTGCCCATGCCGCCGAGGACGACTGCTGCGAGGAGGAATGCCGAGTTCGGGGGCGTGGAGCCGGCGAACTGGTAGGGCGTCGGTACGACGCTGTAGGTGACGTGGGCGCTGACGGTGCCGGCGAGGCCGGCGAGGGCGGCGCCGAGGGCGAAGGCGACGAGTTTGACGCGGAAGCCGTTGATGCCCATGGCGGTGGCGGCGGTTTCGTCTTCGCGGATGGCGATCCAGGAGCGGCCGATGCGGGAGTCGGCGGCGCGGGTGTAGACGAGGACGACGATGGCCATGATGAGGACCATCAGCAGGTAGTAGTTGGCGAAGCGGCCGAGGGTGAAGCCGCCGATGTCGTGGGATTCGCCGAGGTTGAACCCGAAGAGGTTGAGGTCCGGGATGGACGGGATGCCGTTGGGCCCGTTGGTGATGTCGGGGCCGGAGTCGCCGTCCATGTTGTTGACGGCGATGCGGAAGATTTCTCCGAAGCCGAGGGTGACGATGGCGAGGTAGTCGCCGCGCAGGCGCAGGGTGGGGGCGCCGATGAGGACGCCGAAGACCAGTGATGCGGCGGCGCCGGTGAGGGCGGCGGCCCAGAAGGGGAACTGGACGCCGGAGAAGGTGGAGAACTCGGAGCCGGAGACGAGGGCGGCGGTGTAGGCGCCGACGCCGAGGAAGGCGACGTATCCGAGGTCGAGGAGTCCGGCGAGGCCGACGACGATGTTCAGGCCGAGGGCGACGGTCCCGAAGATCAGGATGTTGACGCCGATGTTGGCGTAGTGGTCGTCGGTCTGGGTGAAGGGGAAGGCGATCGCGGCGACGAAGCCCATGGCGAGCGTGAAGCTGCGGTTGTGGGCGACCATGCGGGAGAAGCGGTCGATGAGGCCTGCGGTGTGCAGGGCCCAGGTGGCGAAGATGACGACTATGAGGTAGCCGATGAAAAGTTCGCCGTACTCGGTGTCGATGCCGTAGGTGAAGATGAAGAGGCCGAGGGCGGTGACGACGGTGATGACGGCTCGTTCTGCCCATCCGCCGAGCGGCTGGGGGGCGGGGATGCCGTCGGGCTTGGCGAGGTACGCCTTGAGGTTTTCCTTGGTGTCGTCGGTGCGCTGCTCGGGCAGAGCGAAGGCGCCGATGACGGGCAGGAGGGAGGCGATGGCCGCGATCCAGGCGCCGGGTTCGAGGTTGACGACGCCGCCGAGTTCGACGGTGATCGAGATGACGGTGTACCAGGTGACGCCGAAACCGCCGAGGGCGAGCAGGGCTAGGGGCGCGTTGTTGCGGCCTGGTACGAGCCAGTCGAGGCCTCGGATGCCGTAGGCGGCGAGGGCGAAGAGGGCGGTGAGGACGCCGGCGGTGAAGGTGAGCCACTGGAGGCCGCCGGGGTAGCCGGTGATGGTGAGGTCGCCGGGGAATTCGCTGGTCCAGGTCCAGGCGAGGAAGGCGGATGCGGCGGTGGCGATGCCTCCGATGAGGAGGAGCGCGCGGGCTGCCGTGAGGGGCAGGGGGATGAGTCCGCGGGTGGCGGGGGTGGTCTTGGTGATGTCGGTCATCGTGATCACGCCCTGTCCGCGACGCGTTCGCCGAGCAGGCCTTGTGGTCTGACGAGGAGGACGATGATGAGGAGGGCGAAGGCCCAGACGTTGGCCCAGCTCTGGCCGCCGAGCTTGTCCATGCCGGGGATGCCGTCGATGTAGGCGGAGGCGAGGGTTTCGGCGACGCCGAGGACGAGGCCGCCGAGCATGGCGCCGTAGATGTTGCCGATGCCGCCGAGGACGGCTGCGGTGAAGGCCTTGAGGCCCATGAGGAAGCCCATGCGGTAGTCGATGTTGCCGTACTTGAGGCCGTAGGCGACGGCGGCGACCGCGGCGAAGAAACCGCCGATGGCAAAGGCGATGACGATGATCCGGTTGGTGTCGATGCCCATGAGCTGTGCGGTGTCCGGGTCCTGGGCCGTGGCCTGCATGGCGCGCCCGGTGCGGCTCTTGCGGACGAAGAAGGCCAGGGCGGACATGCACACGATGGCGGCCAGGATCAGGAAGATGTCGGCGTCCTTGATGGTGACGGAGCCGATGTCGTGGGTGGTGTCGAGGCCGGGGAAGGCGATGGCGCGGTCGGCGCCGGGGTAGAAGTTGCGGACGACTTCCTGGAGGGCCAGGGAGAGACCGATCGCGGTGATGAGCGGTGCCAGTCGTGGTGCTCCGCGCAGTGGTCGGTAGGCGAACCGTTCCGCTCCGACGGCGATGAGGATGGCGACGATTCCGCCGCCGATCAGCATCAGGGGGACGGCGATGGCCATCGCGGTGCCGTCGGGGAGGATGTAGAAGTAGACCGTGAAGGCGCCGAAGGCCCCGGTCATGAAGATCTCGCCGTGCGCGAAGTTGATGAGCTGGACGATGCCGTACACCATCGTGTAGCCGATGGCGATCAGCCCGTACATCGAGCCTAGGAGCAGCCCGTTGGCCAGCTGCTGCGGCAGGGTGTTCACCGCATGGCCTCCATGTCGCTGGTGGTCGTGTGCACTGGTCGTGTGCAGGGGTGGGGTGTGGCAAGGGCCGCGCGGTCGGGGTCCCCTTCCGCGCGGCCCGTGGTGTGTTGCTGTTGCTGCTGGGGGCCTGGGTCAGCCGAGGTCGGCGGTGCCGGTCTTCACGGCCTTCCACTCGCCGTTCTTGACCTGGTAGACCGTGAGCTGCTTGTTGGTGGTGTCGCCGTACTCGTCGAAGGAGAGCTTGCCGGTGATGCCTTCGAAGTTGGTCTTCTGGACCTCGTCGACGACGGTGGAGCGCAGGTCGTTCATGTCCGAGGGGACCTCGCCGTCGTTGGCTTCGGCGGCTGCCTTCACGGCGTTGATGATGGCGGTGGTGGCGTCGTAGGCGTAGGCACCGTAGGCGCCGTAGTCACCCTTGTAGCCCTTGGCCTTGTAGGTCTCGATGAACGTCTTGGCGGCGGGCAGGGTGTCGGCGGGGACACCGATCGCGGTGACGAGGTCGCCCTCGGACGAGGCGCCGGCGGCCTCGATGTAGGTGGAGGCGAACATGCCGTCGCCGCCGAAGAGCGGGATCTTGACTCCGCCGTCCTTCATCTGCTTGGTGATCAGCGCGGACTCGTCGTACTGGCCGCCGTAGTAGAGGAGGTCGGCGCCGGAGTTCTTGATCTTGGTGACGAGGGAGCCGAAGTCCTTGTCGCCGGTGTTGACGTGGTCGGTGGCGACCACGGTGCCGCCGAGCTTCTTGTACTGCTCGGCGAAGATCTTCGCGAGGCCGGCGCCGTAGGTCTGCTTGTCGTCGACGACGAAGACCTTTTTCTTCTTGAGGCCGTTGTAGGCGTAGTCGGCGGCGTAGCTGCCCTGCAGTTCGTCGGTGGTGGCGGTGCGGAAGTACGTCTTGTACGGCCGCTTCTTGTCCGTCTGCCAGTTCTTGCCCTGGGTCAGCTCGGGGTTGGTGTTCGCGGGGGAGATCTGGACCATGTTGGCCGAGGCGAACACCTGCAGCATCGACTGGGCGACGCCCGAGTTCAGGGGGCCGACGGCGCCGACGGCGGTTTTGTCGCCGGTGATCGCGGTGGCGTTGGACTGGCCGGTGGCGGGCTGGGCCTTGTCGTCGTAGGCCTTCAGCTTGAAGGTGACACCGGGGACGGTCTTGTTCTTGTTGGCGTCGTCGACGGCTATCTGGGCGCCGTACTGGATGCCGAGACCGGTGGTGGAGTTCTCGCCGGACAGCGGAGCGTCCACGCCGATGGTCAGCGTCTTGCCGCCGTTGCTGCTGTCGCCGCCACTGTCGTCTCGGGAGCCGCAGGCGGTGAGCGTCAGAGCTCCGGTCGCGAGGACGGAGGTAAGTATCACCAAGGAACGTCGCACAATCAGTCCTTTCCGCAGTCACGTCCGCCCGGGTGGGGCGGCGGGTGCCGCGCTGGTACCGAACTCCCGATGGAGCGGTGACTGGCCGTGACTCTAAGCCCGGTTTGAGGGCAGCGGCATCGCCGTGCGCTGGCTTGTGACTTTCTTGTTATGACGTGCAGGTGTGCGCGGTTCCGTGGAGGGGACTGTTAACCCTTTTGGGTGACATCCCCCTCAGTCCACATTTTGAGAACTCGCACTTCCGGTTGGCCGTGCGGGCGGCGGCGGGTGTATCGGGGCGCAGGCGCCCCGGAGGAGCCGGGAAAGGTCGTGGGGGTACGCGCCTCCGAAGATGAAACTGTGGTGCTGTATTGCGCGCGTGTTACGCAGCGTTACGTCGAGAAAGGGAAGGTCCGCATCGAGGGGCACTCCCGAACAGTCGGATACGGATATCTCGACGGCGATCCGGAGGGTTGTTCCGCCGGGCACGAGGAAGGAGGGCCAGGGCACGGCGTGTGCGGTGAGCCCGTCGAAGGCGGTGCCGGAGACCTCGAGGCTGACGGGCGGCCCGTGGTCGACGTTCACGGCGAACAGGAAACGGCCGCTGGTGGCCCCGGGTTTGTGGGGGGTGGCCAGTCCGAGGTAGCGCCAGGTGGTGACGTTGGCGGGCCAGGGGACGGGGGTGTCCTGCGGTTCGGCGCGGTCTTCGGGCGTCAGGGCGGGCGGCACCAGAATTCCCGCCGCGACCAGGGCGATCGCCGCTGCGCCGAGGGCGGCTTTGCGGGTCTTGGGCGACAGCCCGGCCCAGCGCGCGCTCCAATGGTCCGCCAGTCGTGTCCGGTCCGAGCCGATGGTCGGGCAACTCTCCTCGGGCCCCGGCGAGTCGACGGGCTCGACGGGGCCGATTCCGGTCATGAGGGCCGCCTCATGGGGAAACGGTAGGGGAGCCGGGGGCGGTTGCCCAGCCGAAAACCCGGTCAGGCCGCGGGCGTTGAGACGTCCCGCAGTAGGCAGGTCAGCCGGGCGGTGCAGACCCGCCGTCCCTCTTCGTCACTGATGACGATCTCGTACGTCGCCGTGGAGCGTCCCCGGTGCACGGGGGTGGCCACGCCGGTCACGAGGCCGGAGCGGGCGCCGCGGTGGTGGGTGCAGTTGAGGTCGACGCCGACGGCGATCTTGGAGCTGCCGGCGTGGAGCATGGCGCCGACGGAGCCGAGGGTCTCGGCGAGCACGGCGGACGCGCCGCCGTGCAGCAGTCCGTACGGCTGGGTGTTGCCCTCGACGGGCATGGTGCCGACGACGCGGTCCGCGGAGGCTTCGACGATCTCCACTCCCATGCGGGTGCCCAGGTGTCCGGCGGAGAACATGGCGACGAGGTCGACGCCGAGCGCGGCGTACTCGTCGATGACCTCTTGCGGGAACTTCGCGTGCTGCTGTTCGCCCATGGGGCCAGGCTCCGTTTCGTCGTCGGTCGCATCTGACTGAGCAAACGCTCAGTCGGTCGCCGATTGTTCCAGACGTACGACGACGGATTTGCTGGCCGGGGTGTTGCTGGTGTCCGCGGTGGCGTCGAGGGGGACCAGGACGTTGGTCTCGGGGTAGTAGGCGGCCGCGCAGCCCCGCGCGGTCGGGTAGTGCACGACGCGGAAGCCGGGCGCGCGGCGCTCGACGCCGTCGCGCCATTCGCTGACGAGGTCGACGTACGAGCCGTCCGGGATGCGCAGGGCGTGGGCGTCCTCGGGGTGGACGAGGACGACGCGGCGGCCGTTCTTGATGCCCCGGTAGCGGTCGTCGAGGCCGTAGATCGTGGTGTTGTACTGGTCGTGCGAGCGCAGCGTCTGCAGCAGCAGCCGTCCTTCGGGCAGCCGGGGGTACTCGACCGGCGCGGCGGTGAAGTTGGCCTTGCCGGTGGCCGTGGGGAAGCGGCGCTCGTCGCGCGGGGCGTGCGGCAGCGCGAAGCCTCCGGGGTGCGCCACGCGCGCGTTGAAGTCCTCGAAGCCGGGCACCACGCGCGCGATGCGGTCGCGGATCGTGGCGTAGTCCTTCTCGAACTCCTCCCAGGGCGTGCGGGACGCGTCGCCGAGGACGCGGCGGGCCAGGCGGCACACGATCGCCGGCTCCGACAGCAGCTGCGTGCTCGCGGGCTCCAGCCGGCCGCGGGAGGCGTGCACCATGCCCATCGAGTCCTCGACGGTCACGAACTGCTCGCCGCTGCCCTGCAGATCCCGCTCGGTGCGGCCCAGGGTGGGCAGGATGAGTGCCCGGGCGCCCGTGACGGCGTGTGAGCGGTTGAGCTTCGTGGAGACGTGCACGGTCAGCCGGGCACGCCGCATCGCGGCCTCGGTGACTTCGGTGTCGGGGGAGGCGGACACGAAGTTGCCGCCCATGGCGAAGAAGACCTTCGCCAAGCCGTCGCGCATCGCGCGGATGGCTCGTACGACGTCGTAGCCGTGCTCGCGCGGGGGTGCGAAGCCGAACTCCTTCTCCAGGGCGTCCAGGAAGGCGGGGGCGGGGCGCTCGAAGATGCCCATGGTGCGGTCGCCCTGCACGTTCGAGTGGCCGCGCACCGGGCACACGCCCGCGCCGGGGCGGCCGATGTTGCCGCGCAGGAGCAGGAAGTTGACCACCTCGCGGATGGTCGGCACGGCGTGCTTGTGCTGGGTGAGGCCCATGGCCCAGCAGACGATGGTGCGCTCGGAGGCGAGGATCATCCGGAGGGCTTCGTCGATCTGCCGCTGCTCGAGACCGGTCGCGGTGAGTGTCTCGGCCCAGTCGGCGGCGCGGGCGGCCTCGGCGAACTCCTCGAAGCCGTGGGTGTGTTCGCGTACGAAGTCCTCGTCGACGGCGCCGTCGGTGTCGAGGATCAGCTTGTTGAGCAGGCGGAAGAGGGCCTGGTCGCCGCCGATGCGGATCTGCAGGAACAGATCGGTGAGCGCGGCGCCCTTGAGCATGCCCTGGGGGGTCTGCGGGTTCTTGAAGCGTTCCAGGCCCGCCTCGGGCAGCGGATTGACGCTGATGATCTTCGCGCCGTTGGCCTTGGCCTTCTCCAGGGCGGAGAGCATGCGCGGATGGTTGGTGCCGGGGTTCTGGCCGGCGACGATGATCAGGTCGGCCTGGTAGAGGTCTTCGAGCAGGACGCTGCCCTTGCCGACGCCGATCGTCTCGGACAGCGCCGAGCCGGACGACTCGTGGCACATGTTGGAGCAGTCCGGCAGGTTGTTGGTGCCGAACTCGCGGGCGAACAGCTGGTAGAGGAAGGCGGCCTCGTTGCTCGTCCGGCCGGAGGTGTAGAAGAGGGCCTCGTCGGGGGAGCCGAGGTTCTTCAGCTCCTCGGCGATGATGTCGAAGGCGCGGTCCCAGGTGACCGGCTCGTAGCGCTCTCCCCCTTCGGGGAGATACATGGGGTGCGTCAGCCGCCCCTGCTGGCCCAGCCAGTAGCCGGAGCGGGTGGCGAGGTCGGCGACCGTGTGCGCCGCGAAGAACTCCGGGGTGACCCGGCGCAGGGTGGCCTCCTCGGCGACCGCCTTCGCGCCGTTCTCACAGAACTCCGCCTTGTGCCGGTGGTCCGGCTCCGGCCAGGCACAGCCCGGGCAGTCGAAGCCGTCCTTCTGATTGACGCGCAGCAGGGTCAGCGCGGTCCGCTTCACACCCATCTGCTGCTGGGCGACGCGCAGGGTGTGCCCGATGGCCGGGAGCCCCGCCGCCGCGTGCTGCGGCTCGGCGACCTGCGGCGCGTCCTGAACCGGATCGCCCTGGGGCGGCTTCGTTGCCATCGCACGCTCTCCTATACGACTGCTGCCACTGCGTGTGTGAGGTACATCTCCGATCCTCGCACGCGCCGCCGACAACGCCTGCGGTCAGGCTTGCGGAGATCGCCACCACAGCTTGCGCAACCGCTCTTCACCGCACCGGCGATCGGCCACGGCGCCGGGTTCGGGCAGTGCCGAAGTCACCGCGGTCCCGACTGTCAGTGGGGCGTGGCAGGATCGGGGGCGTGGCAGAAACAGCATCGAAGAAGACCGACAGCACCCCCGGCGGCGACCGCCCGCGGCTGATGCTCATGGACGGGCACTCGCTGGCCTACCGCGCGTTCTTCGCGTTGCCCGCCGAGAACTTCACGACCGCGACGGGCCAGCCGACGAACGCGATCTACGGCTTCGCGTCGATGCTCGCCAACACGCTGCGCGACGAGGCGCCCACGCACTTCGCGGTGGCCTTCGACGTCTCCCGCAAGACGTGGCGCTCCGAGGAGTTCACGGAGTACAAGGCGAACCGCTCCAAGACCCCGGACGAGTTCAAGGGCCAGGTCGAGCTGATCGGCGAGCTGCTCGACGCGATGCACGCGCAGCGCTTCGCGGTGGACGGCTTCGAGGCGGACGACGTCATCGCCACCCTCGCGACCCAGGCCGAGGCCAACGGCTTCGACGTGCTGATCGTCACCGGCGACCGGGACTCCTTCCAGCTGGTCTCCGAGCACACCACGGTGCTGTATCCGACGAAGGGCGTCTCCGAGCTGACCCGGTTCACGCCGGAGAAGGTCTTCGAGAAGTACGGCCTGACGCCCGCGCAGTACCCCGACTTCGCGGCCCTGCGCGGCGACCCCTCCGACAACCTGCCGGGCATCCCGGGCGTCGGCGAGAAGACCGCCGCGAAGTGGATCAACCAGTTCGGTTCCTTCGCGGACCTGGTCGAGCGCGTCGAGGAGGTCAAGGGCAAGGCCGGGCAGAACCTGCGCGATCACCTGGAGGCGGTCAAGCTCAACCGCCGGCTCACCGAGCTGGAGCGGCAGGTGGAGCTGCCGAAGACGGTCACCGACCTCGAGCGGGCGCCGTACGACCGCAAGGCGGTCGCGATGGTGCTGGACACCCTGGAGATCCGCAACCCGTCGCTGCGCGAGCGCCTCTTCGCCGTCGACCCCGGCGCCGAGGAGGCCGAGACGACCCCGATCACCACGGACGGCGTCCAACTGGACGGCAAGGTGCTCTCCACCGGCGAGCTCGCCCCGTGGCTGACGGAGTACGGCACCGACACGCTCGGCGTCGCCACCGTCGACACCTGGGCACTCGGCGCCGGCTCGGTCGCCGAGGTGGCCCTGGCGGCGCCCGGCGGAGCGGCCGCCTGGTTCGACCCCTCGCAGCTGGACGAGGCCGACGAGACGGCGTTCGCCGCCTGGCTGGCCGACGCCGGTCGCCCCAAGGTCTTCCACAACGCCAAGGGCGCGATGCGTGTCTTCGCCGAGCACGGCTGGACCGTCGACGGCGTCACCATGGACACCGCGCTCGCCGCCTACCTGGTCAAGCCGGGCCGCCGCTCCTTCGACCTGGACGCGCTGTCCCTGGAGTACCTCCACCGCGAGCTGGCCCCGGCCGCCGCGGCCGACGGCCAGCTCGCCTTCGGCACGGACGACGGCGCCGAGGCCGACGCCCTGATGGTCCAGGCCCGCGCGATCCTCGACCTCGGCGAGGCCTTCGGCGAGCGGCTCCAGGAAGTGGGCGCCGCGGACCTTCTGCGGGACGTGGAACTGCCGACGTCCGCGCTGCTGGCCCGCATGGAGCGGCACGGCATCGCCGCCGACCGGGCCCACCTGGAAGCCATGGAGCAGATGTTCGCCGGCGCCGTGCAGCAGGCCGTGAAGGAGGCGCACGCGGCGGCCGGGCACGAGTTCAACCTGGGCTCGCCCAAGCAGCTCCAGGAAGTCCTCTTCGGCGAGCTGGCGCTGCCCAAGACCAAGCGCACCAAGACCGGCTACACCACCGACGCCGACGCGCTGGCATGGCTCGCCGGCCAGACGGACAACGAACTGCCGGTGATCATGCTCCGCCACCGTGAGCAGGCCAAGCTGCGAGTCACCGTGGAGGGCCTGATCAAGACGGTCGCGGCGGACGGCCGTATCCACACCACCTTCAACCAGACGGTCGCGGCGACAGGCCGCCTGTCCTCGACCGACCCGAACCTCCAGAACATCCCGGTCCGCACGGACGAGGGCCGGGCGATCCGCCGGGGCTTCGTGGTCGGCGAGGGCTTCGAGTCCCTGATGACCGCGGACTACAGCCAGATCGAGCTGCGCGTGATGGCCCACCTCTCCGAGGACGAGGGCCTGATCGAGGCGTTCACCTCCGGCGAGGACCTGCACACCACGGCTGCCTCGCAGGTGTTCGCCGTCGAGCCCACCGCGGTCGACGCGGAGATGCGCCGCAAGATCAAGGCGATGTCGTACGGCCTGGCGTATGGCCTGTCCGCCTTCGGCCTCTCCCAGCAGCTGAACATCGACGCGGGCGAGGCGCGTGCCCTGATGGACGCGTACTTCGAGCGCTTCGGCGGCGTACGGGACTATCTGCGCCGCGCGGTCGACGAGGCACGGGCGACGGGCTACACGGCGACCCTGTTCGGGCGCCGCCGCTACCTCCCCGACCTCAACAGCGACAACCGCCAGCGCCGTGAGGCGGCCGAGCGGATGGCCCTCAACGCACCCATCCAGGGCACCGCCGCCGACATCGTCAAGATCGCCATGCTCAACGTGGACCGGGCCCTGCGCGAAGCCAACCTCACCTCCCGCATGCTCCTTCAGGTCCACGACGAAATCGTCCTGGAGATCGCCCCCGGCGAGCGCTCCGCCACAGAAGACCTGGTCCGCCACGAAATGGCCAACGCCGTCCATCTCAACGTCCCCCTGGGCGTCTCAGTGGGCGCAGGCCCGGACTGGGAGTCGGCAGCGCACTAGCGATTGAGCCGAGTGGCTGGCCGTGCTGTTGAGCAGGCGGGACTGCAACGCCCCAAAAGGGGCGCGGGGAACTGCGCGACCAGCCACAAACCACCCGCAGCCCCAACACAACCGCGACCCGGCAGACGCGTGGGACCCCGGCCAACCCCCCAAGGCCCCGTCACCCGCGTGGCCCCCGCGAAAACGCCCCCACCCCCACGGCCCGTAAAGATGCCCGCATGGGTATACGCATGCTCAACCGCCGGACGGCATGGGCACTGGCGCAGGCGAACGCCGACGCGACCCCGCCCCCGCCGCCCCCACCGGTCCCGGTCTTCTCGGCCGCCGCAAGCACCGCCCGCATCCCCACCGACCTCCCGGCGGCCCTGCGCGGGGCGGCCGCAAGGCTCCGGCACCGCTTCAGCGACAGCGAGCGGCCCGCCGTACGGCCAGGGCATACACCGGACTGGCGCCTGTGGACAGACCTGGCCCGCAGCTACCTGGCCCTGGTCCTCTCCCGGCTGCCAAGGTCACGCCCCGTGCAGACCGTCACCGTGTTCACCGCGACCGCGTCCACCGTCAACGGGCGGCCGGACGGCTCCGGCTCCGCTCCGGAACCGCCGGGGACCCGCGCCACACCCTGACGCCGACGGCGTACAGCAGCAGCCCCAGGACCAGCCCGGCGCCGGCCCCGAAGCACAACGTCGGAATCAGCTCCCACGGCTCCGCCACGGACCCCCAGTAAGCCCACCAGCCCACCGCCCGCTCCACAGCGGCCACCACCGCACACCCGCCGATCACCGCACCCGCCACCCACCGGTCCCGCACCGACAGAGCAGGCACCCCGACCGGCTCGACCGACGGAGTCCGCCGCAGCGCGTACGCCACGAACACGGCGATCACGACCGCGGCGACCGCCGAGCCGCCGTACTGCAGGTACCAGTACAACGGCGAGCCCGCCACCTCCTCGCCCAGGACGGGAAACAGCCGCATCCCCCACCGGTCCAGGTGCGTGAACGCGTCCCACACGACATGGGTCAGCGCGCCGAGCACGGCGGAGACGTACCACCACAGCACCAGGGACGGCCGGACACGCGCGCGTGGCGCACCGCAGCGCACCAGGGAGGCCACTCTGCCCTGCCGTTTCCGCGGCAGCAGCGCCACCAGAGGCTCACGCATCAGCAGCCACAGCCCCACGAGAAACCAGGCGATGACCACATCGATGGTGAAGACGCCGCCGAACGAGTGGGTGACATCGCCGAATTCCATCGCCCCGGACAGGACACTCGCCGCGTAATAGGTCATGTCGGGCGCAAAGGAACCGGCCACGAGGACGGCCGTCACCAGGGGGCCGCGGCCGGTTCCGTCGGTGCGTACGGCGGGCAGCACGGCCGCCGCATGGCTCAGCGTGAACGGCAACTGCATCCCTCGCGACGGACGTTGGCGGACCTGCCGGTCCCGTTGATCATCGGCGTCCAGTATGCGGGATGACCGGCGCAGTCGTAGGGGCCCAACGAGATATGGCCAACCGGTTAAGACCCGGCTCGAACGGGTGCCCGTGGAAAGTAAGTTGTCGTAGGGTCACCTGAGTCGGCATTCCCAGGGGCGTGACCGACCCCATCAACAGAACACCGGCGGGCCCCGCGAGGGCAACCGCGGCGGCGGGCCGATCGTCCCTCAGGGCGAGCACAGCAGTCGGAGAAGGGCGCGGAGCGCCCACGGGAGGGGTTCACTTTATGGCGGCGCAATTCGGCAGGAGGCTGCGCGCAGGTGCGGCAACGACGGCCGCGGCCGCGTTGGCGGTCGCAGCGCTGTCCGCGTCCCAGGCGCCGGGCGTCACGGTCGACGACTCCGGCAGACGGACCGCCGGCGACGCCCAGTCCACCCCTGACGCGGACCCCCCTGCGGAGAGCGCGACCGGCAACTCGCCGTACTACACGGACCTGCCGCCGCTCAACACCCCCAGCCCCACGCCGACCATCGGCAGCCCCGCCGCCCGCGGCGCGGCGGAGGCGGGCATACCCGCCACCGTCCTCGACGCCTACAAGCAGGCCGCGGCGTCGCTCCGGGAGTCCAAGCCCGGCTGCAATCTGCCCTGGGAACTCCTCGCCGCCATCGGCAAGGTCGAGTCGGGCCAGGCCCAGGGCGGCCGCGTCGACGCCGTCGGCAACACCCTCACGCCGATCCTCGGCCCGCAGCTCAACGGCAACGGCTTCGCGAACATCAGCGACACCGACGGCGGCGTGTACGACGGTGACAGCTCGTACGACCGTGCCGTCGGACCCATGCAGTTCATCCCGTCCACCTGGTCGTGGGCGGGCCGCGACGGCAACGGCGACGGCGAGAAGGACCCGAACAACATCTACGACGCCGCGCTCGCCGCCGGCCACTACCTGTGCCGCTACGGCTGGGACCTGTCCACCGAGTCCGACCTGAGCAGCGCGATCCTCAGCTACAACAACTCGCAGGACTACCTCAACCTGGTCCTGTCGTGGCTGGAGTACTACCGCAAGGGCACGCACGAGGTCCCGGACGGCACGGGCACGCTGCCGAGGGACCGCAGCGACACCGGCAACGGCGGGGCGAGCACCAGCCCCTCGCCCAAGCCGCCGCGCACGCCGGGCACGCCCAATCCGAGCCCGAAGCCCCCCGCGAACGAGGGCGGCGGCTCCGGGAGCCCGAGCCCCAAGCCGCCGTCGGGCTCCCCGAGCGACCCGGGCACCCCGAGCGCCCCGAGCACGCCCACCGACACGGTGGATCACCTGGAAGACGCGGGCACCGCAGACCTCACCGCGATGGCCGGCGACACGTTCACCCAGAAGATCAGCACCCGTGCCGAGACCGAGGACGGCGAGGCGGTCGGCAAGGTCAGGATCCGCTTCACGATCACCGGCGACTCCGACGCCACCTTCACCGGCGGCGAGAGCGTGGCCACGGTCCTCACCAACGCCTCCGGTGTCGCCGTCGCACCCGCGCTGAAGGCCGGTGAGAAGACGGGCGACTTCACCGTCCGCGCCACCGTCGTCGGCCGCACCGTCAGCGCCGTCAGCTACACGGCCACCGTCACCGAACGCGTCGCCAGCGCTCTCACCCGCACCAGCGGTACCGCGCTGACCTGCCCGGCGGGCGGCGAGTTCGCCGAGCAGGTCGAGGTGAAGGCGACGTACCGGGGCGAGGCCGCGGACAAGGTCGCCGCCACCGCCACACTGATCAAGTCGGTGCTCGACCCGTCCGAGAACGACAAGGGCCCCTACTTCAAGGACGCGAACGGCAAGACCGTACGCACCCTGACCGGTCTCAAGACCGACGAGAACGGGCTGCTGAAGCTGCCCAAGCTCTACGCGGACGACACCACCGGCACGTTCCTGCTCCGCATCGACACCGCGGGCGGGGCGACGCTCACGGTCATGCTGACGGTGGAGAAGGCCGCGGCGACGTCCTCGCCGAGCCCGTCGGCGAGCCCCAGCGCGTAGCCCCTCGTACTCCCTCCCACAACTTCACACAGCTTTCTACGACAACGGCGGCGCCCCTTCACCGAGGGGGCGCCGTCGTTGTGTGTGCAACGTGTTCTCATCTCACCCGCTCGTTGCTACGGTGCCGCACCTGACGATGTATCAGTTCCGCCCGTCGGGAGGCGTCCCTATGCGCGCCCTGATCGCCGCCGCGACCGGTCTCGCCGTCGCGCTCGCCCTCGTGCTCACCATCACGGCGCTGGGCTCACCCACGGGCGAGACCTCCCCGAAGCCGCTCCTGACAACGGTGCCCGCACACCCCTGACCACCCGGGAGGGAGGCCGAGATGCGCCGCAAGGCCAGCCTGATCCTGCTCGCCCTCGCCGTGTTCTTCGCGGCGCTGTCCCCACTGCTGCGCTGGTACGCCTTCCCGCGCCTGGCCAAGATCCCGCCGAACCAGTACCAGGACATGGTCCTCGAGGCGAAGGACGCGACTCTCCTCGACTACGGCACCATGCAGGCGCGCAAGGTCCCCAAGGTCACCATCGTGCAGACCCTCAAGGGCAACGTGGAGGAGTCCGAGAAGATCGAGAAGACCGCGGGCAAGGACGTCGTCGTCTGGGACGGGCTGTCGTACGTCGTCGGCCCCGACGGCAAGATGGTCTCCAAGATCCCCGAGCGCTACATCTTCGACGCCCACACCCAGGAACCCGTCCACGCCACGGGCGAGATGGTCGACGGCGACCCGGTGCGCCGGGACGGCATCGAGTTCAAGTGGCCGTTCATGACGGAGAAACGGGACTACGAGTACTTCGACGCGCAGGCGCGCGTGACGGCGCCGATCCACTACAAGGGCACACAGGACTTCCGCGGCGTCGAGGTCTACTACTTCGAGCAGACCATTCCGTGGACGAAGGTGTCGATGCCCAAGACGATGCCGGTCCAGGGCATCACCCCGGAATCGGTCGCCAAGACCGGCACCACCCGCTGGTACACCACCGTCCGCAAGTTCTGGGTCGAACCCCTCACCGGCGCCCCCGTCTACGGCGAGGAGATCCACAAGGAGGAACTCCGCGGTGGCTCCCTGCTGGGCGACCGCGACAAGGTGACGGCGTTCGCCGGGCACGTGAAGATGCGCGAGGACTACATCGACTCCACCGTCGACCTGGTCAAGTCCAACCGCACCCTGGTCCTGCTGATGACGTCGTACCTGCCCTGGGGCTTCCTCTTCCTCGGCGCCCTGCTGCTGTCCCTCTCCCTCTACCTGGAGGCCCGCAGCCGCCGCCCCGCCGACCCCGCGGGCGTTCAGACGGCGGCACCGGAGCCGGTCAGCGCCTGAGCCGGGCGTTGGTGTGCCGGGTCGGCTCGGCGGTGGCGGGGTCCTCGGGCCACGGATGCTTCGGATACCGGCCGCGCAGCTCCGCCCGTACGCCCTTGTAGCCGTCCCGCCAGAAGGACGCGAGGTCGGCGGTGACGGCGGCGGGCCGGCCGGCGGGGGAGAGCAGATGCACGAGCACCGGCACCCCGGCGAGGCTCGGCGTCTCCTGGAGCCCGAACATCTCCTGCAACTTCACCGCCAGGACAGGCTGCTCGGGGTTGGCGTAGTCGATCCGGATTCTGGACCCACTGGGTACGGCGATCCGCTCGGGCGCGAGCTCGTCGAGCCGCGCGGCATCACCTGAGGCCCAGGGCAGCAGCCGGGTGAGCGCGGCTCCGGCGTCGATACGAGCGAGATCCGCACGGCGCCGCGCACGGCCCAGCTCCGGCTCCAACCACTCCTCCACGCGCGCGTGGAGCGCGTCGTCGCGGACATCGGGCCACGGCTCACCGAGGTGCAGCTGCAGAAAGGCGAGCCGCTGCCGCAGTACCTCGGCATCGGGGGACCAGCGCAACAGGCCGAACCCTTCCTGCCGCAGCCCTTCAAGGAGGGCATCGCGTACGAGGACGGGGTCGGGGCTCTTGAGCGGGCGCGCCGCCAGCTCGATCGCCCCGAGCCGCTCGGCGCTCCGGGCGACGACATCCCCGTCGGCCCAGTGGACCTCCTGTCCCTCGGAATACAGCGAGGCGGCGGCCGACCGAGCCCGGTCCTCGTCCACCACGGCGGCAAGCTGCACGCGCGCGTGCCCTTTGCCCACGGGCCGATTCGCCGCGGCAACGGCAATCCAGGCCGCACCCCGCAGCGCACTCCCCTCGCCGAGCTCGGCACGCGTCCCGGACGCCATGAGATAGGAGGCACCGTCGGCCTTGGCGAGGCGCTCGGGGAACGCGAGGGCCGTGACCAGCCCGACAAGACGGTCGTCGGAGTCACCGGCGGACGGCTGGGAAACCCCCTCCGAAGCGGCCCGCAGCCGCCGCACCTCCGCCCGCCAGCGGCCCGCGTAGGCGTCACCGCCACGCCGGGCGGTGCGCAGCGCGGCCACCAGATCATCCCCGTAATCCCGTGGCACCTCTTCGGAGAGCAGCGCCACGACCTCCGCGCCCCCGCCAGGGGCGTCCAGCAGGGCCCGCCCCAGCCGCGGATGCAAGCCCAGTCGCGCCAGCCGCCTGCCACGCTCCGTGGCCCGCCCGTGGGAGTCCACGGCCCCGATCGCCGACAGCACGGTCCGCGCCACCGCCATCGCCCCACCTGGCGGCGGGTCCAGCAGCGCCAGTCCGGAGGCCTCAGGATCGCCCCAGCACGCCGCCTGCAGGGCGAACGCCGTCAGGTCGGCCACCTTGATCTCCGGCGACGGGAAACGCGGCAGACGCGTGTCCTCGGCCTCCGCCCAGCACCGGTACACCGCCCCCGGCGCCTCACGCCCGGCACGCCCCGCCCGCTGCCGGCCGGCCGCCTGCGAGGCCCGTACCGTCGTCAGCGCGCTCAGCCCGCGCGCGTGATCGACCCGCGGCTCGCGCGCCAGCCCCGAGTCGACGACCACCCGCACGCCGGGAACCGTCAGAGAGGACTCGGCCACGGACGTCGTCAGCACCACCCGGCGCCGCACACCGGCGGACAGCACGGCATCCTGCACCGCCGCAGGCGCCCGCCCGTGCACCTGAAGCACCTCGACATCCCCCAGGCCGTCCAGCTGCCCGGCCACCCGCGCGATCTCCCCGACCCCCGGCAGGAAACACAGCACGTCCCCCGGCCGCTCGGCCAGCGCCCGCCGCACCACCGACGCCACATGCGCGAGCAGCGCCGGGTCGACTCGCATACCGTGCGGCGGCCGTACCGGACGCACCGGTGGCGCCCAGACCACCTCCACCGGATACGAGACCCCCTCGGCCTCGACCACCGGCGCCCCGCCCAGCAGCCGTGCCCACCCCTGCGCGTCGGTCGTCGCGGACGCGGCCACCAGCCGCAGCTCCGGCCGCAGCGTCTCCCGTACGTCCCACAGGAACGCGGCCACCGTGTCCGCGTCCAGATGCCGCTCATGGCACTCGTCGAGCACCACCACGTCCACGCCCGCCAGCTCCTGGTCGCGCTGCACTCGCTGCAGCAGCACGCCGGTCGTGACGACCTCCACGCGCGCGTGCCGCCCCACGACCCGCTCCCCGCGCACGGTGTAGCCGACGCTCTCCCCGACCTTCTCGCCCAGCAACCACGCCATCCGCCGGGCCGCCGCCCGCGCCGCGATCCGCCGCGGCTCGGCGACGATCACACGGCGTACGGGACCCTCCCCGAGGAGTCCGGACAGGGCGAGCGGCACGAGGGTCGTCTTGCCTGTGCCGGGCGGTGCCACGAGGACGGCGGTGCCGTGCGCGTCAAGGGCGCCGTCCAGTGCGGGCAGGGCGCCGCGTACGGGCAGCGCGTCCAGGGCGTCGTAACGGATCACGCACTCAGTCTCGTACGCACACGAAGATCGCCGTCCCCGGGATCAGGTTCCCGCGCAACGGCGACCAGCCGCCCCACTCCGAGGTGTTCCATTCCGGCCACTCCGGCTCGACCAGATCCACCAGCCGCAGGCCCGACGCGACGACGTCCCGGACGCGGTCGCCGAGGGTCCGGTGGTGTTCGACGTACACCGCGCGGCCGTCGTCGTCCTGCTCGACGTACGGAGTGCGGTCGAAGTAGGAGGACGAGACGCTCAGCCCCTCGGGGCCGGGCTCGTCCGGGAAGGCCCAGCGGATCGGGTGCGTGACGGAGAAGACGAAACGGCCCCCGGGACGCAGTACCCGGCGGACCTCCCGCAGGACAAGGACCGGGTCGGCGACGAACGGCATCGCCCCGTACGCCGAGCAGGCCAGGTCGAAGGAGGCGTCGGCGAAGGGCAGGGCGCCCGCGTCCGCCTGCACCAGCGGGAACGCGGTACCGATGCGCAGCGCGTGCTGGAGCTGGCGGTGGGAGAGGTCCAGGGCCACCGGGCGGGCTCCCTGGGCGGCCAGCCAGCGCGCGCACTGGGCCGCGCCGGCGCCGATCTCCAGGACGTCCTTGCCCTTCAGCTCCTCCGGCGGGCCGAGCAGCTCCGCCTCCACCTCGTCGAGGCCTTCGGGGCACCACACGAATCGGTCGTCCCCGAGAAACGTGCCGTGCTCGGTCTGATATTCGTCCGCGTTCCGGTCCCACCAGCCCCGGTTTGCCCGGGCGCTCTCCGTGGCTGAGGCGTCACGTCGGGTGGCTTCCGGCTCGAACGCTTCGGGCTCTTGGATGATCGGCTCCCTCGTATTAGTCTGCGGGCTCTTCCGTCCAACCCCGTCGCGGTGGTGTCACGCGAGGGGTGCCTTGGGCCATGCGTGGCCTCAAGGGACACGTATTGTGCCGGGATTGCGGCGATCCGCCCCGGGTGTGCGCCTTCGCGCATTGACCCTGTCCGGCTGCCCCCGTATGCTACAAGTTGCGCTGCGGGCCTGCGCTCCTCAGACGTAGCAGGCTGCGCTCGCATCTGTTGTATGTCCCCTCGGTTGTCGAGGCGCCACCAGTGTTTTTCGGTGGCGCTTCCTAGGCTGTCCGGCTTCTGCAGAGCGAAACGGGCTCCCGGCGTAAGCAGTACCTACGACTTCAATGTCCGTACCGGAGCCCTTTCCCACATGACGAGCAGCACCGAGACCACCGCCACCACCCCGCAGGTTGCGGTCAACGACATCGGTAACGAGGAAGCCTTCCTCGCCGCGATCGACGAGACGATCAAGTACTTCAACGACGGCGACATCGTCGACGGCGTCATCGTGAAGGTCGACCGGGACGAGGTCCTGCTCGACATCGGTTACAAGACCGAAGGCGTTATCCCGAGCCGCGAGCTCTCCATCAAGCATGACGTCGACCCCAATGAGGTCGTCGCCGTGGGCGATGAGATCGAGGCCCTTGTTCTCCAGAAGGAGGACAAGGAAGGCCGTCTGATCCTGTCCAAGAAGCGCGCTCAGTACGAGCGTGCCTGGGGCACGATCGAGAAGATCAAGGAAGAAGACGGCATCGTCACCGGTACCGTCATCGAGGTCGTCAAGGGTGGACTCATCCTCGACATCGGCCTCCGTGGCTTCCTGCCGGCTTCCCTCGTCGAGATGCGCCGAGTTCGCGACCTCCAGCCGTACGTGGGCAAGGAGCTCGAGGCCAAGATCATCGAGCTGGACAAGAACCGCAACAACGTGGTCCTGTCCCGCCGTGCCTGGCTGGAGCAGACCCAGTCCGAGGTCCGCCAGACGTTCCTCACGACCCTCCAGAAGGGGCAGGTCCGCTCCGGCGTGGTCTCCTCGATCGTCAACTTCGGTGCCTTCGTGGACCTGGGTGGCGTCGACGGTCTGGTCCACGTCTCCGAGCTGTCCTGGAAGCACATCGACCACCCCTCCGAGGTTGTCGAGGTCGGCCAGGAAGTCACCGTCGAGGTTCTCGACGTCGACATGGACCGCGAGCGTGTCTCCCTGTCGCTGAAGGCGACCCAGGAAGACCCGTGGCAGCAGTTCGCCCGCACCCACCAGATCGGCCAGGTCGTGCCCGGCAAGGTCACGAAGCTGGTTCCGTTCGGTGCGTTCGTCCGCGTGGACGAGGGCATCGAGGGTCTGGTCCACATCTCCGAGCTGGCCGAGCGCCACGTGGAGATCCCGGAGCAGGTCGTCCAGGTCAACGACGAGATCTTCGTCAAGGTCATCGACATCGACCTCGAGCGCCGTCGCATCAGCCTCTCGCTGAAGCAGGCCAACGAGTCCTTCGGTGCCGACCCGGCCTCCGTCGAGTTCGACCCGACGCTGTACGGCATGGCCGCGTCGTACGACGACCAGGGCAACTACATCTACCCCGAGGGCTTCGACCCCGAGACCAACGACTGGCTCGAGGGCTACGAGAAGCAGCGCGAGGAGTGGGAGCGCCAGTACGCCGAGGCGCAGCAGCGCTTCGAGCAGCACCAGCAGCAGGTCATCAAGTCCCGCGAGGCCGACGCCGCTGCCGCGGCCGAGGGCGGCGACACGGCGGGTGCGGCTCCGGCCGCGTCCGGTGGTGGCGGCGGTTCGTACTCCTCCGAGGGCCCGGACAACTCCGGTGCGCTGGCCTCGGACGAGGCGCTGGCCGCGCTGCGGGAGAAGCTGGCGGGTGGACAGAGCTGAACGCTGAACGCTGGCCCGCTGAGGCATAGCGGTTAGTTTGAGGGGCCGTACCTTTCGGGGTGCGGTCCCTCAGTGTTTTTGGCTGCGGGCCGGTGGGGGCTGGTCGCGCAGTTCCCCGCGCCCCTAAGGCATCGTCGCCACCTTTGTAGAAACGTGCGGGATACACGAGTAACTGATGGGCCGTAACCGGTCGTTGGGAGGCTTCCCCGGTCATTCATGATCGGACAAGGGGTGCCGGTACATGGCACAGATTCAGCGCGCCTCCGGAACCAGTCGTTTCGCGCTGTCCTTCGCAACGTCGGCCTCACCAGCGGTGCCGGCACAATGCTCGCCACCATGGGCAGACCGCGCGCTTCGGGGACGGCGAGCACATGAACGCCGGGCCCGCGCGTATTCCGCAGTGGATGGTCACCCTCGACTACTGCCGTGAACTCGGCGTTCCCCTTGAGGTGTTCACCAACGTCAACGCCGATGTCTACGGCTATGTCTCGGAGTTGCTCGCCAAGGCCACCAACAAGGGTGCTCTCGACAAGGAGTTGACGGCCACCGACCAGGAACGGCTGATCGAGTTCCTGGAGGACTGGGACGAACTCGGCGACAAGCTGACGTACGAGGGCGGCGAGGGTGCGTACGGGGGCGGTCGTTTCGAAGATTACCGACACGGGCGGCGGGGTGTCCGTCGCGTATGCGCAGGGCGGGCGTACGAAGGTCGTCGAGGCCGACTTCTGCATCGCCGCGCTGCCGCCCAACATCCTCGCCAAGGTGCCGCACAACCTGGGCTCAGGGGTGCAGTCCGCGCTGAAGGTGATCACGCCGTCGTCGGCGGCGAAGATCGGGCTGGAGTACAAGTGCCCGCACCGACGCCTGGCAGCACGCGCGTTCACCTCCGCCCGGAAAGCCGTAACAGCCCTCCACGCGCGCGTGCTGGCCTCGTGAACCACTGGGGCGGCGCTCGACCGCGGCCGGCAGTGCCGCATGAAAACGCGATGAGAGAGGCCTGATCAGGGACACGGGTGGGAATGCCCGTGTCCTGGGCTGTGTTGTGCAGTACGAACACGAGGAGGAGCGGTCACAGTGCTTGATCCGCAGGGTTTGTACGCATGGGAGCCGAAGGGCCTGGCCGTCGTCGACATGGCGCTGGCACAGGAGTCGGCCGGCCTTGTCATGCTCTACCACTTCGACGGGTACATCGACGCGGGCGAAACCGGCGACCAGATCGTCGACCGGCTCCTCGACTCGCTGCCCCACCAGGTCGTCGCCCGCTTCGACCACGACCGGCTCGTGGACTACCGCGCCCGCCGGCCGCTGCTGACCTTCCAGCGCGACCGGTGGACCGACTACGAGGTGCCGGGCATCGAGGTGCGGCTCGTCCAGGACGCGACGGGCGCGCCCTTCCTGCTGCTGTCCGGTCCCGAGCCGGACGTGGAGTGGGAGCGCTTCGCCGCGGCCGTGCAGCAGATCGTGAAGCGCCTCGGCGTGCGACTGGCCGTGAACTTCCACGGCATCCCCATGGGCGTCCCGCACACCCGCCCCGTCGGCCTCACCCCGCACGGCAGCCGCACCGACCTGGTCCCCGGTCACACCAGCCCGTTCGAGGAGGCACAGGTACCGGGCAGCGCCGAGGCGCTGCTGGAGTACCGCCTCATGGAAGCCGGACACGAGGTCCTGGGCGTCGCGGCGCACGTGCCGCACTACATCGCGCGTTCCCCGTACCCGGACGCCGCGCTGACCGTCCTGGAGGCCATCACGGGAGCGACCGGACTGGTTCTCCCGAGCATCGCCCACTCCCTGCGCACGGACGCCTACCGCACGCAGACAGAGATCGACCGGCAGATCCAGGAGGGCGACGAGGAACTGGTCGCTCTCGTCCAGGGCCTGGAGCACCAGTACGACGCCGCCGCGGGTGCCGAGACGCGGGGCAACATGCTCGCCGAACCCATGGACATTCCGTCGGCGGACGAGATCGGGCAGGAGTTCGAGCGCTTCCTGGCGGAGCGGGAGGGCGACACCTGACCGGGTGCCCTGTCAGTGGCAGGCCCTAAGCTGCCGGTCATGCTGAAAGTGGGCCTGACCGGTGGCATCGGCGCCGGCAAGAGCGAGGTGTCACGGCTGCTCGTGGAGCAGGGTGCCGTCCTCATCGACGCGGACCGTATCGCGCGCGAGGTCGTCGCGCCGGGAACTCCCGGGCTCGCGGCGGTCGTCGAGGCCTTCGGCACGGAGGTGCTCGCCGCGGACGGCAGCCTGGACCGGCCCAAGCTGGGCTCCATCGTCTTCGCCGACCCCGACAAGCTGGCCGTGCTGAACGGCATCGTGCACCCCCTGGTGGGCGCGCGCTCCCGTGAACTGGAAAGCGCCACCGCCGAGGACGCCGTGGTCGTCCACGACGTCCCGCTCCTCGCGGAGAACGGCCTCGCGCCGCTGTACGACGTCGTGGTCGTCGTCGACGCGAGCCCCGAGACCCAGCTCGACCGGCTGGTCCGGCTGCGCGGCATGACGGAGCAGGACGCACGCGCGCGTATGGCCGCGCAGGCCACCCGGGAGAAGCGCCTGGAGATCGCGGACATCGTCATCGACAACGACGTACCGTTGGAGGAGCTTCAGGCACGCGTGCGCGAGGTCTGGGCGGATCTCGTCGGACGGGCGCAGGCGTCGCGGTAGCCGCCCGATGGGGGGCGGGGGCCGCCGTAGAGGGCACGTGCCCGCTGCTCGACCGCGGGTGACCTGACGGGGCCTGCGCAGGACGTTTCGGCGAACGTCGCGACAGGGCGGCGCTCGATGACGACCACGGAATCGCGGCCCTGTTGCGGGCGTTGAACCCGTTGAGTGAGGGAAGGACTGTGCCGTGCCCGAGACCAGCGGATCGACCGGACGTACTCCGGAGACCCATGTCATCGACTTCCGTGCCGCCGAGCACCTGCTCGCCGCACGGGACCCGCGGGGCGCGGTGAAACTGCTCGACCCGGTGATCGCGGCGCACCCGGAGAACACCGCCGCACGGCTGCTCCGCGCGCGTGCCTTCTTCGCGGCCGCGCAACTGCGACCTGCCGAGTTGGAGTTCACCATCGTCCTGGAGCGCGAACCGGACACCGCGTTCGCGCACTTCGCCCTCGCCCGCACCTATGAGCGGCAGGCGCGGCACGACGAGGCCAAGCGCCACTTCCGGCTCGCGGCCGCCCTGGACCCGAACCCGGAGTACATCAAGGCGGCACGCTTCGACGGGTGAGCGTCCGGTGGCCGGTCATCGGGGCTGTCGGCCGGGCGGGCGCCGCTGGTGCGGCCGGGGCGGGTGCTGCTGGTCCGGCGGTCGGTACGGCGGAATGTCGCGGCCCGGCTGGTAGTGCGGGCCCTGTCGGATGTGCCGGAGGATCAGCGCCATGTCGACGGTGATCACCAGCCACAGCACCCCGCAGGCGATCGCCCACCCGGGGCGTCCGGCGAGCGCGAAAGCGACCGTGCCGAAGACCGCCCAGACCAGACCCCACACGCTCAGCCAGAAGCGCGCCCGCAGTGCACTGCGCGCGGTCGCCGGTTCACTGCCCGTACGCATCGGGATCACTACTCCTGTCTGCAACGTACTCCTCGGTACGGACGTTCACCAAAGAGCTCATCAGCTGCCCGAGGAGGGGGAGACCACACCGTGCTGCCGGACACCGACGCGTTGCCCGAGATCCTGCTCGACCTTGCGGTACCCCACGAGGACATCAACGAACTGGTCCGGCTGCGGCGGACCCTGACCGCCGACGCCGGGGCGATGCGGCTCCTGGAGGAGTGCGCCGAGGCACTGGTGCGCGACATCGGGGAGATCCTCGAGTACGGCGAGGGGCTACAGCTGGGCCAGCGGGTCGCCGAGGCGCCCGCGGTGCTGGGCCGCCACTTCGCCGCGTACGTGCTCGTCGCGGCGCTTCCGCACACGCGCGCGTACCACCGCGCACGCGGTATCCCCGCCGACGTCTCCCGGCGCACCCTCGCCGACCTCGGGCGGAACATGGCCATCCACCGCAGACGGCACGGCAGGGGAGGCGTGCAGTCCCCGCAGTGGCTCACCCTTCATTTCCGGGGCGAGCTGTACCAGTTGGGACGGCTCCAGTTCCAACGGGGGCGGCTCTGGCGGCGCGCGGCGTCGGAGCTCGCGTCCGCAGGGATGGACGCGACCGCCGGCATGCCCTGTCTGGACATCCATATCCCCGAGTTCCTCGGCCCGCTGTCCCCGGACGCCTGTGACCGCTCGGTGGCGCTGGCCCGCGAGTTCTTCGCGGAGTACTACCCGGAGGAGGAGTACCGGGCGGCGATGTGCCACTCCTGGCTGCTCGACCCGCAGTTGAAGCAATACCTGACCGCCGACTCCAACATCGTCCGGTTCCAGGAGCGGTTCCGGATCGCTCGTCAGGACACCGAGCCCGCCGACACCGAGCCGGTCCAGTTCGTGTTCGGGAACCCGGAGTTGCCGGTGGAGGGGCTGCCGCGGCGGACGTCGGTGGAGCGGGCGGTCGGGGACCATCTGCGGGCGGGAGGGCACTGGTACATCGGCCACGGATGGTTTCCGCTGTAGCCGGGGATCCGCTCTAGCTCGTACGGGTGAATCCGTTCGGTGCGGGAACGGGCGTGCGGATGTGGGCCGTTGGGCGGGCATGGAGCTGAAAATGCGTGAGGGATACGAGGGAACCGGACCCGGTGCGATCACTCCCGACGGCTGCGCGGTCGAGCTGTACTCGCGGCTGCCGGTGGGCGACGAGCCGGACATCATCGCCGCGGCCGTGCCGGCGGGCGCGCACATCCTGGAGCTGGGCTGCGGCGTCGGGCGAATGACCCACCCGCTGCTGGAACGCGGCTTCACGGTCACGGCGGTGGACGAATCCGCGGAGATGCTCGAACGCGTCCGCGGGGCACGCACGATATGCGGCGCGATCGAGGATCTCGACCTCGGCGAGAGATTCGACGTGGTGCTGCTCGCGTCGTTCCTGGTGCACTCCGGTGACGTCGAGGTGCGGCGAGGGATGCTGCGGACCTGCGTACGTCATCTCGCCGACGGTGGCTGTGTGTTGATCCAGCGGGAGGGAGAGGACTACCACACGGGCCTGCCGCGCGAGCGCGTCGATCCCAGCGGCTTCACGGTCCGGATCGCGTCCTCGGAGCCGGTCGGCGACGGGATGAACTCGGTGCGCGCGGAGTATGAGTTCCCGGACGCGGTCTGGACGCAGACGTTCCTGGCACGGCCGCTGACGAAGGAGCAGTTCGAGGAGGCGTTGGCGGAAGCGGGGCTGAGAGTGGACAAGTACCTGACGGACGAGCGGATATGGGTGCGGGCGGTTCCCGCCGCCGGGGGGTGAGCCGAGGCGACTGAGAACGGGTCGCCGGACAGCGATGAGTTCTGGAGCGGGTCCCGGTCTACCTCTGTGACAGCAACACGGACCGCTGCACACAGGAGACCCCGATGTCCGAGACCACCGCTTCCGTCAGCACCGCCGCTTCCGCCTCGTCCCGCCCTGTCGTCATCGCCGAGTCCGCGACCGCCCGTGGCCGGCGTGCCCGCATCGCCCTGCGCGGCCTGCAGGTGCTGCTCGCCCTCTTCTACGTGATCGCGAGCGCGCTGCCCAAGCTGATCGCGCACCCCACCGCCGCCGAGGGCTTCGCCGAGATGGGCTGGGGCAACACGGGGATGTACATCATCGGCGCCCTCGAACTGGCCGGAGGCATAGCGCTGTTGATTCCGGTGGTGCAGTCGGTGGCGGCGATGGCGCTGAGCGGTCTGATGGTGGGCGCGTTCGTCGTCACCCTCACGTACTTCAACGGGGAGAACGCAGCGACCCCGCTGATCCTCATCGTGCCGCTCGCGCTCATCGCCTGGGCCCGGCGAGGGCACAACGCGGAGCTTCTGCGGCTGGTGCGGCTGGAGCGACGACGGGCGTGAGGGAGAGGCGGCGGGGGAGGCCGCTGCTGTGAGGCCGGTGCCTTGTCCTTGTGGTGCAAGGGGCACCGGCCTTCGGGTGGCTTTCTGCGGGGTCTGCTCCAGCGGTGGTCCCGCAGCGGCGGGCGAGGCCGGGAGCTGCGATCAGCGGCCTTCGGATCGGCCTCCCGTGGGGCGGCCTCCTGTGGGGCGGTCGCCCGTGGCGCGGCCGCTCAGTCCGCGCAGCGCCCGCAGGCGTTCCAGCTCGCGGCGGTCTCGCTTGGTCGGGCGGCCCGTGCCGCGGTCGCGGATGCCGGCGGGGGCGACGGCCTCGCGGGGCGGGGGCGGCGGGCTGTTGTCGACGTAGCACTGGACGGCTACGGGGGCGCCGACCCGCTTCCGGATCACGCGCTTGACGATGACGATCCGCTCCCGGCCTTCGTGGCGCAGGCGGACCTCGTCGCCGACGCGGACGGAATGGGCGGGCTTGACGCGCTCGCCGTTCACCCGCACGTGGCCGCCCTTGCAGGCGGCGGCGCCCATCGAGCGGGTCTTGACCAGGCGTACGGACCAGATCCAGCTGTCGATGCGGACGGTCTCGCCATTCTGCGGGCGGGCGGCTTCGGCGGCGGCGTTCGCGGCGGCGGTCTTGGCATCGGCCGGGACGGCGGTGGCGGGTGTGGCCGGTGCGGCGGGTGTGGGGGCGTCGACGGTGGAGGGGCCCTTGTGCCCCTCATGCCCCTTGCGCCCCGGTCCCTGAGGCGTGCCCCTGTCGCCGTTCGCCCAGCCGTTCGTCTCGTCGTAGTCCATAGCCTTCGAAGCCATGTCTCGACCTTAGTCCTCCGCGTCGGATGAATCGGCTGGGATTTCCCAGGGGCGAAGCCAGCGGCCGTGGACCGGGAGGGAGCCCGGGCCTGGAGCTACCGTTGCCCTATGGACGTCCTCGACGATCTCGACCAGCGGGTCGCGGGCTGTAGGGCCTGCCCGCGGCTGGTCGCCTGGCGTGAGGAGGTGGCCCGTACCAAGCGTGCTGCCTTCGCCGACTGGACGTACTGGGGGCGGCCGGTTCCGGGGTTCGGGCCGGGGGATGCCCGGTTGCTGGTCGTGGGACTGGCGCCTGCCGCGCACGGCGGGAATCGCACGGGGCGGATGTTCACGGGTGACCGTTCCGGAGACGTGCTGTATCAGGCGCTGTACGACGTCGGGCTGGCGTCGCAGCCCAGCTCCGTGTCGGCGGACGACGGGCTCGAGCTGTACGGCGTCCGCGTCACCGCGCCCGTGCACTGCGCCCCGCCCGCGAACAAGCCCACGCCCGGCGAGCGGGACGCGTGCCGCCCCTGGCTCGTTCAGGAGCTGACGCTGCTGCGGCCGACGGTGCGGGCGGTGGTGGTGCTCGGTGCCTTCGGGTGGCAGGCCACGCTGCCCGCGCTCGCCGAGGCAGGGTGGAGCGTGCCGAGGCCGCGCCCCGTCTTCGCGCACGGGGTGAGGGTCCCGCTCGATGGAATCGACCTCTTCGGTTGCTTCCACGTCAGTCAGCGCAACACCTTCACCGGCCGGCTCACGCCCGCGATGCTGCGGGACGTACTGCGCACCGCGGCCGAGGCGGCGGGCCTGAACCGCGCGAATTGAGGCGACCTGACCGTCGTAAGGACATTAGGGTGCCCGGATGGCTCTCTACCCGGAGATCGAACCGTACGACCACGGCATGCTCGACGTCGGTGACGGCAACCGCGTGTACTGGGAGACCTGCGGCAATCCGCACGGCAAGCCCGCGCTGGTCCTGCATGGTGGTCCGGGATCGGGGTGTTCGCCGTATCCGCGGCGCCTGTTCGACCCCGCCGTGTACCGGATCGTGCTGCTCGACCAGCGGGGGTGCGGGCGTTCGACGCCGTCGGCGAGCGCGTATGAGACCGACATGAGCGTCAATACGACGGCCCATCTCATCGCCGATCTGGAGCTGCTGCGGCAGGAGTTGGGGATCGGGCGGTGGCTGGTGTGGGGCGTGTCGTGGGGGTCGGTGCTGGGACTGCGGTATGCGCAGACGCATCCCGAGGTGGTGTCGGAGCTGGTGCTGACGGGGGTGGCGACCGGGGCGAACCCCGAAGTCGCCCTGCTGACCAGGGGACTTGGGAAGATCTTTCCGGCGGCGTTCGAGCGGTTCGTCGGTGAACTGCCCGTCGACGAGAGAGACGGCAACCTCGCCGCCGCGTTCGGTGCCGCGGTACGAGGATCCGGTGTTCCGTCTGGGCTTCGCCCGCACCGTCACGCACTACTGGGGCAATGACAGCTTCCTGGGCGAGGGCAATGACCAGGGCGTCGTCCTGCGCGATGCGCACCTGCTCAAGGGCATCCCCGGGACGCTCGTCCAGGGCAGCCTGGACTTCGGCAACCTGCTCGGCATCGTGTGGCGGCTGCATCACGCCTGGCAGGGCAGCGAGTTGGTGATGATCGACGAGGTCGGTCACGATGCCGGGGCGCCGGGGGTGGCCGACGCGCTGGTGGCGGCGACGGACAAGTACGCGGCCCGCTAGGGAAGTTCGGCCTCGCCGAACAGCTGCCGTACCGTCGAGCGGTAGTTGGTGCGCACGTGGGCGAGTGCGTGAGCGCGGGCTCGCTCCGGGTCGCCGGAGGCGATCGCCTCGTACAACTCACGGTGCTCCACGAGGAGTTGGGGCCATTCCTCGTTCCGCCGGGTCATCCAGCGCAGGCGGCCGGCGACCGGTTCGAGGGCCTGCAGCAGCAGGCTGTTGTCGGCCATGGCCACGATGCGGTCGTGCAGGCGGCTGTTGATGTCGGTGATCGCCTCCGCGTCCCCGGCCTCGGTCGCGGTGGCGGCGCGCTCGAGTAGTTCCTCCACCTCGGCCAGATCCTGCGGGGTCGCGCGCGCGGCGGCCAGTCCCGCCGCGTACACCTCGAGCGCCTCGCGCAGCTCGAAGAGTTCCTTGACGTCGTTCGGGGTCAGCCGTCGGACGACCGTACGGCGTGGTGTCTCGAAGTGGACGAACCCCTCCGCGACCAGCGCGCGGATCGCCTCGCGGACCGGCACGCGGGAGACGCCGAAGCGTTCGGCGAGATCACGCTCCACGAGCCGGTCGCCCGGGCGGAGGCGGCCCGCGATGATCTCCTGTCGCAGGTTCGCCAGGACGCGCTCGCGAACCGCGCCGAGGGGTTCGATCTTCGTCACGGAGCTCATGGAGCCATCTTCGCCGACTCAGGGCGTGTTTTACGGAGCGTTAACAGCAACGACATCGGTCGGAACGGTTGACGGGAGGACTATGTCGGCAGTTTGGTATACCAAACGCGGTCCATAGTGACCGGTAATAAGCCACTGGAAACAAGCCACCGGAAAGCCTTCCTCCTCCTCCGTCCCCCGTCCATGGAGGCCCCGTGTCCCTCGCCGACCGTGCCGAAGCCACCGGCACAGCAGCGTTCGTCCCCGATCCCCGGCTCACCAACGAAGACCTCGCCCCCGCGGGCAAGCGCAACTGGAAGGTCTTCGACCTCTTCGCCATGTGGATGTCCGACGTCCACAACCTGGGCAACTACACCTTCGCCGCCGGCCTGCTCGTCCTCGGCATGAACGTCTGGCAGGTCTTCACGTCCCTGCTCGTCGGCTTCGTACTCATCTACATCGGCATGAACTGGATGGGCAGCATCGGCCAGCGTCACGGCGTGCCCTTCCCGGTCGTCAGCCGCATCAGCTTCGGCGTCTGGGGTGCGAACATCCCCGCGCTGATCAGGGCCGTGATCGCCATCATGTGGTACGGCATCCAGACCTACCTGGCCTCCGTCGCGGTCAACGTGATGCTGCTCGCCGCCTGGCCGGGCCTGGAGTCCTGGACCCACAGCTCCTTCCTCGGCCTGGACGCGCTCGGCTGGGTCTCCTTCCTGTCGCTCTGGCTGATCCAGGCGGCGATCATCAGCCAGGGCATGGAGTCGGTGCGGAAGTTCCAGGACTTCTGCGGACCGGCGATCTGGGTGGTCATGATCGCGCTGGCGGTCTGGGTCCTGGCCAAGGCCGGCTGGACCATCTCGCTCACCTCGACGCCGCACCCGGTCTCCGTCGGCGAACAGTGGCGGCAGTGGTTCGGCGCGATCGGGCTGATCCTCGCCACGTACGGCACCCTGATGCTCAACTTCTGCGACTTCTCCCGCTTCGCGCCGGACTATCGCACCGTGCGCCGCGGCAACTTCTGGGGCCTGCCGATCAACTCGACCGCCTTCGTAGTTGTGTCCGTGATCGTCACGGCCGGCTCGCTGGAGGTCTTCGGCGAGGCCATCACCGACCCGGCGGAGCTGGTCGCCAAGGTCGGCAACACCTGGGTACTGGTGCTGGCGGCCCTGACCTTCGCCATCGCCACCATGGGCGTCAACATCGTCGCCAACTTCGTCTCACCGGCGTACGACCTCGCCAACGTCTGGCCGCAGAAGATCACCTTCAAGATCGGCGGCATGATCAGCACGGTGGCGGCGCTGGTGGTGACGCCGTGGAACCTCTTCTCGAACCCGACGGTCGTCCAGTACTTCCTCGGCGGCCTGGGTGCCTTCCTGGGACCCCTCTTCGGCGTGATCATGGTCGACTACTACTGGGTCAAGCGGGGCCGGGTCGATGTCAACGAGCTGTTCGACGCCACGCCCGGCTCGCGCTACTACTACAAGAAGGGCGTCAACCCCAAGGCTCTGTGGGCGTTCCTGCCGGCGGCGGGAGTCGCGGCGGTGCTGGCGCTGGTGAAGACGTTCAGCGATGTGGCGCCGTACTCGTGGTTCATCGGCACCGCGTTGGCGGCGGGGCTCTATGTGCTGCTGTGCCGCAGCGAGCGGGCGGCCACCCCCGCATCCGTTTCCGAGAAGCGCGTGGAGGTCTGAGGAACGTGCGGATCGTCGTCACCAACTGCAACACCACGCAGGAGATGACCGCGGAGATCGTACGAGGTGCCCGGGCCGCCGCAGGCCCGGGCACCATCGTGACCGGGCTGACCCCCGCGTGGGGACCCGAGTCGGCGGAGGGCTGGCTGGACAGCTATCTCTCGGCCGCGGCCGTCATCGACCTGTTGCGGACGTATGAGGGGCCGTCGTACGACGCCGTCGTCATGGCGGGCTTCGGGGAGCACGGGCGGGAAGGCGTCCGGGAGTTGGTGGACGTACCGGTCGTCGACATCACGGAGGCGGCGGCGCATCTGGCGTGTCTGCTCGGCCGGCGGTACGGGGTGGTGACCACGCTGGAGCGGTCGTGCGGGCAGATCGAGGACAGTCTGGAGACGGCGGGCGTCGGGCGCAATTGCGCGGCCGTCGTGGGCACGGGGCTGAGCGTCCTCGACCTGGGTGACGCCGCGCGCACGGAGGCGGCGTTCCTGGCGGCGGCCGAGCGGGCGTGCGCTGCCGGGGCGGAGGTCCTGGTGCTGGGGTGTGCCGGTATGACGGGGCTGCAGCGGGCGGTGGGGGAGAAGCTGGGCATCCCCGTTGTCGACGGGGTCGGGGCGGCGGTGAAGCTGGCGGAGTCGCTGGTGGGGCTGGGGCTGATGACGAGCAGGGCGGGGAGTTATGCGAAGCCGGTGCCGAAGAGGAGGGTGTGGGGATCGCCTTCGGAGTGACGGGTGCGCGGGGGCCGTTGTCGGCGTGACCGGTGCGTGGGGCCGTCGTCGGCGTGACGGGTGCGTGGGGCCGTCGGCGGAGTGACGGGTGCGCGGGACCGTCGGCGGAGTGAAGGCCAGTGGCCGGCTCAGGGCCGCCAGGCATACCGAATATCGGGCTCCCGCTCCTCGTTGCCGCTGCCGTCGGTGCGGTGGGCCTCCGCGAAGCCGTGCCGTTCGTAGAAGCGCTGGGCGGGGTGGTTGACCTGGAAGGTCCACAGGGTGAGGCCGGTGGGGCTGAGTTCCTTGGCCAGCGTGACGAAACGGTCCCCGATGCCCTGCCCGCGCCAACCGGGCTCGAGATACAGCGCGTTCACTTCCTCACCGTCCAGGGTCATCATGCCGACGACGACACCGGCGCCCCCGCTCTCGACCATGGCCTCCGCGACCCACGTCGTGCCCCGAGGTATCACCACGTCCCGGAAGTACGCGCGTACTTCGTCGTCGGAGTGGGCCCGCCGGACGGTGGGCAGGGCGGCGCTGTAGGAGCGCAGCCAGACGTCCGCCGCCGCGGGGGCATCCGGGGCGGCGGCCCGACGGAGAACGACGGACATCATGAGCTCCCCTTCCGGTTCCGGGACGACAACGGACGTCATGAGCCCGCCTCTTCCGGCTCAGGGACGACGGCCGTCGCCGTGATCTCGACCAGCTGCCCGGTGTAGCCGAGGCAGGCGACGCCGAGGAGCGTGGACGAGTGCGGTCCCGTAGTGAGCCCCGACGCCTCGACGACGTCCCACACGGCGGACAGCACCGCGGTCTCACCGCTCACGACATACACGTCGGTCGATACGACATGGGCCAAGTCACTCCCGACCGCCCGCAGTTGCTCACGCAGGTTGGCGATCACCTGCTCGGCCTGCCGTACGGGATCTCCCTCCCCGACCAGCTTCCCCTCGGCGTCGAGCGGCACGGCCCCGGCAAGGAACGCGAGCTTCGTGCCGGCCTCGACGACGGAGGCGTGGGAGTAGGTCGGCGGAGGAAAGAGACTCGGGACGGTGACGCGCTGGATCACGGCGGCTCCTCGTGCAGTGAACGGGCAACCTGCCGATCATCCGTGCTGTCACCCGGGTAGGGCATCCGAATTTTCCCGCTCGCCGATCCGCTCCCCGAACGGCAGAACCCGGCCGTCGGCATACGGGCTCTCCACACGCCAGCCCTCCTCCCGGGCAACCTGCTCAAAGATGCCGATCTTGTAGGCAAGCCCCTCCGGCTCACCGATGTCACACGACCATGCGGCCTCGGACCACTCCTCCTCCCCTCGCACCAACGGCCAACCCCGCACCGCGAGGTGCAGCGCCAATGTCGAACGCGCATTCAGGCGTACGGCATCGCGCTCATCCCGCATACGCCGATACCGCTCGGTCTCCCGCAGACGGAGCCGCCCGCCGGCGTTCCCGGCCGCGAGGAGCGGGACCATCGCCGTGCACCCGCCATCCGTGGCCCCGCCATCCGTAGACCCTTCGCCCGGCGTTTCCGAGTCGGCGATCAGGAACGTCAACTCTCCTTCCGCCTCCGTGACTTCATACCGGGGCAGATACGAAAGCCTGGCGAACCCCAGCGCGTGCTTCCAGGACGTGACCCACAACCCCCGGCCGAGGTAGTAGTGGACGGTCCGCTGCCAGGTCCAGTGCGTGTCCAGACGGAACCCGTGCAGTCCTTCGGCGCGGCAGGCGTCGTACACCATGCCCAGGACGGCCGACGCGATTCCCCGCCGCCGGGCCACGGGATGGACGTAGAGCGAGGAGAGCCGCAACGCGCCCGCGCCGATGGGCCAGGTGTCCACGGCGACGGTTCCCACCGTGCCGCACCCGCCACCGGGTGTCCGAATCCAGTACCTCCTTCCGAAGTCCTCGTCATACGTGTACTCGCGCCCCGACGAGCGCAGTCGGACTCGTAAGCGCTTCTCGCCCGAGACCGTGAGTGAGTCCGGGTCGACGCAGGTGCCGAGTGCGCCCTCGGTGAGTGAGGCGAGATCCCAGAGACCGAACCGGCGGCCCTCGCCGAAGGTGACGGGGCGCAGCCAGGGGGAGGCCGCCAGGCGGTCGTGCACGCGGAGAGCTTGATCATCCTTCATGGGCTCGGAGGCTAGGTTCGCCGCGGCCGACGGCGCAGGCCCTGCCGGATCCTCGCCCGGAGATGTCATTCCGGCGGTGGACCCCACTCCCGTTCACGCAGCTGTCGTTCGCACTCCTGTGCAAGGTCCGGGTACGCCTCGGTGATGGCGGCGTAGACGCGTCGCCGCAGGAGATCTTCGGCTGCCGCGCGTCCGGTGCTGCCGTGCAGTCCGTTCAAGAGCTCGTCGTAGCGGGTGAGCCGATGGCGGAGGTAGTCGACCTTCCATCGGTCGAGGGCGGGAGGGTCGGCACCGTCGGCTGTGGCGGGGTCCGCACTGCGCCCCCACCTCTCGGAACTTCTCTGCCCGTCCTGGCAGTTGTGGTGATCGACCGCCATGGCCGCAAGCTTCCGCTCGGCCAGCCGCGGCACCTCGACCGGCTCCGCCGCGATCCGGGCCAGCACTTCCTGCCGACGGCGCTGGGCGGCCTCTTTCGCCGACGCGGACCGTCGCGCGGCTGCCGCCGCCACCGCCCGGAACTCCTCGCTCCGCTCAGCGGATTCCACCCGCTCGACGAGGTAGAGCCGAATCTGTGGGGCCGCCCGGAAGTGCGGATTGACCCGCAACAGATCGGGCTCACCAAGCAGTCGGCGCACCATTCCCGGCGTCCAGCCGCGGGCACGCAGCCCGGCCGCCGAGATGTGCGCACGCGTCGACCCCACGCCGCCGCCATCCTCCGCGCCGTGTTCCCGACCGCCCTCGTCCCGACCCTCGTCCCGCTCCAGCATCGTCATCGCGCACCTCCGTAGCGCTCTCGCTCGTCACGCTCTGTGACGACGAGATTCATTAGAGCGCACGCCACTGACAATCGCCCTGGACGCCGACACCGGCACGACCACGGTGCGTCGACCCCCGTCGTCGCCCCCCGCCCTACGGCAGCCGTATTCGCGTCGCGGAGGGAAGGACGATGTGCCTACCCTGCGGCTGCTGTCCGACCCCGCTCCCCACCCGATGGAGCCCCCACGTGCACGCCCTCACCGACGCCGCGTTCCTCGACACCACCGCCGACCGCCTCGCCGCCCTCCCCACCGTCCAGGCAGTCGCCCTCGGCGGCTCCCGCGCCCAGGGCACGCACCGGCCCGACAGCGACTGGGACCTGGCCGTCTACTACCGCGGCCCCTTCGACCCCGCCGACCTCCGCGCCGTCGGCTGGGAGGGCGAGGTCTCGGAGGTGGGCGGCTGGGGTGGCGGGGTGTTCAACGGGGGTGCGTGGTTGACGATCGACGGGCGGTGCGTCGATGTGCACTATCGCGATCTCGACGTCGTGGAGCACGAGTTGGCGCAGGCGCAGGAGGGGCGGTTCCGGGTGGAGCCGCTGATGTTCCATCTCGCGGGGATTCCCAGCTACTTGGTGGTGGCGGAGCTTGCCGTCAACTCCGTGCTTCGGGGTGAGTTGCCGCGGCCGGTGGCATATCCGGAGAAGCTCCGAACGGCCGCTACCGACCGCTGGCGAGGCACTGCTCAGGCCACGCTCGCCTACGCCAAGGCCAACCACGCACCCGCCGGTCGTCTCACCGAGGTCGCCGGCGCACTGGCCACCGCCGCCGTGCAGATGGGGCATTCGGTGCTGGCAGCGAAAGGGGAGTGGGTGACGAACGAGAAGCGGTTGTTGGAGCGGGCCGGTCTCCGCGAGGTCGATGCCATCGTCGCCGGCCTCGGACCCGGCTCGAACGCCCTGTCCTCGGCGGTGGCGAGCGCGGAGTCACTGTTCGCATCGGCGGCTGCAGGGCACGCCGGAACGCGGGGATCCTGACGGCCCGCCAGCCCCTACGCTGGTGACGCCAGCGACGCAGTTCCAGGTTCCGCTCTACCAGCGCACGTACAGCTGGCAACAGGACGAACTGCGGCGGCTCTGGGACGACGTACTGGAACTGGTGGAGCAGTACCTCGAAGACGGCTCCACGCCGTCGCACTTCCTCGGGTCCGTCGTCCTGGCGCCGGAGCGGGTGGTCCCGGGCGGGCTGCAGCGCTGGCTGGTGGTCGACGGCCAGCAGCGGCTCACCACGCTCATGCTCGCCTTCACCGCGCTCCGGGACAGCTACCGGGAGCGCGGCGAGCGGATGAAGGCCGATCGCATCGACGATCTCGTCCTGACGAACAAGTACAAGGACGGCCTCGATCACTACCGGTTGCTGCCGACCCAGGCGGACCGCGACGCTTTCATGGCCTGCGTCGAGGGCTCCCCGAAGGCGGGCGGCCCCGGCAACGTCGGTGCGGCCTACCGGTTCTTCCTGGGCGTGCTCACGGAAAGCGAGGTAGGCAACGAGGACGGGTGGACCGACGCGGTCGAGACGGTCCTGAACAACCTTCTGTCCATCGTCGCGATCACCGCGGAGAAGGGCGACAACGTCTACCGCATCTTCGAGTCGATCAACAACACCGGTGTCGGGCTCAGCCAGAGCGACCTGCTGCGCAACTACGTCTTCATGTGCCTGCCCAACCGGGGCGAGAACGTGTATCGGAGCCTGTGGCTGCCCATGCAGGAGCAACTCGGGCCGCAGAACCTGGAGTTGCTCGTCTGGCTCGACCTCGTGGTGTCCGGCGGCAGCAGGGCCAAGCAGACCGAGATCTACCGCGAGCAACAGCGTCGGCTGGAGCCCTTCAGCGGTGACGAGGAAGCCCTGCAGTCGGAGATCGCCGCCCTCGCGCAGCGCGCCGAGCGGCTGATGCGGATCCTCGAACCCGAGCGGGAACGCGACGCGGAACTGCGCACGACCCTGGAGAGGCTGGCCCAGTGGGGCGGCCAGACCCACTACCCTCTTGCGCTCTATCTGCTCGACAGCGTCGACAGCGGCCGGGCCACGGCAGGCGAGGCCGCCCAAGCGCTGGGGTATGCCGAGAGCTACATGGTGCGCAGGCTGCTGTGTCAGGTGTCCACGACCGGCCTCAACAGGGTCTTCATGGAGATGCCCAAGGAGTTGGAGAAGGACCGTTCCGTGGCCGAGGCCACGCTGCGCTACCTCTCCAAGCGGCGAGGCGGCGCGCGCGTCTGGCCGACCGACGACGATGTCCGTGAGGCGATCCGCACCAAGCCCTTCTACTCCGCCGGGCGCAGCCATCAGCGCTTCCAGGTGCTGCGCCGCCTGGAGGAGAGCCACGGTGCGACCGAGCCGGTCGACTTCGCGAAGGCCAAGCTCACCGTTGAGCATGTGCTGCCCCAGCGGCCGAACCAGAAGTGGTACGAGTTGCTCGCGGAAGAGGCCGACGACGGGCAGAGCGCGGAGGAGCTCCACACCCAACTGGTGCACACCCTCGGCAATCTCACTCTGTCCGCCGACAACGCCCGCCTCTCGAATCATCCGTTCCGCCGCAAGCAGGAGATCCTCGACTCGAGTGCGCTGCGCATGAACCAGTGGATCGCCGACCAGGAGCGCTGGGGCAAGGCGCAGATCCTCGCCCGCGCCGACGAACTGGCGGCGCGAGCGGTCACGGTGTGGCCGGGGCCGATCGACGGAATGCGACAGGCGGACGAGTGGCCGGGGAGGAAGGACCTGCGGGCCGCCCTGCTCGCGATGCCGGCCGGGACATGGACGACCTACGGTGACGTAGGGGCTCTCGTCGGCACGCACGCCGTGGCCGTCGGCCAGCACCTGGCCGGCAAACCCGGGATCCATGGCGCCCATCGCGTCCTCACCTCCGACGGACGTGTCTCGGAGGGGTTCCGCTGGCCGGACAACCGGGAGACAGGCGACCCGAGGGACCTGCTGATCGAGGAGGGAGTGCCGTTCGACGGCCGACGTGCTCGCAAGTCCCACCGGTTGACCGCCTCGGACCTGGCGACCCTGCTGGGGCGGGAGGCACCCGAGGAGACATCGGCGGCGCACGACGACGAACAGCAGTCCGTGGCGGCACGGTTCGAGCAACTCCTGCGGGAGAACCAGACGGAGCAGACGGCGGAGGGGGTGCTCGCCGCGCTTCGGTTCTGGGAGCGGCAGGGCGGCTATCTGACGTATGGCCGGGCCGCCGAGACGAGTTGCTTCCCCAATCTCGACACGGGAACCGCGCTCAAGTCGCGCACCTTGTGGCCGATCGCCATCTACCCGGTGACCGGCACCGTCGAGGTCTGCTTCCAGCCCTTGAAGACCAGGCCTCCCTTCGACGACGAGACGCAGCGCAGGGAACTCATGGCTCGCTTCAACGCGATCGACGGGATCGAGCTGGCGGCCAAGCTCGACCTGCGGCCGTCGTTCTCGCTGGAGGTGTTCGCCGGGCGCGGAGAGGAGATCTGCTCGGTGCTGGAGTGGTTCGTGCACGCGGTCGCCCTGGAGGCCGAACCCGTGGCGCCGTAGACGTATGGACGGGGTGACCCTTGCCGGCACGCCGTTGCGTTCATAAAGAACATGCCTCTCCCACCGGTCGTCACACTCTCGAAATACGACCGTTCCATCCCCTCCAGGAAGCCGATCTACCGTAGGAGCCACACACTCGAAAGCCCGGCCACCGTCGCCCGAAGGCAAACCCGCGCCCTCGTTCCCGACAGGAGCCCCGTGTCACGCCCCGCGTTCGCGTCGTTCGTCCTCCCGCCCTGGCTCGCCCATGTTCTGCGTGCTCAGCGCGGACCCGTGCCCTGGATGGCGGTGACGCGTGGGGCGCTGGCTGCCGGGCCGCTTCTGCTCCTGGCCGTCCTGTTCGACCGTGCCTCCCTCGGTGTCGTCGCCGCCATCGCCGCCATGCTCGCCGGGATCAATGACCGGCCGGGGAGTCGGCGGGCGTCGGTCAGGCGGCTCGGGGTGCCCGCGGTGGCGGGGGCGGGCGGGATGCTCGTCGGGACGTACGCCGGTCACAGCACGGGCGTCCTCGTGCTGACCTTGATCCTCACCGGCCTCGGGCTCGTCGCCGGAGGCATCAGTGCCGTCGGCCCCGTCGCCTCTTCCGCCGGTACGCAACTGCTGGTCGCGGCCGCCATCGGGGCCGGGATGCCGTTGCCCGAGCCGGGGTGGCTGCGGGCCCTTGCCTTCGTCGCCGGAGCCGGGTGGTTGCTCGCGCTGCGGCTGCTCCTTCCCACGCCCGGTGCGATCGTCGGGGACTATCGGTTCGACGGTGAGCGGAAGGCGGTCGCCGCTGTGTACGACGCCGTCGCCGGACTTCTCGATGCCGTCGGGTCCTCCGCGGCCATCGCCCGTCGCGTCTCCCTCACCGCCGCTCTCGACCATGCGCAGGACGCTCTCGCCGGGCCGCGGCTGCGCCGGTACGCCAGTTCCGCGGCCGAGCGGCGGCTGCGGGCGCAGTACGTTGCCGCGTTGCCGCTGGCGGAGGCGGCGACCGCGTTGGCCTGGGGTGGGGAGAGTGTGTCGGCGCGTGCCTCCGAAGGGCCGCGTCGGCTCGCTGCCGCCGTGCGCGGGAACACGCATACCGGGCCGTTGCCCGCGCCCAACCGGTCCGCGCCCGCGCTGCGTGCCCTCGATGACGCCCTCCTGCACGCTGCCGAGGTGTTCGACCAGGGCGAGGGCCGCGACCTGCACACCCGTCGGCGGTCCCCGCGGGCGCTCCTCCGCAGCGTCTTCGGGGCCGGCGGGCGGGAGTACGGGTTGCGCGTCGCCCTGTGCTTCGGGGCCAGCGCCGCGATCGCCCAGGCACTGCATCACGCCCAGTGGTACGGGCAGCACGAGCACTGGTACTGGCTGCCCGCGACCGCCGTCTTCCTCGTCAAGCCCGACCTCGGGCCGCTCGTCTCACGCGTTCTGTGCCGGGCCGCGGGGACGGTTCTCGGGGCCGTCGTCTTCGCCGGGTTCGCCGCGGTGCTGCCTCAGCCTGGAGGGCTCATCGCGCTCGTGGCTCTCAGCGGTGCCTTGATTCCCGTCGCCACGCGGCACTTCGCCGCCCAGACCGCCGTCGTCACCGTTCTCGTCCTCGCCCTGGTGATGGTCGGCGGTGAGCCCCCGGCCTCCTGGAGCCGTATCGGCGAGACACTGCTGGCCTGCGCCATCGTGCTGGTCGTAGGGCACCTGCCGATGCCGGGGCAGCGGGGTGGCGGAGTGCGGTCCCGGCTGGTGGCGGCGGAGGATGCGGCGCACGCCTATCTCACACACGTCCTGAACGGCTCGGACTCCCGCCCCCTCCGCTGGACCCTCCGCCGCGAGGCCTATCGCACCCTCGCCGAAGCGCGTACCGCCATCGCCCTCGCCGGCGCCGAACTCCCCACCCTGGCCCGGCACTCGGAGGGTGCGGACGAGATCGTCGTCGTTCTCGAACGGATCGTCGACACGACCACCGCGTGCGCCGTGCACCTCGACGACGCCGGCCGGCTCACCTCTCGGCACACCGACCGCCTCGCCGCCCTCCTCGACGAACTCGCCGCACACCGGGAGCGGGCGGGACTACCCGCGCCTGAACTCCCCCTCGCCGTATAGCTCTTGGACGTATCAGACGTCCGTGCGCTTCAGCAGCCGGCTTCCCCGCGGCAGGGTGACGGACATGATGTCGCTGGGTGCGTCCAGTTCGATGCGGTGCCAGCGGCCGCGCGGCACGATGACCGCGGTGCCGGCGGCCAGCGAGCTCACCGAACCCACAGGGCTGCTCCGGGCCAGGCTCGCCCTGACCACTTGGCGGCTACTCGACGACTGAGGGCAGCTTCGTCGCACGCACAGCACGCACACACACCAACCTGGCCCCCTTTGCCGTGGTCGCCGTGAGTACCTCCGCCTCGAAGCCGTGGGCGGTGACGGCGGCCATCACCGTCTCCGCGATCTCCGCCGCCCGTCGCGCATCCGGCGGCTCCCACGACAGGCACAGGATCCCGCCCGGCGTCAGCCACCGCCGCACTGCCGTCAGCTCCTTCTCCGGCGACCGGACCCAGAAGAGGTTCACGTTCACCGCGAAGACCTTGTCGAACGACCCGTCCGGGAAATCGGCCTCCTCCACCGCCGCCACCCGGAGCACCGCTCGGCCCGCGGCGACGGACTCGCCGTTGCGCCGCCGCGCCGCCTCCACCGCCGTCCGAGACCGGTCGACGGCGGTGACGGTGCCCGTCGTGAGCCGTTCGCAGAGCAGCGCGACCGCGACACCCCGGCCGCACCCGATCTCCAGCACCCGGTCGCCGGGATCGGGGCCCAGGATGTCGACGGTCCACGTCAGCCGCTCCGGAACGGACACAGGAGCCTCAGTCTCCGACCCGCGCCCACACCGGCGCGTGGTCCGACCCCGGCTCCCCGCGTCGAGCCGCGGGGTCGGGCCCCACTGACGGCAACCGGGGCGTGTCCGCACCCGGCAGCCCCGTCCCCGCCTCCGACACCCGCCGGACCAGACGGTGGCTGACCAGCACGTGGTCGATCAGCTCACGCCGCCCGGAGTTGATACGCGAGAAGCGCCGCTCGGCCGGTATGAGCGGGGCGACGTCCCACAGGCGGGCCGCGTCTCCGTTGTCGTCCACCTTGAAGCCGGGCGTGCCGATCTCGGAGCCGGGCGGGCCGAGCAGGATCTGCGTGGTGGCCGCCTGCACCTCGTCGTTCAGGTCGCCCAGCACGACCACGTCCCGCTCGCGGCCGTCGCCCGCCAGCAACTCGTCCGCGAGCGCCCGCAGCGCCGTCGCCTCGGCCGCCCGCCGGTACAGCGCATACGCCCCGAACCGCGCCCGCTCGCCCTCGTCGCGCGTGTGGAAGCGGCCTCCGGGGAAGGTCAGCAGCTTCGACTTCAGATGGCAGACCGCCACCCGCAACGGCCCCGCTTCCGTCGTCGTCTCCACCGCCAGGAAGCCCCGGCCCGCCGCCGACACCGCCGTGCCGTCGTCGGCCACCTGCACCGGGCGCAGCTTCGGCGGGAACGCCGTCGTGTCGGCCAGCACCTCGAGCGGCGTCCGGCTGAGGAAGCCGACCCGTATGCCCCGGCTGTCGCCGTGCTGGGAGAGCGCGGTGTGCCAGGTGCCGCCCACCATCGCGATCAGGTCCCGCAATGCCGTGTCCTCCCCGACCTCCTGCACACCGAGCAGCGCCGGGTCGAGTTCCTTGATCACATCCGCGAGGGCGGCCAGCTTCGTCTCGTACGCGGCCTTGTCCTTCGGACCGGACGGGCCGCCGGGCAGAAACAGGTTCTCCAGGTTCCAGGTGCCGATCAGCATGCCGGGCTCCTTTCCAGAAGCCATCGGTGCGGGCTGTGGTGAGGCCAGGGTGACCGCACGGGCCGCCCCACGACAGGGCCGCGACGGGATGCGCGGTTCGGCTCACGTCGCGGCACTACACCGTCGTACGTTGGCCCAATGACGCCTTCTCCCGTGGAAGCTGATCTCATCATCACCGGATGCACCGTCCTCGTGCACGACGATCACGAGCGGATCGGGTTCGAGGAAGACGCCGCCATCGTCGTACGGGACGGTCTCGTCGAGGCGGTCACCAGCGCCGCCGACGCCGGAGGGCTGGCGGCGCGGGAACGGATCGACGCCCGCGGGCAGGTCGCCATGCCCGGGCTCGTCAACTGCCACACCCACGCCCCGATGGTCGCGCTGCGCGGTGTCGCCGAGGACCTGCCGACCGAGGAGTGGTTCAACGACGTCGTCTGGCCCATCGAGTCCAACCTCACCGAAAAGGACGTGGAGTTGGGGGCGCGGCTCGCCTGTGCCGAGATGATCCGCGGCGGTGTCACCTGCTTCGCCGATCACTACTTCGCCATGGACGCGGTCGCCGCCGTGGTCGACGCATGCGGGATGCGGGCGCACCTCGGCGAGGCCTTCTTCTCCTCACAGGGTCCTCAAGGGCGGGAGAAGTCACTGGAGTTCGCGCTGCGGCACCGGGGAGGCGCGGGCGGCCGTATCACCACCACCCTCGCCCCGCACGCCCCCTACACCGTCGACGACGCAGACCTCGCCGCCACTGCCGCACTCGCCGGCGAGCACGGCCTCCCCGTCCACATCCACGCCTCCGAGAACCGCGACCAGGCCGACACCAGCCTGGCCCGCCACGGCCGTACGCCCATCGACGTCCTCGCCGCCACCGGGCTCCTCGACACCGACCTCCTCATCGCCCACGGCACCGGCATCCTCGACCGCGACCTGCCCGTCCTGGAACGCGCCGGCGGACGCATCGCCGTCGCCTCCGCACCGCGCGGCTATCTCAAGTTCGGCTGGCCCGACACCACACCCGTGCGCGCGCTGTACGACATCGGCATCCCCGTCGGACTCGCCACGGACGGCGCCGCCTCCAACAACTCCCTCGACGTCTGGGAGTCGATGGCGCTCACCGCCCTCATCCAGAAGTCGACCCAGGGCGACCCGCGCTGGCTGACGTCCCGTCAAGCCCTCCACCACGCGACCCTGCAGAGCGCCCGGGCCGTCGGGCTGGGGGATGAGTTGGGCAGCATCGCACCGGGCCGCCGCGCCGACATCATCCTCGTCGACCTCACCGGCCCACACACCCAGCCCGTGCACGACCTCGCCGCGACCCTGGTGCACAGCGCCCGGTCCGCCGACGTCCGTACGACGATCGTCGACGGCCGCGTCCTGATGCGTGACCGTGAGCTGTTGACGCTGGATGTGGCCGCGGTGGTGGGGGAGTTGGGGGAACGCCTGCCCTCACTCCTGGACCGGAGCCACGGCAAGAGGATCCAGGAGTACGACACGTAGCGCTCCGCTGGGGGTGCCGTGATGGGTCGTCGGTTGTCTGCGGCTCCGTTGTGGCTGGTCGCGCAGTTCCCCGCGCCCCTTCGGGGCGCTCCTCGGCGGCCCCGTCGAGCAAGGAGCGGGGCGCCGGTGACGTACTCCCAAGAAAAATCCTGAAGCAGCGATGAGTTCCGCCGTCTCCTCCGGTCACCACCCAGAACGGACCGTTGCACTGGAGGGAACATGTCGCTTCCGGAGATCGTGACGCGTGACGCATGGCGTGCGGCGCGTGCTGAACTGCTGCTCAAGGAGAAGGCGGCCACGCGCGCGAGGGATGCGCTGAACGCCGAGCGGCGCGGGCTGCCGATGGTCGAGGTCGACACGGAGTACGTGTTCGAGGGCGGCGACGGCAAGGCCACGCTGCTGGACCTCTTCGAGGGGCGGCAGCAACTCGTCGTCTACCACTTCATGTTCGCGCCCGAATGGGACGCGGGCTGCCGCAGCTGCTCCGCGTTCCTGGACCAGATAGGGCATCTCGCGCATCTGCACGCGCGCGGGACGACGTTCACGGCGGTGTCCCGGGCGCCGTACACGAAGATCCTGCCGTTCAAGGCGCGGATGGGCTGGACACTGCCCTGGTACTCGTCGTACGGCAGCGACTTCAACCACGACTTCGAGGTGACGCTGGAGCACGAGGGGGAGCTGTCCGAGCGGCCCGGCGTCAGCTGCTTCCTGCGGGACCGCGATCGCGTCTTCCACACCTACTCGACGTACGAGCGCGGCCTCGACGGACTCGGATCGACCACCACCCTGCTGGATCTGACCGCACTGGGGCGGCAGGAGGAGTGGGAGGAGCCCAAGGGGCGCGCGTCGGCTCTCGGTGCGCCTGCGGGCAGTGAGCGCATTCGGTATCACGATGAGTACGAAGACTGACGCAGAGAGTGATTATTTGCCCGAAATGCTGAGAGAGTCCTCACACCCTGTGGTGGACGAGTGTCAACTACGTCTCAGTACCGTCACTTCGCGAGGCGTTCACCCCGACTTTGGCGTTTAACTCTATGAGTCAGCGCTACATGGAGGTGCAGGGTGAACGGGCGAACGGTGCTCGAGAGCTTTCCCGCAGGCGGGCCGCGAGGTTCCTGGCCGGCGGAGGAGTTCGCGCAGGCGCAGCGTCTGAAGGGCCTGCCCGCGGAAGTCGTGATGGACCTCGCCACGGACTCGTTCCTGGTGATCCTGCGGGGCGGTGACGCCGTCACGGACATCGCGGCGTGACGGCTACGCGGAACCGGCGAACTCCGGTGCGGTGCAGCGCCCCCGAAGGGGCGCGGGGAACTGCGCGACCAGCCCCCACCGGCCCGCAGCGGGCGAACCGCACGTTCCGCGGAGCGCCTAGCTCGCCTTCGGCACCGGTGTCGTGAACTGGTCCGCCTGGAGCGAGTACAGCTCCGCGTAGACGCCGCCGGTGGCGAGGAGTTCGTCCGGGGTGCCGGACTCCACCAGACGGCCCTGGTCGAGGACGTGCACCAGGTCCGCGTGGCGGACGGATGCCAGTCGGTGGGTGATGAGGATGACCGTCTGGCCGGTGGAGGCCAGGGCGCGGATCTTCTCGAAGACCTCCAGCTCGGCCCGCGCGTCCAGGGCCGCTGTCGGCTCGTCGACGATCAGGATGCTGCCGCGCCGGTAGGCCGCCCGCGCGATGCCGAGCCGCTGCCACTGGCCGCCGGACAGCTCATGTCCGCCGCTGAAGTGCCGGGCCAGCAGGGTGTCCAGACCGCGCGGCAGATCGGCGACCACGTCCTCGGCGCCCGCCTCGGCCACCGATGCGGCCAGGCGTTCCTCGGTGAGGGGCGCGGAGGAGCGGCCGACGGCCACATTCACGCGGGCCGTGAACGGCCAGCGCTTGAAGTCCTGCGCCACCATCGCGATCCGCTCGGCGAGTTGATGCCTGTCCGCGCCCGCCGCGTCGACTCCGTCCCACAGGATCCGGCCCCGGTCCGGCGTGTACAGGCCTGAGAGCAGCTTCACCAGCGTCGTCTTGCCGGAGCCGTTCTCGCCGACGAGCGCCACGATGCGGCCGAGCGGGATGGTCAGCGTGACGTCGTCCAGGGCCGGGCGGGTGGACTCACCCGGGTAGCTGAACGACACGTTCTCGAAGTGGATCTCGCGGGGCGCCTCCGGGAGCGCGTCGCCGCCGACCGGGATCGCCCGTTCGGCCGCCTCGACGTACAGGCGTTGCAGATCGCCCACGAACAGCGCCTCCTCGTGGAGCGCGTTGACCTCCAGGACGAGGGTGTCGAGGCTGGAGGAGCCGGTACGGATCGCGATCACGGCCGTGCCCGCGACGGACAGGGCCATCGCCCCGGCGAGCAGCAGCCCGCCGAGCGTGGCATACGTCGCCACCATCGCGATGCCCGTCCACGCCGCCGCGAACAGCCCCGTACGGGCCGCCAGCCGCGCCAGCCGGGCCTGTTCCGCCTCCGCCGTCTCCGACATCGCCCGGAAGTGACGCAGCAGGAACGGGCCCACACCGTGCAGCCGGATCTCCGGCGCCGCCGCCGGTTCGGTGAGCAGACTGCTGATCAGGTGCCCTGCGCGGGCGTGCTGCACCCAGGTGTGGAAGGACTCGTACCGCCGCCGCGCGTTCGTCAGGGCGCTCCACGCGCTCGGCAGCGTCATCGTCGCCAGGAGCGGGAGCAGCGCCGGATGCAGGACGGTCAGCACACCGGCCGCCGCGATCAGCGAGATCATCGCGTTCACCACGCGGGTGCTGTACGAGATCATGCGCCGGGCCGACTGAGCGCCGTACTGCGCGGTGTCCAGCAGCTTGTGGAACGTATGGTCCTCGATCGCGGCCAGCTCCACGGCCGCCGCCCGCTCCAGATACCGCTCGGTGGCCACACGCTCCACCTTCGGCTCCAACCGTCCGGTGGCGTACGTCGACGCCGCCCGCAGCAGCGCTGATACGAACATCACGGCGGCCACCGTGATCAGCGCGGGGGCCGCTCCGCGCAGCCGGTCCTCGATGGCGCCGCCCGCCAGCAGCCGGCCCAGCACGCTGTTGACCGCGAGCAGACTCACCGCCTGCGCCATACCCCGGGCGACCTCGGCGGCCAGCACGGTCCGCGCGGCCCGCCGGTCGGCCTGCCAGGCCAGCCGGAAACTGGAGGCCAGCATGCCGGGCAGCCGCGCCACCATGGCCCGGAAGTTCAGCTCCAGGAACGCGTCACGGTGCTGGTTCCAGCCCATGTCGTAGCGCAACGGGCCGCCGAAGAGCAGCTGCTCGGATTCGGAGACCTCGGGTTTCTCCGCGTCGCGTTTCCTGCCGACCACCATGGACCTCCCCCGTCGTGGACGACGGCCACTATCGCGGGACATATGCCCCTGGGGGAGAGCGCAGACAGGAGAGGTCGAAGCACGCGGGCGTACGCCCTGTGCTTACGCGCTCACCGACCGCGACCATACGGGGGTCGTGCCCGTCACCCGGCACAGGGCCAGATACAGCGGGATCGGCGGGGTGTACGGCACTGTGCCGTCCGGCCGGTGGATCAGGCCCGGGGGCTGCGGGGCGTCCGGGATCAGGGCGCCGGTGGCATAGCGCACGGGGGCCGGCCACTCCAGGGCGTAGTCGGAGTCGGACGGAACGATCCACCACCAGTGCGCGTCGTCGGCGTAGACGCAGCCCACGCGGGGCAGCCGGGGCAGCACCAGCGGGCCGAGGCGGGCCGGCACCGCCACCGCGTCACAGCCGAGGGGGGCGGTCATGCCCTCGGGGACGGGGAGCCGACGGGGTGCTGCGGGGGTGTGCAGTCCGCGACGAAGGCGGACCACCGTGTCCAGGGTCAGCACCCGGCCGCCGCTGAGACCAGCGCCTACAGCCATTCGGCCCCCGCCCCGTGACCGTCGTGGGGGGCGCGCGCCGCGTGGCCGTGGTGCAGCGGCGCTTGGTGGACGTCGTACTGACCGTGTCCGTCGTATTGGCTGTATCCGTCGTACTTGTCGTGCGCGTATGTGTCGTGTGCGTGCGCGTCGCGTCCGAAGGGCGCGTGGCCGTACGCACCAGGCGCGCCGGAACCCGCGCCTGGTGCGCCGGCCCCGTGCCCGCACCCGCCCTGCGCGTCCCTGGCGTGTTCGCCC
>NZ_JBFALC010000030.1:0-113533 GCF_040656035.1 Streptomyces sp. NPDC050211
TGACCATACTGTGGCCGGTCCCTGGTTTCACCATGGGGAGCGGATGAGATTCGCCTGAGCATTCACGCAGGGCGCCCAGCAGCAGCGGCAGCGAGGGCTCTCCAGGAGGGGGCGGACCTTGCCGGTGCGGCCGAGCGCGGGGGAGCCGATCGTGAGGTCGACGAGGCGGTCACCCGCCCCGCTCCTCAGCGACAACTCGGGCGCCGTGTGGCGCGGGGGCGGACGCGTCGGCTTCGGACACGGCCAGCAACAGCAGCAGGTCCGCGATCACGAGGGCGAGGAGTAGACGTACACGGGCGGGGCTCAACGACATGGCGAAGTCTCCTTTCGTACAAGGGTGTGTACGTGCGCCGTCGTCATGCGTCTCGCTCGCGCGGCGTTTCGGCCGCGAGCGGGCGGGCCCGGTCCATAAGGCCGCGCCCGCCACCCTCAAGCCCCGTTGAGGCCCAAGTCGGCCTGTGGTGCGTAGGCACCAGGACGCGTGCGGGCTGGTGCGGGTGCACCAGGGGGAGATGGCGGCGGGGAACGATGCCCGGCGAGGGCGCCGGAGGGAAGTGTGGGTGGCGCGTGAATCTCGCGTATTTCCCTTGCCTAGCGGTGTCTGGAGTGATCAACAGGTGGCGACATTTCTTTACCGGATCGGACGGTGGGCCTTCCGGCGGCGCCGGCGCGTGCTGGGTCTGTGGCTGGGTGTCCTGGTGCTGGCCGGGCTCGCCGCCGCCCTGGCGCCGGCCGCGGAGGAAGAGGACCTCTCCATGCCCGGCACCGAGTCGCAGAAGGCGTTCGACCTGCTGGACGAGCGCTTTCCCGAGAGCAATTCCCAGGGTGCCGAGGCCCGCTTGGTGTTCCGGGCCCCGGACGGGCAGCGGGTGACGGCCATGGAGCACAAGGCGGCTGTCGAGGACACGATCGGCTCGCTGGACGGGGGCGATCAGGTCGCGTCGACCACCGACCCCTATGAGACCGGCGCTGTCAGCGAGGACGGCACCATCGCCTACTCCACGATCACCTACACCGCGGACGCCGTCGACCTGACCGAGCCGACGAAGAGCGCCCTCGAGGACGCCGCGAGCCAGGCCCGGGACGCGGGGCTGACCGTGGAGATCGGCGGCTCGGCCCTGGAATCGGAGGAGGCACCGGGCGGTACGACGGAGATCATCGGCGTGGCGGTGGCGGCGCTGGTGCTGATCCTCGCCCTCGGGTCGCTGGTCGCGGCCGGATTGTCGCTGCTGACCGCCTTCGTGGGCGTGGCCATCGCCTTCGGCCTGGTCTCCGCGCTGGCCGTTCCGCTGGGCCTGACGTCCACCGTCGCCATCCTGGCGCTGATGCTGGGACTGGCGGTCGGCATCGACTACGCGCTCTTCATCACCTCCCGCTTCCGCGACGAACTCGCCCAGGGCAGCCAGCCGGAGGAGGCCGCCGGCCGGGCAGTGGGCACGGCCGGATCCGCCGTCGTCTTCGCCGGCGCGACCGTCATCATCGCCCTGGTCGGGCTGGGGGTCGTCGGCATCCCCGAACTCACCAAGATGGGCTTGGGCGGCGCGGGCGCCGTGGCCCTTGCCGTCCTCGTCGCACTGACCCTGGTCCCCGCGCTGTTCGGCTTCTTCGGCCGGCGGATCCTGTCCCGCGCCGTCCGCAAGGCCACCCGGCCGGGTAGCGGGCGCCCGCACCCGGAGCCCACCGCGGCCGGCCGGCCCGGGCTCGGCACCCGCTGGGCGCGGTTCGTGCTGCGCCGGCCCGTGCCCGTGCTGATGATCGCCGGACTCGGTCTCGGCGCCGTCGCCCTGCCGGCGCTGAGCCTCGAACTCGGGTTGCCCGGAGACGAGTCCAAGTCGGTGGAGACCACCCAGCGCCGCGCCTACGACCTGCTGTCGGAAGGCTTCGGCCCCGGCTTCAACGGCCCGTTGACCGTGGTGGTGGACACGTCGGCATCCACGGACACCCAGGCCACCACGGATCAGGTCGTCGAGACCCTGCGCGGAGTGGACGGGGTCGCCTCGGTCGGTGATCCGGTCCTCAACCAGACCAAGGACACAGCCGTCCTCACCGCCGTCCCGCAGACCGCGCCGAACAGCGGCGAGACCAAGGACCTGGTGCACGCGATCCGGGGCGCGGTCTCCGACGTCGAGGCCGACACGGGCGCCGGCGTCCTCGTGACCGGGAAAACCGCGCTGAACATCGACATTTCCGAGGCCATGTCCGATGCCCTCATCCCCTATCTGACCGTGGTCATCGGCTTGGCGGTGCTCCTGCTGATGGTGGTCTTCCGCTCGGTCCTGGTCCCGGTCAAGGCCGCGCTCGGCTTCCTGCTGTCGGTGGGTGCCGCCTTCGGCGTCCTCGTCGCCGTCTTCCAGTGGGGCTGGGCGGCGGACCTGGTCGGCATCGAGCAGACCGGACCGGTCATGTCGCTGATGCCGATTCTCATCATCGGCATCGTGTTCGGCCTCGCCATGGACTACGAGGTCTTCCTCCTCACGCGGATGCGGGAGGCCTACGTCCATGGCGCGTCGCCCGGCGAGGCAATCGTCAACGGTTTCCGGCACAGCGGACGTGTGGTGGCCGCGGCGGCGATCATCATGGTCAGCGTGTTCGCCGGATTCATCGGGATGAGCAACCCGACCATCCAGACGATGGGCGTCGGCCTGGCCGCCGCCGTCGCCTTCGACGCCTTCGTGGTCCGGATGGCGATCGTGCCGGCGGTCCTGGCCCTGCTCGGCCACCGGGCCTGGTGGCTGCCTCGTATCCTGAACCGCGTGCTGCCGAATGTGGATATCGAGGGCGAGAAACTGAGCAGGCGTGTCCCGGACTCCGCGACCGAGCCGGACACAGCGGTGACGCCGCTCGCCGTCGGCCGGCACCAGCGCTGAGCCGGCCATGACGAACACGGGCGGCGGCGGCCCGCGACCACGCGGCACGTGGTGGCGGGAGGCGGCGATCACGGCGACGGCGTTCGCGATCTGTCTGTTCGGCGGCGTGGTGCAGGCCGACGACAAGCCGCTGTCTCCGCCGCCCGCCGCCGCCTACCTCATCGCCGTGGTGTCCTGTGCCGTGCTGCCGGTACGGCACAGGACACCCCTGGCCGCCATCGCGGTCACGACCGTGAGCGGCATGCTGGTCGCGCCGTCGGGTCTCCTGCTGAGCCCGCTCATCGTGGCCCCCGCCGTGATCACCGCCTACTCAATCGCCGTGCGCATGGAACGGCGCGCGGCGAGCGCGGTGTTGCTCATCTCCACGGCGCTGCTGGTCGCCTCCACCCTCCCGTTCGGGACCGATTCGTGGAAGGACGCGAGCAGGATGGGAGCGGTGGCGGCGTTCCCGCTGGTGGCCGGCGTACTCGGCAACTCGGCGCAGAACCGACGGGCCTACCTGGCTGCCGTGGAGGAACGGGCGCGGCGGGCCGAGGAGAGCCGGGACAGCGAGGCGCGCCGGAGAGTGGCCGAGGAACGGGTGCGCATCGCCCGGGAGTTGCACGACCTGGTGGCCCATCAGATCACCCTGGCCAACGCACAGGCCACGGTCGCCGCCCACCTCTTCGACGCCCGCCCGGAGCAGACCCGCAAGAGCCTGAAGGAGCTCGTCAAGACCACCGGCGACGCGCTCGACGACCTGCGGGCCACGGTCGGTCTGCTGCGCCAGTCCGGGGACGCGGCCGCGCCCGCCGAGCCGGCGCCCGGGCTGGCCCGGCTTCCCACGCTCCTCGAGTCCTTCCGCCGCGCGGGTCTGGAGGTGGCAGTGCACCAGGAGGGCACGGCCAGGCCGCTGCCGCCGGGAGTGGACCTCACCGCCTACCGCATCGTCCAGGAGGCCCTGACCAACGTGACCAAGCACGCCGGTACCGGTAGCGCCCGGGTGCGTCTCGCTTGGAACCGCGATCGCGTGACCATCACAGTCGCCGACGACGGAAGGGGTGTCCGTACGGTGCCGACCGCATCGGCGGGACCGAGTGCGGCCAAGGTGCCGGACCGTCCGCCCGGTTACGGTCTGATCGGGATGCGTGAACGTGCCACGGCGGTCGGCGGCCATCTCTCCGCGGGCAGGAGCCCGGAGGGCGGTTTCCTCGTCTCCACCCAACTGCCCCTCCCGCCCGCCGAAGACGCGACGCGGAGGACTGACGCAGCGACAACCATCGAGGGACGAATGACCGACGGAGCGACAGGCGACCGACGGACGGGCCACTCAGAGGCCGGGGATGCGCCGTGACGATCCGCGTGCTCCTCGCCGACGATCAGGCCCTGCTGCGCGGTGCCTTCCGGATGCTTCTCGACACCGCCGACGACATCACCGTGGTCGGCGAGGCCGGCGACGGCAGGGAGGCGGTGCGGCTCACCCGGGAACTGCGCCCGGATGTGGTGGTCATGGACATCCGTATGCCCGAAGTGGACGGTCTCACCGCCACGTCGGAGATCTGCGCGGACCCGGAACTACGCGGCAGCCGCATCCTGATCCTCACCACGTACGAGACCGACGAGCACGTCGCTCAGGCGCTCCGCGCAGGGGCCGGCGGCTTCATCGGCAAGGGCATCGGCGCCGAGGACCTGGCGGACGCCGTCCGTACGATCGCCGACGGCGACACACTTCTGTCCCCTGCCGCGACCCGCTCCCTGGTCGCCCGTTTCCTGGCCACCCCGGCCCACGCCCCGCCGCACGACCCCGAACAACTCGCCGTGCTCACCCCGCGCGAACGCGAGATGGTGGCCCTGGTCGCGACCGGCCTGTCCAACCAGGAGATCGCCGAGCGGATGTTCCTCAGCCCCTTCACCGTCCGCGCCCACGTGCAGCGCGCCATGACGAAGCTCGAGGCCCGCGACCGGGCCCAACTCGTCGTCATCGCCTACCGCACGGGCCTGGCCCACGCCGCCCCCGACGGCGACACCGACCGCCTGCCGTAGTCCGATACGGCGGCCGGCCGCCCGCTGTCGCAGAACAACACCGCAGGCTGGGGTGCCCGACTCACCTCAGGGCTGGCGTGCCGATTCGTTGCTCGGTTGCCTGGTGGCGGCGGTAGCGCTGGCCGGCGCAGCGCGGTCGCCAACAGGACTGTGCCGCCGCGAGATCACCCAAGCTGTCACTCGGGTACGGTCTGCACGTGATCTACCTGATAGGCGGCCCGCCGCGGGTGGGCAAGAGCACGCTCGCTTGGATGTTGCTGGAACGGGATGGCATCCCGGGATGCCCGACCGACGCTCTGGTTTCGATGCTGCAGCGCGCCGCGCCCCGGCTCGGCGTGCGGCACGGTACGCATCCGGACAAGGCTGTCCAGGCACAGCCCTTCCTCGTGGAGTTCATCCGCGCCACCGCGGAGGGGCTCGACGAATCCGATCCCCTGGACGGTTACGTGGTCGAGGGCGACATCGTCACGCCTGCGGCGGCCGCAGCCGCCACCGGTCTCGGGATGCCGCTGCGCTCCGTCTTCCTCGGAAACACGGAGCTGACCACCGAAGACTTGAGAACCGCCCCGGACTGGCTCGATGGAGCCGATGACACCACCTACCGGGAGATCGCCGCGTGGGTCAGAGAACAGAGCTCGGCCTTGCGTGAGGCCTGTGCGGCCGGCGGGCACGTCTATGTCGAGTTGGGGGCCAGCTACACGCAGGGCCTCGAGAGGGCCTACTCGATACTGGTGGAGAGGGCCTGACCGTCCACCGCCGGCACCCGCGAAGACCGAACTCGTGCAGTGATGGCGCGCCCTGCAGCGCGTGATGCTCAGCCTGGGCTCCGTGCGGCGTTCAGTCGATGCGGATGATTCCGCGGCTCAGTGCGGCGGTGACGGCGGCGGTGCGGTCGGCGACGTCGAGCTTGGCGTAGATGTGCAGCAGATGGGTCTTGACCGTGGCCTCGGACAGACGCAGGGCGCGGGCGATCAGCTTGTTGCTCTGCCCGCGGGCCACGGCGGACAGCACTTCGAGTTCCCGGCCGGACAGCCCGGCAGCCCGGTCACCGCGCATGTGGGCGAGAACTTTGGCGGCCACCGTGGGGGACAGTGCTGATCCTCCCCGGGCGGCGGTACGCACGGCCTCGCACAGTTCGTGTCGTCCGGTGTCCTTGAGCAGGTAGCCGACCGCGCCGGCGTCGATGGCTGCGGTGATGTCGGCGTCCGTGTCATAGGTGGTCAGGACGAGGACCCGCACCTCGGGCTGGGCGGCACGGATGGCGGCGGTCGCGGCCGTGCCGTCCATGCCGGGCATCTGCAGGTCCATCAGGACGACGTCGGGTGCGAGTGAGGCGGTCTGGTGCACTGCCTCGGTACCGCTGGCTGCTTCGCCGGCGACCGTGAGGTCGGGCTGGGTGGCGAGTATGGCGGCCAGCCCCTCGCGGACGACGAGGTGGTCGTCTGCGAGGAGGATGCGGATCGAAGGGGAGGCCGAAGTGGTCATGGTGCTGGGGCCATCCGTTCAGTACCGGCCACGGGTGAGGCTTCGGCGGCCGAAGGGCCGACCGGGACGGAGACCGAAGGCTCGATCGGGAGAGGCACGGTGACGGCGACGGTCGTACCCTCGCCCGCGCCGCTTTCCACCGCGAACGTGCCGTCCAGGGCGGCGATGCGCTCGCGCATGGTGATCAGCCCGATGCCGGCATGCCGGCCAGCGGGTGCGAAACCGGTGCCGTCGTCCTGGATGTCGACGGCCAGGGCGTCTCCGAGGTAGGACAGCGTGACCGACACGCTCACCGCGTGGGCGTGCCGCCGGGCGTTGGTGAGTGCCTCCTGCACGACACGCAGCAACTCGCCCTCGCTGCCGGCAGTAAGGGCGACCGGTTGGCCGGTCACGACCGTGTAGGCCTCGATGCCGGTCTCCTCCGTCAGTCGGGTGGTGAGTTCGCGGACCGCGTCCGCCAGGTGTGTGCGGTCCAGTGGCGCCGGGCGAAGGGCCTGCACGAGGCGGCGGCTCTCGGCGAGGTTGTCCCGGGCCGTGCGCATGGCCTGCTCGACGCGGCGGGCCGCGGGGGAGTTGGCCGGCAGGTCGTCGCGTGCGGCGTCCAGCAGCATGGAGATGGACGCGAAGCCCTGGGTCAGGGTGTCATGGACCTCTCGGGCCAGGCGCTGGCGTTCGGCCAGCGTGCCTGCCTGACGTTCCGCCGCCGCTCGTTCCGCCTGAGTGGCGGTGAGCTCGTCCAGGAGCCGCTGGCGCTTGTGGCTCTCGTGGTCGAGGGCGGCGACGTAGCAGACGATGGTGACCGCCAGCGCGGCACCGAGCACGCAGCCCGTGAGTATGCGCGCGTCGGCGGAACCGTCCGTGGTGAAGCGCTGCCACGACCAGGCGCCGCTCAGCACCAGCACCCCGCCGGCCGACCACCAGGCCCGTCGTAGCCAGTACGGGGTCAGCACGGCCACGGCGACCGGGAGCAGCGCGGGGTCCACCACGGACATGGCCATCCACGCCGCCAACGCCCCGACGAGGTAGGGCAGCGGTGGGCGGCCGGCGCCGCCGCGCAGCGCGATCCAGTACGCGTACCAGGCGGCGAGTCCCACCGCCGGGCCGATCCGCAGCAGTGCCGTGCCGGTCGTCAGGTCCGTCCCGGCCAGTGCACCCAGCACGGACAGGGTGAGCACGACGGCGAAGAAGGCGTGTTGGCCCACGGCCTTCCACCGTGCTCTCTCCCATGCCTGCTGCAGTGCCATGGTCGTCAGCGTACGGGCAGCCGAGTAGCCGGAGGATCAGTCGTCCAGTGCGAACGCATCGACCGATCGGTGGGCGGAGGATGCGTCGATCGGTCGATGTGCCAGGCCGTGCGGACGGCGAAGATCAGCCTCGCACCCGGCCGCCCGAGCTCCACCGCACCCCGTGAGGAACCACCAGTGCCCCTGGCCTTCATTCCCAGCCCCTCCATCGGCGAGATCCACCTGGGGCCGCTCCCGCTGCGCGGCTACTCACTGATGCTGATCCTCGGAATCGCCGCGGCGGTATGGCTGGGAGGCCGTCGCTGGGCCGCCCGCGGGGGAGAGAAGGCCGTCGTGACGAATGTGGCCCTGTGGGCGGTCCCCTTCGGTGTGGTCGGTGCCCGCCTCTACCACGTGATCACGTCCAGCGAGCCGTACTTCGGCACGGGCGGCGATCCGCTCAAGGCCCTCTTCGTCTGGGACGGGGGCATCGGCATCTGGGGCGCCATCGCGGGCGGTGCCGTCGGAGCCTGGATCGGCTGCCGCCGGGGCGGTGTCCCCCTGCCGGCGTTCGCCGACGCGGTCGCCCCCGGCATCGCCCTGGGCCAGGCCGTCGGCCGCTGGGGCAACTGGTTCAACCAGGAACTCTACGGGCGGGCCACCACCCTCCCCTGGGGGTTGGAGATCGACCCCGCGCACCGGCCCGAGGCCACCTCCGACCTGGCCACCTACCACCCCGCCTTCTTGTACGAGTCGCTGTGGTGTCTCGGTGTGGCCGCCCTGGTCGTGTGGGCGGATCGCCGCTTCCGCCTCGACCGAGGGCGCGCGTTCGCGCTGTACGCCGCCGCCTACTGCGTCGGCCGCTTCTGGATCGAGTACCTGCGGGTCGACGAGGCCCACCACATCCTCGGCCTGCGCCTGAACGACTGGACCGCACTGCTGGTCTTCGCGGCAGCCCTCGCCTACCTGATCGCCGCGAGTCGGCATGCGTCCGACAGCCGTGGCGACGCCGACTCCGACCGTCTCCTGCCGCGCCTGGACGCGACCAGCAGTCCCAGGAGCTGACCATGTCCCCTTTCACGAACTGGAGTTGCCATGCCCCCTGTCTCCGCTGTCTCCGAGGCACTCCCTTCACGGCGGAGCCCGCTGGTGGTGGCGGGAGGTGTTTTCCTCGCCTTCCTGCTCGCCTCCTCGGTAAACGCGTTGATCGCTGTGCTGGCGCACGCGATGAGCGCGCCGGACGACTTCGACCCGCTGGAGCCCCCGTCGTACGTCTTCCTGACCGCCCTGGGTGTGCTGGCGGGAGCGGTCGGGTGGGGCATCGTCCGCAGGCTTTCCCAGGATCCCGAACGCCTGGTCCGCCGACTCGTCCCCTCGGTCGTCGTCATCTCCCGCGTTCCGGACTTCTTCCTGTTCGACGAGGGCGAGGTGACCGGTGTGGTGGCCCTGCTCGTGATGCACCTCGCGGTCGCGGTGATCGCGGTGCAGGCGTATCGCAGGGTCATGCCACTGGGCTCGGTGCGGTGACCGTAGCGGCATTCGGGCTCATCGCCCGCGCCCGCGCGGAGCCGGTCCGAGGAAGACCCCCAGGCAACTCCCGTGCGGGAAGAGGATGTCGGGCGTGCGTACGCCCGGGGTGGTTGCCGTTTCCGCGCGACCGAGCACAACCCTTGTGCCCGGTCTCCGGTCCAACCTCGCGGCAGCGGGGAACGGGCCCCCGCCGCACCCCCGCGACTCCGCGCCCGACCGGCCATGCCGAGATCCCAGGAGCCACGAAGTGCGCAGTACGCGTTCCACCACCAGAACCTCCATGACACGACGAGGCCTGCTGTCCGGGCCTGCCGCCGCGACCGTATTACTCACGATCGGCGCCACCATCACCGCGACGGCCGCTCCGGCGCCCGCCGCGCCCGCGGCCGTGCAGGCGGCCCACGACGACTTCAACGGCGACGGGTACCCCGACGCGGTGATATCCGCCCCCGGCGGCACGGTCAGCGCCCAGAAGGGCGCCGGATATGTCGCCGTGCTGTACGGCTCCGCGAGCGGCCTGTCCGTCGCCCGCCGGGCGACGTTCAGCCTGAGCACCCCCGGGATACCGGGTCTCGCCCAGACCGACGACGGCTTCGGGCGGACCACCGCCTCCGGGGACCTGGACGGCGACGGTTACGCCGACCTCGTCGTCGGCATGCCCGGCAAGGACTTCGGCACCACTGTCGACGCGGGGGCGGCGGTCGTGCTGTGGGGCTCCGCGAACGGGCTGCGGGCCACCGGCGCGGTCACGCTGCAGGACAGCACCCCGACGACCCGCGGACGCTTCGGACTGGGCCTGGCCGCCGGCCGCTTCCACGGCTCCGGCACCGAACTCGCGCTCCTGAGTAGCAAGGCGCTGCAGACCTACGTCTTCGAAGCCGGCGCCGACGGCGGACACACCGTCCGGGCCACTCCCGTGAACTGGAGGTGGAATGAGGACTTCACCCCCACCGGCCTCACCCCCGGCGACTACGACAAGAGCGGCAACGACGACGACCTGGTCCTGCTCGGCACCTTCACCGTCTACGAATCGCTCAATCCCGTCGAGACGTTCGGCGCGGCCAGTTACCTCCGGGGTGGCCCCGATGGGCTGACGTACGGTCGTGGTCTGCGCGGTGGCCCGGTCGGTGCTTCCGGTGACCTCAACAACGACGGCTACGCCGACCTAGTCTTCGGTTCCCCGGCCGACAGCGACGACCTCAACGAGGTCCTGGTCGACGGCGGCACCGTCGATGTCTTCCTCGGCGGGCCCAGCGGCCCGGGCGGTCCGGATGCCGACCAGCACTTCACCCAGACGACCATCGGCGCCTCCGGTGACGACAAGACCGGCGACCGTTTCGGCGGTGCGGTGACCGTGGCGGACGTCAACGGCGACGGCTATGCCGACGCCGCGCTCGGCGCTCCCGCCAACGACATCAACACCCTCACCGACCCGGGCACCGTGTGGGTGATGCGGGGGAGTCCCGGCGGGCTCACACCGAGAGGTTTGGCCAGCTTCAGCCAGAGCACACCGTCCGTTCCCGGTGACAACGAGAACGGCGACTGGTTCGGCGGCGCCCTGCGGCTCATCGACGCCAACAAGGACGGCAAGGCCGAACTGATCGCCTCCGCACCCCGCGAGGACACCAACGACGGCGCCGCCTGGGTCTTCCCCGGCACGGCCAACGGCCCCGCCGCGGCCGGATCCTGGTCCTTCAACGGCGCCACACTCAGCGCCCCCTCGCCCGACGCCCGCTTCGGGGAGACCCTCGCCCCGTAGCGGCGGCCCCCACCAACTGCCGATCACCGGCCGGTCTGCTCCGCCGCCACGGGGCAGACCGGGCGTGATCCCGACCGACTACCGGACGTCGCGCGGCCCGAGCAGCTGGGCGCTTTCTGGGGCCGGATGGTCACGCAGGACGTCCAGCACGACGCGCACCGCCGCGCGAGGTGGTGAGCCGCGGCGGATCGCCGCCGTGATGTCTCGCGTCACGGGAGTCGCGAGTTCCCGGGTGGCGACGCGATAGCGGCTGTGGTGGACAGCCAGGCCGGGCAGCAATGTGATCGACAGCCCGGCCTCGACGTGCTGAAGGGCCATCATGTAGTTGCTGAACCGGCAGACCACCCGCGGTTCGAACCGTGCCTGGCGGCACAGTCGTAGCGCGAGATTGGCCATGTACGAATGCGGCATGTCGAACGCCCAGGGCTCGTCCGCCAGGGCCGCGAGGTCCACCGCGCCACGGCCGACGGCGTGATGCCCGGGCGGGACGACCAGCAGGATGCGGTCGGTGGCCAGTGGTACGAGGTCGACGTCCGGACCCAACGGCAGCTCGTCGACGTCCGTGGTCGTGATGATGACGTCCACGTCGCCCGCCCGCAGGGCAGGCATGCTGGCGTGCGGCTCCAACTCGCGCAACTCTACGTCGAGGTGCGGATGTTCGCGCGCCAGACGGGTCACCGCCGGTACGGCCATGGTGTGGATCGCGCTCTGGAACGCGCCCAATCGCACCAGCCCGGCCGGTTCCTCGCCGAAACCGCGCAACTCCGCCTCGACGCTGTCCATGTGGTCGAGGATCACCCGCGCCCGCCGCGCGAGAATCAGCCCGGCCGAGGTCAACCGCACCCGCCGACCCGTGCGTTCCAGCAGTTGGGTTCGCGTCTCGGTCTCCAGCACGGCGAGCTGTTGGGACACGCTCGACGGGCTCAGGTTGGCGGCCTGGGCGACCGCCCGGACGGTGCCCAGCGCGTCCAGCTGGGTCAGCAGCCGCAGCCTCCAAGGGTTCATCACGCCGCCATTGTGCTGCGGATCGCTGTGCGGAAACACCGAACAGGAAGGCCGGAATTGTGAGATGGACGTGTCGCTCGACCCCGACCTAGCGTCGGCGGCATGGCCTCTTCGACCCCCTCCCTTCCGTCCACCGACGCCTTCTGGGCCGATGCCGAGCGGCATCTCGTGCGCTACGGCGGCGAGTTCACCCGCGAGATCATCGTCCGCGCCGCCGGGAGCTTCCTGTTCACCGCGGACGGCCGGAAGATCCTCGACTTCACCTCCGGCCAGATGAGCGCGATCCTCGGCCACTCCCACCCGGAGATCGTCGCGACCGTCCAGCGGCAGATCGCGACCCTCGACCACCTCTACAGCGGCATGCTCAGCCGCCCCGTCGTGGACCTCGCCGCGCGGCTGGCCGGCACCTTGCCCGCACCGTTGGAGAAGGTCCAGCTGCTGACGACCGGCGCCGAGTCGAACGAGGCCGCCCTCCGGATGGCCAAGCTCGTCACCGGCAAGCACGAGATCGTGTCCTTCGCACGGTCCTGGCACGGCATGACACAGGCCGCCGCCTCCGCCACCTACAGCACCGGCCGCAAGGGCTACGGCCCACCCGCGCCCGGCAACTTCGCCATCCCCGTGCCGAACGCCTACCGACCGGACTTCACCACGGCCGACGGCTCGCTGGACTGGCGCCGCCAGCTGGACTTCGCGTTCGACCTGATCGACGCCCAGTCGACCGGCAGCCTGGCCGCGTGCCTCGTAGAACCGATTCTCAGCTCGGGCGGCGTCATCGAGCCGCCGGAGGGGTATGTCGCGGCCCTCCAGCAGAAGTGCCGGGAACGCGGCATGCTGCTGATCCTCGACGAGGCCCAGACCGGGCTGTGCCGCACCGGGACCTGGTACGCCTTCGAGCGCGACGGTGTCGTCCCCGACATCCTCACGCTGTCCAAGACACTCGGCGCGGGACTCCCGCTCGCGGCCGTGGTCACCAGCGCCGAGACCGAGCAGGAGGCGTACGACCGCGGGTTCCTGTTCTTCACCACGCACGTGTCCGACCCGCTGGTGGCCGCCGTCGGCAACACCGTCCTCGATGTGCTGACCGGCGACAAGCTCGACGAGCGCGCCCGGTCGCTCGGGGAGTTCCTGCGTCAGGGACTTCAGGACATCGCCGGGCGTCACGCGGTCGTCGGCGACATCCGCGGCCGGGGGCTGCTGGCCGGGCTCGAACTCGTCGTGGACCGCGAGTCGAAGCGGAGCTCGGACGAACTGGGCGCCCGGGTCACCCGGCGCTGCCTCGAACTCGGCCTCCACATGAACATCGTCCAGCTCTCCGGCATGGGCGGAGTCTTCCGCATCGCGCCACCGCTGACCGCCACCGAGGAGGAGCTCTCGCTCGGCCTGACGATCCTGGACGAGGCGATCGGCGACGCCTGCGCCGCGCTCTGACGTCACCGTGCCGATCGGGCCGCCCGCATGCCCGTACGTACCGACTGGCGCCCCGGGGGTTTTACGTATAACCTCTCGCGTCAACCACTCCTCGGCACCCCGCCCCGAAAGGCCCCGATGAGACGCATCGCCCTGGTCACCCTCGTCGTCGACGACTACGACGAGGCGATCCGCTACTACACCGAGGCCCTCGGATTCCGGCTCGTCGAGGACACACCGCGCCCCGACGGCTCGCGCTGGGTCGTGGTCGAACCCGGTGCCGGGGTGCAGGGGACCGGGCTGCTGCTCGCGCGCGCCCAGGGTGACGCCCAGCGCGGGCGGATCGGCGACCAGACCGGTGGGCGCGTCGGGTTCTTCCTGTACACCGACGACTTCGCCCGTGACCACGCCCGGATGCTCGCGGCCGGCGTGACCTTCCTGGAGGAGCCGCGGCATGAGCCGTACGGCTCGGTCGCCGTCTTCCAGGATCTGTACGGCAACCGCTGGGACCTGCTCCAGCCCGCGGCCTGACCCCGCTCAACCGAACGTCGAGGAACCATCGCACATGTCATCTACGCGCATAGACCCCGCCTCTCTCCGCCGCCTCCCCAAGGCAGTCCTGCACGACCACCTCGACGGCGGACTGCGCCCCGCCACCGTGGTGGAACTGGCGGACGAGGTCGGCCACACGCTTCCCACCACCGACCCCGACGCGCTCGCCGCCTGGTACTTCGAAGCCGCGAACTCCGGCGACCTGGTCCGCTACATCGCCACCTTCGAGCACACCCTCGCCGTGATGCAGACCCGCGAGGGACTGCTGCGCACCGCCGAGGAGTACGTCCTCGACCTCGCCGAGGACGGTGTGGTCTACGCCGAGACGCGGTACGCGCCCGAGCTGATGGTCAAGGGCGGGCTGCCCCTGTCGGAGGTCGTCGAGACCGTGCAGGAGGGGCTGGCGGCCGGCATGGCGAAGGCCGCGGCCGCGGGCACGCCGGTCCGGGTGGGCACGCTGCTGTGCGGGATGCGGATGTTCGACCGCGTCCGCGAGGCCGCCGACCTGGCCGTCACCTTCCGGGACGCCGGAGTCGTCGGCTTCGACATCGCCGGCGCCGAGGACGGCTTCCCGCCCGCCGACCACCTCGCCGCCTTCGAGCATCTGCGCCGCGAGAGCGTCCCGTTCACGATCCACGCCGGCGAGGCGCACGGGCTGCCCAGCATCCACCAGGCCCTCCAGGTGTGCGGCGCCCAGCGCATCGGCCACGGCGTCCGCATCACCGAGGACATCGTGGACGGCAAGCTCGGCCGTCTCGCGGGCTGGGTACGGGACCGCCGTATCGCGCTGGAGATGTGCCCGACATCCAACCTGCAGACCGGTGCCGCCACCTCGATCGCCGACCACCCGATCACCGCCCTGAAGGATCTGGGCTTCCGGGTCACCCTCAACACCGACAACCGACTGGTGTCCGGCACGACGATGACCCGGGAGATGTCCCTGCTGGTCGAAGAGGCGGGCTGGGGTGTCGAGGACCTGCGCACGGTCACGGTGAACGCGGTGAAGAGCGCGTTCCTCCCGTTCGACGAGCGCAAGGCCCTCATCGAGGACGTCGTCCTGCCGGGCTACCTGCTCTGAAGCAGTCCGCGGATGTAGGCGGCCTGTCCGACGTGCTGCAGATCGTCGGACAAGACGCTGACCAGCCGGACGCCGAGGCTGACCGGCGGATCCCAGCGGTCGTCCACGATGCGCTCCAGATCCTTGGCGGCGAGCGCACGCAGGGCACCGAGCGTCTGCTCGTGGACGGCGTCGTAGTAGCCGGTCAGCAGGTCACCGGAGTCGACCCGCACCTTGGCGACCTTGGTCGACGAGTGCCCGTACCCGGTGTCGTGGCGCGGCAGGTCGAGACCGAAGGTCTTCTGCCAGTCCTGGGTGAGCCACACCTGGTCGAGCGCGAAGGCGTCGGCGATGTGGTCGTCCTGGACGCGGGTGAGATGCCAGACCAGCCAGGTGATGGAGTTGGCGTCGGTGGACGGCCGGGCGTTGAGGTCGTCGGGGCCCAGGCCCTCGACGGTGGCGTGGACTTCTTCCTGGATGCGGCCGTACGCGTCGATGAGGATGTCCTTGGCATGCATGGCTCCACCATCGCGCATCGCCGTCCGTCACGCGCCCTCTGTTTCCAGCAGAGTCATCAGGGCCCGGGCGGCCGGGCTCGTGGCCTGCGCGGGCGGCAGCAGGGCGACCGTCTCGTACACGATCTCGTCGGTGTCCTTCACCGACAGGGCCGTCAGCGACTCGCGCTTGTGCCGGAAATGCCGCGGTACGACGGCGATGCCGAGGTTCTCGTCGACCATGTCCAGCAGGCTGTGCACGTCGTTCACCTCCAGGGCGACCGTCCGCCGTACGCCCGCGTCGGCGAACGCGGCGTCGGTGGTGCGGCGCGGCCCCCAGTCCGGGTGGAAGTCGACGAAGACCTCGCCGCCCAGCTCCTCCAGGGTCACGGCCGTACCGGCCGTCGCCAGCCGGTGGCTGGGATGGCACAGCACTGTCATCGGCTCGCTGGTCAGGGGTACGGCTCGCAGCTGATCGGTGTCCTCGCCCGCCGTCCGGACGGTGAACGCCAGATCGAGCCGCCCGGCCGCGACCTCCTCCGCCAGCGCGCCCGAGCCCGCCTGCCGCAGACAGATCTCCACGTCCGGGTGGCGGCCCCGGAACGCGGCGAGCAGCCCGGCCACATGCACCCCGGCGATGCACTGCTCCGACCCGAGCGCCAGCATGCCGCGCAGCACGCCCTGCACCGCGGCCACCGCCTCATGGGCCGCCCGCACCTGGGCGAGGATCCGTTCCGCCTCGACCAGCAGCGCCCGCCCGGCCGGGGTGAGCGTCACCCGGCGCGTCGTCCGCACGAACAGCGGCGTCTGCAACTCCCGCTCCAGCGCCCGGATGGAGGCGGACAGGCCGGACTGGGACACCAGCAGCCGCTCGGCGGCACGGGTGAAGTGCTGGTCCTCGGCGACCGCGACAAAGTGCTGAAGATGGCGCAGTTCCATGACTGAGAAGCCTATCCGCTGAATTCCATCGGATTCTTCTGTTGGACCAATGCCCCCAGGTCGCGAAAGAGTGGACAAAGGTAGTCAGGAAACCGCGCCAACCCCCTGGAGTCGCGTTGTACACCGCACACCCCGACCGTTACGCCGACATGCCCTACCGGCGCACCGGACGCAGCGGCCTGAGGCTGCCCGCTCTGTCGCTCGGCCTGTGGCACAACTTCGGTCCGGACCGCCCGGTCGAGACACAGCGCGCGATCCTGCGCCGCGCCTTCGACCTCGGCGTCACCCACTTCGACCTGGCGAACAACTACGGCCCGCCGCCCGGCGCCGCCGAGAGCGCCTTCGGTGAGGCCCTGAAGGCGGACTTCGCGGCCTACCGCGACGAGCTGGTCATCTCCACCAAGGCCGGGTACCTGATGTGGCCCGGACCGTACGGCGAGTGGGGCTCCCGCAAGTACCTGCTCTCCTCGCTCGACCAGTCCCTCTCCCGTATGGGCCTGGACTACGTCGACATCTTCTACTCGCACCGCCCCGACCCGGAGACTCCCCTCGATGAGACGATGGGCGCCCTGCACTCGGCGGTGCAGCAGGGCAAGGCGCTGTACGTGGGCGTCTCCAACTACTCGGCCGAGCAGACCCGTGAGGCCGCCCGCATCCTCGGTGAGCTGGGCACCCCGCTGCTGATCCACCAGCCGCGCTACTCGATGACCGACCGCCGCCCCGAGGACGGGGGTCTGCTGGACGCCCTCGACGAGCTGCAGGTCGGCTCCATCGCCTACTCCCCGCTGGACCAGGGCGTGCTCACCGCCCGCTACCTCGACGGCATCCCGGAGGACTCGCGAGCCGCCGGTGACAGCCCGTTCCTGAAATCCGAGGCACTGACCGGGGAACTCGTCGCCCGGCTGCGCGCCCTCGACGACATCGCCAAGTCCCGCGGCCAGACCCTGGCCCAGATGGCCCTGGCCTGGGTCCTGCGCGGCGGCCGGGTGACATCCGCCCTCGTCGGCGCGAGCAGCCCGCAGCAGCTCGAGGACAGCGTCGGCGCCATCCGCAACCTCGACTTCGACGCGGACGAACTGACCCGAATCGACGCGCTCGTCAAGCCGTAAGCGGCTTCCCGCGCTGAAGTCGACTACGGTGCGGTAGCGCCCTGAAGGGGCGCGGGGAACTGCGCGACCAGCCACGACGGGCCCGCAGGCGAACGACGGACTGTTGCGGCACTTCCTGCGGAGCGCTGCCGCTCAGGAGCTGAGCCGCTCGTCCAGGTGCACGGTCACCGTGTCGCCCTCGCCCTTTCCGATGGCCTTGCGGAGGTCGGTCTTGATGGGCAGCTTGTGGGTGCCGTCGCCCAGGGCCATGAAGGAGCTGCGGAAAGGGTGTCCGTCGATCGTGCCGCGGACCTTGACGAGCCCTCGGGTGCCGAAGAACTCGACGCTCCGCGGCCAGACGAGGTAGGTCCAGCCGCCCTCGCTCGGGCTCTTGCGCAGGACGGCGGTGAATTGCTCGTCCAGGTGGGTGGTCGTCGTCATGATGCTGCCTCCGCTCGCGGTGGTCCTCGTATGGAGAAGACCCCCGCGAGCGGAGAAACTCATCGCGAGCCTCACGCCCCGGCGGGCACCCGGTCCAGAAAGCCCAGCACGGACCGGATGCGACCGTCGGTGTCCAGCGTGATCACGTCGAAGCCGGCGACGGGCGCCGCCCCGTCGGTCTCGCTCACCAGCTCCCAGGAGAAGCGCGCCGTGTCGTGGTGCCCGTCGACGGCGCCCAGCGGCCGGAAGGCGAAACCGGGGAACTGCTCGTGGGCCGCCGCGATCACGGCCGCGATCTGCTCGTGGCCGCTGACGTCGGCGAGCGGGTCGGTGTAGCCGCCGTCCGTTGTCCAGGCGGCGGCGACCGCCTTGGCCAGTTTCTCCGGCTCGACGGCGTTCCAGGCCTCGAAGTAGCGGGCGACGGCACTCTCGTAACGGTCGGTGTTCGCGGACATGCGAAATCAGCCTCCATCGAGGTCGTACGTGCTGGTCGGAGCCCGGATCACGGTCGGGGTGACCCGGTACCGCAACCATGCCCGGCTCGGAGGAGACCGTCGATTACCCCTCGGGTAATGGCCGCGCCCGCCGCCTTTCGGCCAATGACTGCCCTGAATATGCCAGGAGAGTGGCCGGAAATTCATGGTGACAGTGATTCAGTCGTGAACATACTCGACTTCAGGGACCTTCACAGTCGGCGCAGCATCCGTCACGCACCGCGCATGAGCCGCGCACAGCACCAGAGCCGCAGGAAAGCGAGGACTGGCCAACCGGCGAGCGGAACAAACGGGGAGTGGATCGTGCACGACGAATTCCTGTGCCATGTCACGGGGTACGGCACCTGCGGCGGCCGGCGTATAGGAGTGCCCTTAGGAACCTACCGGGCTCCCACGCTCGCCCTCGCCCTGTGGTGGCTGCGTGACCGTGCCTCCTGGATCGCCGACCGGCTGGATCCGCAGCCCGCGGCCGAGCATCTGCCGCCCGGCGCGCTCGTCCCGGTCGCCGACACGGTGGCCGACGTGCCCGCCGTGCTCCGCGGCTGGTGCCGTGACGTGGACCAGCAGGAGCTCATCGCCGAGGCGTTGGCCGAGGGCCGATTAATCAGGGTGGCCGTCAGCGATGACACCACCGAGTACGAGCTGCTGGCGGAATCCGTGGACGCTCTGCGTATGCAGCGGACCGCCGCGGCCCTGTTCGCGCCGGTCGCCTGAAGCCTTCGCGTCGCGCGCATATATGAACAGATCGATAGAATTCCGGCATGGCGGAGCGGTCGTTCGCGCCGACGGCGCCCGAACTCGTCCTGGAGACCGACACCGGCTCCACGGTGATGAGTCCGGGGCGCGAGTACCACGTCGGGCGCGATCCACTGAGCGACATCGTCATCGACGATGCCCGGGTCTCGTGGCACCACGCGGTACTGCGGGCCGACGACGGCCACTGGACCCTCGAGGACGAGCACAGCACCAACGGCACCTACGCCGACGGCCGCCGTATCCAGGCAGGGGACGTCGGCCCCGGCTGTGAGATCCGCTTCGGCAACCCCTCCGACGGCCCCCGTGCCCTCCTGGTCGGGCCCGCCGCGCCGGCCCCGGAGCGCCCCTCCGCCGTCTCCATGCCGTCCCACACGGGAACCTTCCGCCGGCCCACCACCGTACGGCCGCTGCCCACCCGTACCGTCCGCATCGGCCGCGCCGACGACAACGACCTGGTCATCGACGACCTGGTCGTCTCCCGCCGACACGCCGAACTGCGTGCCCTCCCGGACGGCAGCTACGAGATCGCCGACCTCGGCAGCCACAACGGCACCTTCCTCAACGGCCTGCCCGTGACCCGCGCGCCGATGGGCCCCGGCGACATCGTCGGCATCGGCCACTCGGCGTTCTGCCTGGTCGGCGACCAGTTGCAGGAGTACGTCGACACCGGCGAGGTCTCCCTCGACGTACAGGACCTCGCGGTCGCCGTCGACCGCGGTCGCAAGACACTGCTCGACCATGTGTCGTTCCCGGTGGGGGAGAAGTGCCTGCTCGCGGTCGTCGGCCCGAGCGGTGCCGGCAAGTCCACCCTGCTCAACGCCCTGACCGGCCAGCGCCCCGCCGACCACGGCACCGTCCTCTACGACGGCCGCGACCTCTACCGCGACTACGCCGAACTGCGCCAGCGCATCGGCCTCGTCCCGCAGGAAGACATCCTGCATGCCCAGCTGACCGTCCGCAGCGCCCTGTCCTACGCCGCCGAACTGCGCTTCCCGCAGGACACCGCCAAGGCCGAGCGCCGGGACCGGGTCGACGAGGTGATCCGCGAACTGGGCCTGGAGCAGCGCGCCCGGCAGCCCGTGCACAGCCTGTCCGGCGGACAGCGCAAGCGGGTCAGCGTGGCCCTGGAACTGCTGACCAAGCCGTCGCTGCTGTTCCTCGACGAGCCGACCTCGGGTCTGGACCCCGGCATGGACCGCTCGGTGATGCACATGCTGCGCAGCCTCGCGGACGACGGCCGGACCGTCATCGTGGTCACCCACAGCGTCCTGAGCCTCGACGTCTGCGACCGGCTCCTGGTGCTCGCGCCCGGGGGGAAGATCGCGTACTACGGACCGCCCGACGAGGCCCTCGCCTTCTTCGGTTTCGAGCAGTGGCCGGAGGCCTTCGAGGCGTTCGAGCGGGACACCGACCGGGACTGGGCCGGTGACTTCCGTGCCTCGCCCCTCCACCGTCGGTACATCACCGACGCGACCGCGCAGCCCCTGCTGGACGGCTCCGCCCCGGTCGCCGTTGCCCCGCCGCCCCGGCCGCGCAGCCGCGGCGCCCAGCTGGGCACCCTGATCCGCCGGTACGCCGCGGCACTCGGCGCCGACCGCACCTTCCTCGCCATCATGATCGCGCTGCCGTTCGTGATGGGCGCCATGGCCCGCGCGCTGGCGGGCAGCAAGCTGACGCAGGAGACGGCGATGAACGCCCTGCTGATCCTGTGCGTCGGCGGCGTCCTCACCGGCGCGGCCAACGCCGTACGCGAACTGGTCAAGGAACGCGTCATCTACCAGCGCGAGCGAGCCGTGGGCCTGTCCAGATCGGCGTACCTGATGTCCAAGGTCGTCGTGCTGGGCACGATCACCGTCCTCCAGGCGGTGGTGCTCACACTGGTCGCGCTGCTCGGCGTCGACCTCAACGCGCCTGGCGGAAAAGGCGTGTTGATGCCGCCGCTCATCGAGATCACGGTGGCCGTCGCCCTGCTCGCCTTCACCGCCATGATGCTCGGCCTGCTGGTGTCGGCGCTGGTGCGCAAGGAGGAGGTGACGATGCCACTGCTGGTGCTGCTTGCGATTGTGCAAGTCGTCTTCTGCGGCGCCCTGCTGAAACTCCACGGCGTGCCCGGCCTGGAGCAGCTGTCGTGGATCGTGCCCTCCCGGTGGGCGCTCGGCGCCATGGCCGGCACCGTGGGCCTCGCCCGGATCGTGCCCGGCGAACTCACCGGCGACCCTCTGTTCAAGCACGCGGCGGGCGTGTGGCTGCTCAACGTGGGCATGCTGGTCGTGCTGTCGGCGGTCTTCGGCTACGCGGTGTCCCGGCTGCTGCGCCGGCACGAACCCGTCGTGATGCGGAAGTAGGCGGCCATGACGGCGACCCCCGGCTTCCGCCCCACCCACGTCGTCCCGCAGCACGGCATGCCCGCCTGGGAGGCCCCCGACCCCGCCCGGCCCACGGTGCCCCTCGACCCGCTGCTGCCCGTCCAGCTCGTCGAGCGGCGCGGCGACTGGGGCCACGTCCTGTGCGCCAACGGCTGGTCCGCCTGGGTCGACGGCCGCTGCCTGGTCGCCGTACCCCAGGATCCACCCCTGCCCGGCGGACCGCTCACCCCCGGCGACGACCCGCGCCCCCTGCTCGCCCACGCCGAACAGACCCTCGCGCACTACCGCGCCGCGGTCGCGGAGCTCGCCGCCGGCACCCTCGACGGAGAGGCCTTCCGCAGCCGCACGCAAGGGCTGCGCATCGGAATCGTCGTCGACGGGGAGCACGTGTGGCTGTACGACGTCGAGAACGCGCGCTGGGTCTACGCGGACGGCGTACGGGCGAGCACATTCGCGACGGACGACGGGCCCCGCGCCGCTGGCCACGCCCCCACGCAGGTGGTGACACCCGATGGCCCGTGACACGAGCCTCTTCTCCGGCCGCCCCTCCGAACTGATCGGCAGGCAGGTCGCGGGCTACCGCATCGAACGCGAGATCGGCCGCGGCGGCATGGCCGTCGTCTACCGCGCCCGGGACCTGCGCCTGGAACGCACCGTCGCCCTCAAGCTCCTCGCCCCCGAACTCGCCCGCAACGACACCTTCCGCCGCCGCTTCACCCACGAGTCCCGGGCCGCCGCCGCGATCGACCACCCGCACATCGTCCCGGTCTTCGAGGCGGGCGAAACGGACGGCGTCCTCTACATCGCGATGCGGTACGTGGCCGGCAGCGATCTACGTCATCTGCTCGACCGCCAGGGCCAGTTGCCGCCCCCGACCGTCCTGCGCATCGCCGCCCAGATCGCCTCCGCGCTCGACGCGGCCCACGAGCACGGCCTGGTGCACCGGGATGTGAAACCCGGCAACATCCTGGTCTCCCGCGGCACCGACAGCGACCACCCCGAGCACGCCTACCTCACCGACTTCGGTCTCACGAAGAAGTCGCTGTCCCTGACCGGCTTCACCACCGTCGGCCAGTTCGTCGGCACGCTCGACTACGTCGCCCCCGAACAGATCTCCGGCAAGCCCGTCGACGGACGCTGCGACGTCTACGGGTTCGCCTGCGTCGTCTACGAGTGCCTGGCCGGCCGCCCGCCCTTCCGGCGCGACGACGACATGGCGCTGCTGTGGGCCCACCAGTACGACGAGCCGCCCCCACTGACCGACTCCCGCCCCGACCTCGCCCCTCTCGTCGACCCGGTGTTCACCAAGGCCCTGGCCAAGAGCCCCGACGACCGCTACGACACGTGCCTGGCCTTCGTCACCGCGCTGCGGGTCGCTGCGCGCGGCGAGCGGGAGTCGGGTCACCCGGCGACGGAGGTTGATCTGAGGGGCGTCGGAGTACAGCGGGAGGAGCCGAAGCCGCCGCCGCGGTGGGCGGCACCGATCTTTGGAGGACGGGACTGAGGCGCCCCATAGGGGCGCGGGGAACTGCGCGACCAGCCACGACGGCGCAGCAGGCGAAGAACCACGTCATGCCTGCCCCCGCCGCCGCACCCGCCGTGCCGGCAGCGCGCCGATGAAACCCGCCACCAGCCCCCACAGCACCGCCAAGCCCAGCGCCGACCACAACTCCGGTCGCAGAAGCAGCTCCCCGCCGAGATCGCCGCCCAGGTCGCCGATGCCGAGTACGGACAGGCCGTAGTGCGCGGAGATGCGGCCGACGAGGCAGACCATGAGAACCGTGAGGGCGAGCGCGACCGCCAGATGCACCGCGTGCTGCCACGCCCGCATCCGGCGGGGTGAGCGGGCCGCCATCAGGAAAGCGACGGTCAGCAGCAGTACGGCGTCGACGACCACGAGCCACCACACCCGCCCGTCCTGCTCGGCGAGGGTGCTCAGGTTGAGGGTGGAGACGTCCGGACCGCGCAGCACCTCGTCGAGGACATGCGGCATCGGCAGCCCGAACGGCCCCTCGACCTGGCCCTCCCAGCTCGCGCCGAGGCCGATGGTGAAGGCGAGCCAGACCAGGTTCGGCAGACCGAGCAAGATCACGGCGAAGGTCTCCGCGGCATGGCCGCGCGTCGCGGCGGTGACGAGGGCGATGACGAGGCCGAGAGCGACGTAGGAGAGGAGCAGGACGACCATGGCGTACGCGGCCGGGCGCACCGACTCCTGAAAGCGCAGCAGCCGGGGCGGCAGCGGTGCTCCGCGTGCGACCAGCAACGCCAGTACCAGCACACCGGCCAGCCACAGCAGGCCGAACACGAGCGTCAGCGGCACATCGGTCTCGAAGCCGACCTTGGGTGTGATGCCGAACAGGTCGCCGATTTCCCCGAGGGTGTCGTCGCCGAGGGCGATCGTGAAGGTCTGGCGAGCGGCGAGGGCGAGGCCGAGCAGCCCCAGCACCCACAGCGCGGCGATCCGGCCCGCCCAGCCCGCCAGCTCCCGGGCACCTGCCACCGCCCGGTGCCGCAGCGGCCGTAGAAAACCGGCGGCGAGGACGAGGGCCCCGGCGAGCGTGACGGACAGCGGGATCACGGTGAGCCCTGCCGAACTGTCGGCCAGGCCACCCGCGTCGCCCGACAGCTCGATGGTCCCTCCGACGGACGTGACGACCGTCGCCGCCACCACCCGGGGGAACGCGCCGTCCGGCAGATCGGCCGCGCCGGCCGCCCAGAGTCCCAGAGCGGCGGTCACTCCCATCGCGATCAGCCCGGCCAGCACGACGGCGACGGCCTGGACCCAGCCGTGACGGGCGAGGGCCTGGCCGGAGGGGGTACGAGCGCTCACGCTGCCACGCTAAGCAGGAGCCGGTGGGCTCGCCCGCCGGGAGGTCCGTCCGCGTCGGCTTGCGGGGGCCACCGCACCGGGGCGCACAATGAGGATGTTGCGGATAAAGAGCAGAACTGCCAGCAGATACTGACAATTCACTTCGGGAAGAAGAGCTCGTGAGCGTCGAACCGCCGTCCTCAGGCCGCCCCACTGGACCACCCTCCGGTCCGCTGTCGGGGCCCTCCCAGCCGCCGCCCCCGGGACCGCCGTCCCAGCCGGGCGGTGGTGGCGAGACGCCCGAACCCGGTCGGCCGTGGTGGAGGTCGGTGCCCCGGATCGCGGTGCTGGCCACCGTCGTGGTGGCCGCCGTCGTCCTGGCCGTCGTCCTCAGCCGCTCCGACGGCGGCTCGGGCAAGGGCAGCGAGGTCTTCCTCCAGGCTGCGGGCAAGACGGGCCCCGACCCCTTCACGGAGTCGACGGCGACCGACAGCTCGGCCCCGCCGGTCTCCCCCTCGCCCACCCGGCCGGCGCCCTCGAACGCGGTGCGCGGCGTCGACGGCGGGGCGCCCGGCCTGTACGGCGGCACGCGCAACGTCGCCAGCTGTGACGTGGAGAAGCAGATCAAGGCGCTGCGGGCCGACCCGGACAAGAACCGGGCGTTCGCCTCCGTCGCCGGTGTCGACCCGTCCGCCGTGCCCGCCCATCTCCGCTCGCTCACCCCCGTACAGCTGCGCATGGACACCCGCGTCACCAACCACGGCTACCGCGACGGCGCCGCCACCAGCTACCAGGCCGTCCTGCAGTCCGGCACCGCCGTCCTCGTCGACGACCGCGGCGTGCCCCGCGTGCGCTGCGCCTGCGGCAACCCGCTGACCCCACCCGTCGCCCAGCGGACGACGCCGCAGCACACGGGCGACTCCTGGCCGTCGTACCGGCCCTCGAACGTAGTCGTGGTCACGCCCTCGACGACGGTCATCAACATCTTCGTCGTGTACGACCCCGAGCGCGGCGACTGGTTCGCCCGGCACCGCGGTGACACCGGCGAGAAGGACCGGAAGACCGACCCGCCGGCCCGGCCCTCGCCCTCGGTGAGCGTGTCGACGCCGGCCTCGCCGTCGCCCTGCGACTCGAAGGCCGCCGACGGGGCGACCACGTGCCCGCCGACGTCGACCGCCCCCTCCCCGGTGACCCCCAGCCCCGAGTCCCCGCCCTCCGAACCGACGACCTCGGAGCCTGAGAAGCCTGAGACAAGCGTCGAACCGCCGTCCCCCGAGACCTCGCCGGCCCAGCCGCCGCCGGTCTCGGGCCCGACGAGCACACCGGAAGCGCCCGCCGGCTGACCGGCTGTGCGGTTGCGGGGACTGCCGCGCGCCACTCGGGGTACGAGCACTGATGCAGCAGCGTCCGGCGAGCCCGGCTTCCGAGAGAGAAACGCATGATCGACAACCTGGACGGGGCAGTGGTAGCGACTGGTTTCGACGTGCCCGTGGAACCACTACGGCGGGCGGCGCACTACACCGGCGAGCCGGGATGCATCGCCGAGGCGCGGTCCTTCGCCGCGTTCTTCCTCGATCAGCTCAGAACCGAGTGGTGCGCCGAGATCGACGAGCGGGCCGAGGGAGCGCTGCTCCTGGTGGTGAGCGAGCTGGTCACCAACGCGGACCGGCACAGCGACGGGCCGTACATCCTGGACCTGGAGGGCACGGACACCGCGGTGACGGTGTGCGTCTACGACAGCAGCGCCGCGCTGCCCCGGCGCTTCCCCCGGGATCCCGAGCGCGTGGGCCGGCACGGGCTGGAGATAGTGCACGCGCTCGCGACGGAGGTCGCCGTCGAGCGCGTGCCGGTCGGTAAGCGCGTGCGCGTCGTGGTGGGCCTGACTTCCGAGTGACGGCCCTTGGTCAGGCGCAGCCCAGCTCGCCCAGCATGCCGTGCCGCAGCCGCGTGATGATCCGCTTGATCAGCCGGGACACATGCATCTGGGAGCAGCCCAGCCGGGCGCCGATCTCCGCCTGCGTGGCCTCCTCCACGAACCGCATATGGATGATCTGCCGGTCCCGCTCGCTGAGTTCCGCCATCAGCGGGGCGAGCGACTGGCAGTCCTCGACGAGCCGCAGCCCATCCTCCTCGACGCCGATGAAGTCGGCGAGCACCGCCTCCCCGTCCTCCGGGCCGTCGCCGGTGAGCGCGGCGTCCAGCGACGCGGAGTTGTAGCCGTTGGAAGCGACCTGGGCCTCGATGACCTGGTCCTCGTCGATGTTCATCAGCGTGGCGAGTTCGGCGACGGTGGGCTCCCGGTCGAGCCGGCCGGCGAGTTCGTCGCGTGCCTTGGCCAGGTCGACCCGCAGCTCCTGCAGCCTGCGCGGCACGTGCACGGCCCAGGTGGTATCCCGGAAGAACCGCTTGATCTCACCGACGATGTACGGCAGCGCGAACGACGTGAACTCCACCTCGCGGCTGAGTTCGAACCGGTCGATGGCCTTGATCAGGCCGATCATCCCTGTCTGGACGATGTCCTCCATGTCGTCCCCGCGGCCCCGGAACCGGCCGGCCGCGAACCGCACGAGGGACATGTTCATCTCGATGAGCGTGTTGCGTGCGTACTGGTGGGCGTGTGTGCCCTCGTCGAGTTCCGACAGGCGCTGGAAGAACTGGCGGGACAACTCCCGCGCGTCCCGCGGAGCCACGGTCCGCGGGTTCTCGATGTCCGGCAGTGGTCCGATCCCCGTGCTGGTCCCGGCGGTCCGCTCGACCTCTGCCTCCGACCGCATCACGGCGGTGTCCATGTCGTCCTCTCCCACGCGGGTCATGTGCGACTCCGGCTCGGTCCTCCATAAGCGGGTACCCCGGTCCGCACGCCGCATGCCCATCGGGCCGTCGGGCGGCGGAAATTGAGTGGTGTGGGGCAGATGGGTTCAGCTGCCGTCCACCCTCCGCCTCGGCGATTCCACCCAGGGCAGAATGCTGCTCCCTTCCCCTGGAGTCGAGGGAATTTAGTCTGGGAAGGTGAGCAACCAAGCGCCGAACCAAGCCCGCGTGATCCCTCTGCGCCCGCCGGCCCAGCGCCCAGCGGCCCAACGCCCGCAGCACGAACGCCCGTCGGGCCAACGCCCCCAGGTTGAGCGCCCCTTGGCGCAGCGCCCGTCAGCCGAGCGTCCGCAGTCCCAGCGCCCGTCGGTGTCGCGCCCGGAGACCGGCGCCCGCCCCCTCGCGCCCGCTGCCTCCAAGGAACCTCTCTGGCGTGACCTGATCGGCGATGTGCTGCGGCGCGAGCGGCTCGCGCAGGAGCGGACGCTCAAGGATGTGTCCGACGCCGCTCGTATCTCCATGCCGTATCTGTCGGAGGTGGAGCGGGGCCGCAAGGAGGCCTCCTCGGAGGTCCTCGCGGCCGCCGCTCACGCCCTCGGCCTGGGCCTCGGTGATCTGCTCTCGCTTGCGCAGAGTGAGCTCACTCGGAGCCGGGCCACGGGCATGTCGTCGTACAACGGCCTCTGCCTGGCCGCCTGACGGGACCGCCGCCTCAGACTCCCACCAGGCGCCGGCTCACCACCTCGTCGGCCAACCCGTACGCCACCGCCTCCTCGGCCGTGAACACCTTGTCGCGGTCCATGTCCGCGCGCAGCGTCGCGATGTCGTGGTGCGTGTGCCGGGCCAGCACCTCCTCCACCTGGGAACGGATCCGGACCATCTCCTTGGCCTGGAGCGCGAGATCGGAGATCGCGCCCCGGCTGCCGCCGCTGGCCGGCTGACCGAGCAGCACGCGCGCGTGCTCCAGCACGAACCGCCGGCCGGGATCCCCTCCGGCCAGCAGTACGGCCGCCGTGGAGGCCGCCTGGCCCACGCAGAACGTCGAGACCGGCGCCTGCACGTAGGTCATCGTGTCGTAGATCGCCATCAGCGAAGTGAACGAGCCGCCGGGCGAGTTGATGTAGATCGCGATCTCGCTCTCCGGCGCCGAGGACTCCAGATGGAGCAGCTGCGCGATGACGACGTTGGCCACGCCGTCGTCGATCTCGGTGCCGAGGAAGATGATCCGCTCCGACAGCAGACGGCTGAAGACGTCGGAGGAGCGCTCGCCGTGCGCGGTCCGCTCGACGACGTACGGAATCGTGTAGTTCCCCATGTCACAGCCCCATCCGTCGCTTCGAGGCGGCCGGGCGGACGTCGGCGAGCGACTCCAGGACCCGGTCCACCATGCCGTACTCCATCGCTTCTTCGGCCGTGAACCAGCGGTCGCGGTCGCCGTCCCGGGCGATCGTCTCCGGCGTCTGGCCCGTGTTCTCGGCGAGAAGGCGCTCCATGGTCCGCTTGCTGTGGTCCAGGTTCTCCGCCTGGATCTCGATGTCGGCGGTGGTGCCGCCGATGCCCGCCGACCCCTGGTGCATCATGATCCGCGCGTTCGGCAGGGCGTACCGCTTGCCGGGCGTGCCTGCGCAGAGCAGGAACTGGCCCATACTCGCCGCGAAACCCATTGCCAGCGTCGACACATCGTTCGGGATCAGCCGCATCGTGTCGTAGATGGCGAGGCCCGCGTAGACCGAGCCGCCCGGACTGTTGATGTACAGGCTGATGTCCATGCGCGGGTCCTCGGCGGACAGGATCAGCAGTTGCGAGCAGATCCGGTTGGCGGAGACCTCGTCGACCTGGGTGCCCAGCAACACGATCCGCTGGCCCAGCAGTTGGGCGGCGAGGTGGTCGTCGAGCCGGGTCGGAGGGGTGTCGCCCTCCTCCGCCCGCGGGATGAGGTCCGGCCCCCGGCCGGCGATGAGTGGAGACATCGGCGCGCTCCTAGTCGAGATGTCGGGATGTCGAGATGTAGATGTCGACGGGTCGAGTCGCAGTGGCCTGCGCTCTCCACTCTCGGCCGGGAACGCCCCTCACCGGGGATTTCTCTGCCCGCGGCAGATTCGCCGTGGGCAGAGCCCCGTACGCGTACGGTCAGGCGTCACCCTTCTCGCGCAACTGCCGGAAGAACGCCCGTACGTCCTCGACCAGCAGATCCGGCTCCTCCATCGCGGCGAAGTGCCCACCGCGGTCCAGCTCCGTCCACCGCACGATGTTCTCCGTGCGGTCCGCCTTGTGCCGCAGCGGGATCTGCGGTTCGGCGGGGAAGAGGGCGAGCGCGGTCGGCGCGGTCGACGGCTGCCTGGGCGCGCCGGCCCGGTCGGCCGGGGCGTGCGCGCGCTCGTAGTAGATCCGGGCGGACGAACCGGCGGTCCCGGTCAGCCAGTACAGCATCACGTTTGTCAGCAGCCGGTCCCGGTCGACGGCCTCCTCGGGCAGCTCCGCCGAGTCCGTCCACTCCTGGAACTTCTCGACGATCCAGGCGAGTTGACCGACGGGGGAGTCCGTGAGCCCGTACGCCACGGTCTGCGGCTTGGTGGACTGAAGGATGGCGTACCCCGTGCCCTCGCGCGACCAGGCGCTCCAGCCGCGCCAGGAGGCGAGCGCGCGCTCCCGCTCCTCGGGACTGAGCGCGTCCAGTTCCTCGGCCGTCGGTTCATGGGTCGCCTGGGCGCCCGGCAGCAGATTGAGGTGCACGCCGATCAACCGGTCCGGGTACGCGCGGCCCAGCTCGCGGGAGATGGCCGACCCCCAGTCACCGCCCTGCGCGCCGAACCGCTCGTAGCCGAGCCGTGTCATCAGCTCGGCCCACGCGTCGGCGACCCGCCCAGCCTCCCAGCCGGTGTCCGGAGTGGGCCCCGACAGCCCGAACCCCGGAATGCTCGGTACGACGACATGGAACGCGTCGGCCGGATCGCCCCCGTGTGCGGCCGGATCGGTCAACGGCCCTACGACGTCCAGGAATTCGACGATCGAGCCGGGCCAGCCGTGCGTGATGATCAGGGGCGTGGCGTTCGGTTCCGGGGAGCGGACATGCGCGAAGTGCACGTTCGCGCCGTCGATGGTGGCCGTGAACTGGGGCCACTCGTTGAGCTGAGCCTCGGCCGCACGCCAGTCGTACTCGTGCCGCCAGTACCGGGCGAGCTCCTGGAGGTAGTCGCGCGGGACGCCGTACGACCAGCCCACCCCCGGCAGCATGTCCGGCCAGCGGGTGCGGTCGAGCCGGTCGTGGAGATCATCGAGGTCGCTCTGCGGGATGTCGATACGGAAAGGACGGATGCCGTCGGCGGGCGTCGATGTCATGCTCGCGATGCTATGCCGGGACCGTGTAGCGGCCGCGTGGATTAATCCGCTGCCCGACCGATGAGTTCCGGGGGCAGGATCGGTCGATACAGGTGACCGCGTTCCATGCCCCAGGAGGTACTCATGGCCACCGACGGATTCACCACGTGTCTCTGGTTCGAGGACCAGGCCGAGGAAGCCGCCCACTACTACGTCTCGATCTTCAAGAACTCCAGCGTCGGCAAGGTCGCCCGCTACACCGAGGGCGCCATGCAGCCCGCCGGATCCGTGATGACCGTCGAGTTCACGGCCAACGGCCAGCGCTTCCTGGCCCTCAACGGCGGCCCGCAGTTCAAGTTCACCGAGGCGATCTCCTTCATGATCGCCTGCGCGGACCAGGAAGAGGTCGACTTCTACTGGAACAAGTTCCTCGAGGGCGGCGGCGAGCCCGGTCCCTGCGGCTGGCTCAAGGACAAGTACGGCCTGTCCTGGCAGGTCATCCCCGACCGCCTCGTCGAGCTGACCACCGACCCGGACGTGGAGAAGGCCACCCGCGCGATCGGCGCCATGATGAAGATGGGCAAGATCGACATCGCCGCGCTGGAGAAGGCGGCGGCGGGGGAGTAGGGCACGCGGCGCGGTGACCGGTCGCCGAGCACCCGGCGGCCGGTCCGCCGCTACCCGACCTCGGCCAGGATCTCCTTGATCACATGCCGTGAGTTCGCCGCGAGCGGCGGATTCGTCTCCCAATAGAAGGGCAGCTGGATCAGCGAGATCGACAGCGCCCAGCCCCGGCCCCGCGCCCACTCGGCGTCGTCGACACCGAGAGCGTGACGGAGGACGGGGCGGGCCGACGCGGGCAGGAGGTTCCAGGCCACGATCAGATCCACGGCCGGGTCGCCGACGCCCAGGGTCCCGAAGTCGATCACGGCGCTCAGCCGTCCCTCGGCCACCAGTACGTTCCCGGGTGACAGGTCCCCGTGCGCCCAGACGGGCGGCCCGGCGTGCTCGGGGACCCGCAGGGCCGCGTCCCACAGCGCCGTCACCGCGTCCGTGTCCACGGCGCCCGCCAGCTGGGCGATCGCCTCACGCGTCGGCGTGTCCCGGTTCGCCAGGGGAGTCCCCCGGTAGCCGACCGGCGCGCCCGTGGGGTCCACGCGGCGCAGCGCGCCGATGAAAGCCGCCAGCTCCCCGGCCAGCGTCTCGGGATCGTCGAGCGCGTCGACGGCCGGGTTACGCCCGTCCAGCCACCGGAACACCGACCACGCCCACGGGAATCCGTCGCCCGCCACACCCCGCCCGACCGGCTCGGGCACCGCGGCGGGCAGCAGCGGCGCCAGCCGGGGCAGCCAGCGCTGCTCGTGCTCCACGTCCCCGACGGCACCGGGATGCCTGGGGAGCCGTACCACCAGGTCGTCGCCGAGCCGGAACATCGCGTTCTCGGTGCCGGAGGACCGCAGTCGCGCCACGGGCAGTCCCGCCCACTGGGGGAACTGCCGGGCGATGAGCCGGCTCACCAGGGTGGCGTCGATGTCCACTTCGTCCGGACGCATCTTCTGGGCACACATGGGCGCCATCTCACTCGTCAACGGCCCCTGCTGTCCAACGATTTCGGTGCGCGCCGCCGAGTCACAGCAGGCTCATCGAGACCGAGCCCGTTCGCCGATCACCCGAGTGATCTCCCGGGCGATGCGCAGGATGCCGGGGGAGCGGACCGGGCACGGCTTCGGGGTGGACGTCGTGGGTGCCAGACAGAAGTGCAGATAGTCGTCGCCGAAATGCAGCTCGGTCCGGTCGCCGCCCGGTTGGGTGCAGTAGTCGGGGTGCTCGCGCTCGTACGGCGTGCAGGGCAGGTACTTGGTCCAGGTGTAGCGGGCGCCGTCCGGGCTGACCGTCCTGCCCGCGTCGGCGACGACATCACCCGAAGCGGCGGCCCGCTCTTCGTAGATGGCGTTCACGCGCCGCACCCGGTCGGGGGTGATCGGGTCAGGGCCCTGCAACACCCAGACGATCCGCGGGCGGTGGGATCCTCCGGCCGCGGCGATCTGTTCGGTGAGGCGTTCGGCGTCGGCGGCGTACCGCGCGAAGTACGTGCCGGGGGCCTTCGCGTGCGTGATCCCGTCCATGCACCAGGTGTAGCCCCAGGCGTTGCCCCAGAACTGCAGCACGACGTAGTCCGGGTGCAGGGAGCGCACCAGGGCGGCCGCCTTGTGCGCGTCCGGGACGAGGGAGCGCTTGTCGGTGCCCTCCAGGTAGTCGCAGAGCGTGGTGCCCGAGTACGGGGCGCTGGTGTACTCGGCGTCCAGGTCCTTGCGCAGCTCCTGCCCCAGCACCTTCTGGTTCTCCATTGCGAGGGAGTCCCCGAGGTAGAGCACGGTGGGAGCCTTCACCGGCGGCGTCGGCGTGGCCGGCGCCTGCTGTCGTGTCGTGCCCCCCGGCGCGGAGGGTGTGGGCGGTGCCTTCTCCGGCTCGGACGCCGGATCCCCGCACGCGCCGAGCAGCACCCCGGCCAGCAGCACCCCCACGATCCACGGTCTCCGCATACAGCAACTCCCGCCCCGGACACGGAAAAAGCGGCTCCCCAGGCAAGCACAGCCCGGCCCGAGGGGGAAGACACATGTCAGGGATGCTCGACCAGGTCCAGCAGATCGGTGAGCGGCAGCGGCTTCGCCAAGTGGGTGTCGAATCCGGCCGCCCGGGACAGCACGCGGTCGGTGCCCTGGCCGAAGCCCGACACCGCGATCAGCCGGATCCGCTTGCCGTGCGGCCGGGCCCGCACGCCCCGCGCGACCGCGTAGCCGTCGATGTCGGGCAGGCCCAGGTCGCACAGAACGACGTCGAACAGGTCGGCCTGTGTGGCGGTGAGCGCGTCGGCGCCCGTGTGCACGGCGGTGACATGGTGGCCCTGTCGTTCCAGCAGGGTGCGATAGGTCGCCGCCAGGTCGGTGTTGTCCTCCACGATCAGGACGGCGAGATGACGCCGGGGCGGCCGGACGGCGGACAAAGGGCGTGGTGGCTGGGGCGCCGTGGTGTCCGCCACCGGCATCAGTGCCGTGAACGTCGCGCCCTTGCCGGGGCCGTCGCTGTGCGCTGAGATGGTGCCGCCGTGCAGTTCCATGACCGTCCGCGCGACCGCGAGCCCGAGCCCCAGGCCGTCCGGGCTGCGGGGGCCGACCGGGGCCGCCCGCATGAACACCCCGAAGAGGTCATCCGCCTGTCCGGGGTCGAAGCCGATGCCGTCGTCCTGCACGGTGAGCCGGACCTGGCCCTGCTCGACCGTGAGCCGCACCTCGGTGTGGCCGCCCGGCGCGGTGTACTTGAGGGCGTTCGACAGCAGGTTCGTCAGAACCTGGGCCAGCCGCAGCCGGTCGCCGTCCACCAGCACGGGCCCCGGTGGCAGGCCGACGTCCAGCGTGCGGTCCTCGTGCCCGAACAGGCCACGGATGTCGGCGCAGGCACTGTCGACAACGGACCGCAGATCGGTCCGCTCGCGCACCAGCTCCAGCCGGCCGGTCACCGCCCGGGTGCCGTCCAGCAGGTCGTTGCTCATGCGCACCAGCGTGCCCAGCTGCCGTTCCAGGACCGACAGCGCCGGATGCCCCTCCGGCATGTCCAGCGCCAGCAGCTCGGTGGCCGCGGTCGCGGCTGCCAGCGGGTTGCGCAGCTCGTGCGAGAGCGTGGCGATGAACCGGTCCTTGGCCCGCTGCTCCTCCCGCAACCGCCGCCCCACCGCGTCCAGTTCGGTATTGGCCCGGCTGAGCTGCTCGTTCGCCTCGCGGATCTCCCGGGCGCGCACGAACAGATCGATCTCCATGCCCTCGGCCGTCGCCGGCCGTGTCCGGCGCAGACGCACCAACTCCGTGACGTCCTCGACCCGGTGGATGATGTGCGTGACCTGACCGTCCGCACCGATGACCGGTGTGTTGACGGGGCTCCAGTAGCGCTCGGCGAAGACCCCCTCGTCGCCCGTGGGGATGTCGTACCGCTGCAACGCCATGACGTCCGTACGGCCGGTCGCCACCACCGTCTCCAGCGAGCGGCGCAGTTTGGCGACGCCGTCGGCCGACGGGTCGTCCGGGTTGTCGGGAAACACCTCGAAGATCGGCCGCCCGACGATCTCCCGCTTGGTGCGGGTGGCCGCCAGGTAGGCGCGGTTGACCTCGACGATCGTGAAGTCGGGGCTGAGGACCAGCAGCGGCGACAGCGTGGCGTCGAAGAGTCTCTGGAAGTCCGGGCCGGTCGGCGGCATGGCGGCTCTCAGGGGTCGAGGCGGTAGCCGTAGCCGCGGACGGTGGTGATCCGCGGAGCCGATGCGGGCAGGCACGCGAGCTTGCCGCGCAGCCGGTACACGTGCTCGATCACGGTCGCGGACTGCTGCCAGGCGGCACCCCAGACCTGTTCGAGGAGCTGCTCCGCCGAGAACACCCGCCCGGGAGCACCGGCCAGCACCTCCAGCAGCGCGTATTCCTTGGGGCGCAGCGTCAGCATCGTGCCGCCGGCGGAGGCTTGGCGGGCGCCCGTGTCGACGCGTAACGACCCGACCTGGAGGACTTCCGGTGTCTCGGGAGGCTGCGAGCGGCGCAGCACGGCCCGGATCCGGGCCACCAGCTCCCGCTGCGAGAACGGCTTGACCAGATAGTCGTCGGCGCCGATCTCCAGCCCCGCCACACGGTCGGCCTCCGCGCCCCGCCCGGTCACCACGATCACCGGAAGACGGCTGGTGGAGCGCACCGCGCGCAGCAGTTCGAGACCGCTGCCGTCCGGCAGCCCCAGATCCAGTACGGCCAGGTCGACCCGTGCCTCGTACAGCACGGTCTTACCCGCGCGGGCGTCCATGGCCCAGGTGACGGTGAAACCCTCGCGCTCGAGATAGGAACGGCACATCAGTGCGAAGTCGGGGTCGTCCTCAATCAGCGCGAGGTGCGGACGCATTCCACATCACCGGCCCCATCCGCCGCTCGGGCGTTGTGTCGCCGATGAGCGGGCGTTGATGCCCCGACCATGTGGCGAAGGTAGAACAGTAATCGCCCAGGGTTCAAGGGGGGAGCCACCAGGGGGAGGTCCGGCGCGGGCGGTGCGGTGCGGGGATGACGAAGTCGCCGCACCCGCCCGTGCCGGATGCGCTGCGCGTCGTAGGTGTGCCCGTCGCCGTGCTGCACGGCAGCATCCATCTCGTGACGGCCATGCGCCTACGCTCCTGGCCGGACATCATCGCCGCCCTGTGAGCAGGCGGCGTACGCCATCACCGCGCCACGTCGTTCACCAGCACCGCCGCCCCGTCGAAGCGGCCGTGCTTGAGGTCGGCCAGCGCCCGATCGGCGGCCGACAGGGGATAGGTGTGCGTCGTGGCGTGGACGTCGTGCCGGGCGGCCAGTGCCAGGAACTCCCGTGCGTCCTCACGGGTGTTGGAGGTGACGCTGCGCAGCTCCTTCTCGTAGAACAGCTCGCTTTCGTAGCGCAGGGACGGGATGTCGGTGAGGTGGATCCCGGCGATCGACAGGATGCCGCCGCGGTCGAGGGCGCGCAGCGCGACCGGGACCAGGTCGCCGACCGGTGCGAACAGGATCGCCGCGTCCAGGGGTTCCGGCGGCGGCTCGTACGCGCCGCGCGCCGACGCCACCCCCAGCTCCAGCGCCAGCCGCCGCGCCGCCGCACCCCGGGTCAGCACATGCTCGGTGGCGCCCTCGGCCAGTGCCACCTGCGCGCACAGATGGGCGCTGCCGCCGAAGCCGTACAGCCCGAGCCGCCCGCCCGGCGGGAGCGACGCCCGCCGCAGCGCGCGATAGCCGATGATCCCGGCGCACAGCAGGGGCGCAGCCGCCACGTCGTCGAGACCCTCGGGGAGTCGGTGGGCGAACGCGGCCGGAACGGTCGTGTACTCCGCGTAACCACCGTCGGCGTCCCAGCCGGTGAACTCGGAGCGCGGGCACAGGTTCTCCGCCCCGCGCAGACAGTACGCACAGGTGCCGTCGGTCCGCCGCAGCCAGGCCACACCGACCCGGTCGCCGACCGCGAACCCGCGCACGTCCGCCCCGAAGGCCGCGACGACGCCGACGACCTCGTGCCCCGGCGTCACCTCCGGCCGGTGCACCGGCAGGTCCCCCTCGGTCACATGCAGGTCGGTCCGGCACACCCCGCACGCGCGCACACGCACCAGCAGGTCGTCGTCCCCCGGCACCGGCACCGGTCTCCGCACGAACCGGAGGGGCCCCTCCTCGACGGGCGCCGGTCGCACCACGGCCCACGCCCGCATCGTCCCGTCCGCCATCCCGCACCCCGTCCACCCGACGTCCGCCCCCCGTCCCCCTCCAGTCTGGAACGGAGTCAGGCATTCGGCGCGCGGTCCGGCCGACGGGTGGCTAGCGTGAGAATCCGGACAGCCAACCCACCCGATTCGGACAAGCCAACACACCGAGAGGGCCGCAGTCATGGCGGTACAACCTGAGGGAACCCCCTGTTGGGCCGATGCGATGTTCAGCGACGTCGAGGGGGCGAAGAGCTTCTACGGCGACGTCCTCGGCTGGACGTTCGGCGAAGAGGCGACGGAGTTCGGCAACTACACCCAGGCCTACGTGGACGGCAAGGCGGTCGCCGCCGTCGTACCGCCGATGCCCGGCCAGGAAGACCAGTCCCAGTGGTGTCTCTATTTCGCGTCGCCGGACGTGGCCGCCACCGCGGCCAAGATCCGTGACAACGGTGGCCAGGTGGTGATGGAGCCGATGGCGGTGGGCGACTTCGGCAGCATGTGCCTGGCGAGCGACCCCGGCGGCGTCGTGTTCGGCGTGTGGCAGGCGGGCACCCACGAGGGGTTCGAGGCGCCGATGGACCAGCCGGGCGCGTTCTGCTGGGCGGAGATCTTCACCCGGGAACCCGAGAAGTCGGACACGTTCTTCCCCGCCGTCTTCCCGTACACGTCCCAGCAGATGGACGACGACGAGATGGACTTCCGGGTCTACAACGTCGGAGGCAACCCCGCCCTGGGCCGGATGAAGATGACCGAGGACTTCCCGCCCGAGGTTCCGCCGTACATCAACGTCTACTTCGGTGTCGCCGACTGCGACGACGCCGTCGCCAAGGCCACCAAGCTCGGCGCGATCCTGCGATTCGGGCCGATGGACAGCCCCTTCGGACGGTTCGCGGCGCTCACCGATCCGCAGGGTGCGAACTTCTCGGTGATCGACACCACGACCATCCAGGGTGAGATGCCCAAGCTCACCGACGTCTGACCCACACCACGTTCAGGGCCCGGTCCGTCCATGGCATGATCGGCACATGCGTGAACGACTGGTGGCCGCGTGCGACGGGGCTTCGAAGGGAAACCCCGGACCGGCGGGCTGGGCCTGGGTGGTCGCCGACGGGGCCGAGACCCCGAGCCGCTGGGAGGCGGGGCCGCTCGGCAAGGCGACCAACAACGTCGCCGAACTCACCGCGCTGGAACGCCTGTTGACGGCTGTCGACCCGGACGTGCCGCTGGAGATCCGGATGGACTCGCAGTACGCCATGAAGGCCGTCACCACCTGGCTGCCCGGCTGGAAGCGCAACGGCTGGAAGACCTCGGCCGGCAAGCCCGTCGCCAATCAGGACCTCGTCGTCCGCATCGACGAACTCCTCGACGGCCGCAAGGTCGACTTCCGCTACGTCCCCGCCCACCAGGTCGACGGCGACCCGCTCAACGACTTCGCCGACCGCGCCGCCAGCCAGGCCGCGATCGTCCAGGAACCCGCGGGCAGCGACCTCGGCTCCCCCGAGCCGCCGCCCTCGCCCGACACCCCGGCCTCCGGCGCCCCGCGCCGCAAGGCCGCCACCGCGTCCCGGCCGCGCAAGGGCGCCAGCTCCTCCCGCACGATCAAGGCGAAGTTCGCGGGCCGCTGCCTGTGCGGCCGCTCCTACGCCGCCGGGGAGCCCATCGCCAAGAACGCGCAGGGCTGGGGCCACCCGGAGTGCCGTACGGCGGACGCCTGATCAGACCGGTCGGCACACGTCCTGCCACGGCTTCATCGTCTCGTTGATGTCGACGACGTCCGGGGCGCCCGGACTCATGACGATTCGCGTACGACGAGCTCAGTGGGAAGCGTGACCCGCCGACGCGGCTCCTCGTGATCGCCGATCTCCTCCAGAAGGATGTGGGCGATCATGCTGCCGATCTCCTCGACGGGCTGACGCACGGTGCTGAGGGGCGGATTGGTATGCCGGGCGATGATGGAGTCGTCGAATCCGACCACGGCCACGTCGTCGGGGACGCTCCTGCTTTGCCTGCGCAGCTCCGCCAGGGCCCCCGCCGCCATGACGTCCGAGGCGACGAACACGGCGTCGAGCTCGGGGACGTGTTCAAGAAGTGAACGCATCGCCGCCTCGCCGCCCTCCTCGGTGAAGTCGGCCGAGGCCACGAGGCGGTCGGTGGACTCGTGGCCCGCTTTCTCGAGGGCCTCGCGCCAGCCCTGGAGCCTGCTGCGCGCCACGTCCATGTCGAGCGGTCCGCTGATGGTGGCGACGGTCCGCCGCCCTCGCGAGAGGAGGTGATTGACAGCCGCCGAGGCCCCGCCGGTGTTGTCGGAGTGCACATGGCTGAGCGACTCGTCGGGGGAGCGGCGCCCGGCGAGCACCGTGGGCAGCCCCATGTCCTCCAGCAGTCCGGGCAGCGGGTCGTGCTCGTGCACCGAGACCAGGAGCACCCCGTCCACGCGCCGTTCCGCAACCGACTGGGTGAGCTGGTCCCGCTCGGCCTGGTCGCGTACCAGCACCAGTTGGAGCTGCGTGCGGGTGTCCGCGAGGGCCGTGCTGACCCCGCGGATGACCGCCGAGAAGTAGGGCTCCGCGCCCAGTCTGCTCTCCGACTCGGGGATCACCAGGGCCACGGAGTTCGTCCTGCTCGTCACCAGCCCCCGGGCAACCGAGTTCGGGACGTAGTTCAGCTCGGCGATGGCGGCGAGCACGGCGGCCCTGGCCTTCTCGCTGACGAGCTCGGAGCCGTTGATGACTCGTGAAACCGTGGTGCGTCCGACACCGGCGCGCGCGGCCACGGTCTTGATGGTCGGGAGTTGTCTGTCCCCCATGACGCCTCCCTCGCTCGGCGCTGCCCCGACGGCTTTCACCTGCGCATTGTGCCAGACCCGAGGAGAGCGCCCGCAGGGTCCGGGAGCGGGCTCACGACATCTTTCCGCAACGAAGTGGATTCAACTTCTTGACAGACGCCTTCCGGGGCGGCGAGGCTGCGGACTCCTGGGTGGGCACGTTCCCATTGCCAGTTGGGAACGTACCCACCGGACAAATCGCGCCTACGGAACGGTCCGTGGGGCTCGAACTCCGGTGCGTCAGCGCCGCCGCTTGGAGGACGAAATGGACAAGTTCCGAAGGAAGTTGCGTACGAGGGTCGTGGCCGCCGTGTCGGCTGCGTCGGCTCTCGGTCTGGTCGTGGGCTGCGGGGGCAGCGGTGACGGGGGAACCGGTGGGGGGAAGCAGGACGGCAAGGTCACCATCACCATGGGCCTGTTCGGTGTCATGGGCTTCAAGGAGAGCGGCCTGCTCGACAAGTACATGAAGGAGCACCCGAACGTCGTCATCAAGGCGGACGTCGCGGGCGACGAGCAGACCTACTACACCGCGCTGCAGACCCACTTGGCCGCCGGCAGCGGGCTGAAGGACATCCAGGGCATAGAGATTGGTCGGGCCAAGGAGTTGTCCGACACGCAGAAGGACAAGTTCGTCGATCTGGCCGGCGTGCCCGGGACGGACCACTTCCTTCCGTGGAAGCAGAGCCAGGTCACCGCCTCGGACAAGAAGGTCATCGGCCTCGGCACCGACATCGGCCCGATGGCGGTCTGCTACCGCAAGGACCTCTTCGAGCAGGCCGGCCTGCCCACCGACCGCGACGAGGTCGCCAAGCTGTGGGAGGGCGACTGGTCGAAGTACGTCGCCGCGGGCAAGCGGTTCAAGCAGAACTCGAAGGACGACAAGGTCGCCTTCATGGACAGCTCCAGCGGGCTGTTCAACGCCATGGTCTACGGCGACTCCCAGCAGTTCTACGACAAGCAGGGCGAGCTGATCTACGCCACCAACCCTGTCGTGAAGGACGCGTGGAAGCTGGCCTCCGAGGCGGCCACGTCCGATCTGACCGCCAAGCTCCGCCAGTTCCAGGCCGGTTGGGACCCCGGTCTGGCCAACAGCACCTTCGCCAGCACCGTCTGCCCGGCGTGGATGCTCGCGCACATCAGCGAGAAGGCGGGCCCGGAGAACAAGGGCAAGTGGGACGTCGCCAAGGCGCCCAAGGGCGCCAACTGGGGTGGATCGTTCCTCGGCGTGATGGAGCAGAGCCCCGTCAAGAAGGAGGCGCAGGAGCTCGTAGCCTGGCTCACCGCCCCTGAGCAGCAGGCCTACATCTTCAAGAAGCTCGGCAACGTCCCCTCTTCGCAGACCGCGTTGAAGATGCCCGAAGTGGTCAACGCCAAGTCGGACTACTTCGGCGGCGCGCCCATCGGGCAGATCTTCGGCGCCGCGGCTCAGGAGATCCCCGATGAGCAGGTGCTCGGCCGCAAGGACGGCACCATCAAGGACATCTTCTCGCAGGGTCTGACCTTGATCGAGGCGCAGAACAAGAGCCCGAACGAGGCGTGGGAGACCACTGACGAGCGGATCGAGAAGGCCGTCGGCTGACAGACGCTTCGCTGGAAGCGCCGGTGCGTCGGCCGCGGTTCCGTTGTGGCTGGTCGCGCAGTTCCCCGCGCCCCTTTGGGGCACCTCCGCTGCCCGGCGCCCCACGCATGGCCCGTGTGGGCCGCCGGGCCCTGCCCGTCTCCTCATTCCTCCAGGAAGGACGCCTTCCGGTGGCCATCTCCACCTCGACACCTCCAGACGGTGCGCCCGGCATCGGCGTGGAGCGGCAGCGGCGCCGTACGCTGCTGCACCGCCTCGACGTCCGGGGCGCCCCGTACGCCTTTGTCGCTCCCTTCTTCGTCGTCTTCGCCGCCTTCAGCTTCTACCCGCTCATCTACACCTCGTGGATCTCGCTGCACCGCGTCGAACTGTCGACCCTGAACCTCATGGAGTGGGTCGGCTTCGACAACTACACGGCGCTATGGGACGACGAGCGCTTCTGGAACGCGCTGTTCAACACCCTCACCATCGGCGTCCTGTCGACCGTGCCGCAGCTGCTGATGGCGCTCGGGCTTGCGCATCTGCTCAACTACCGGCTGCGCGGCTCGACGTTCTTCCGTGTCGCCGCCCTGACGCCGTACGCCACGTCGGTCGGTGCCGCGGCCCTCGTGTTCACGATGCTCTTCGAACGCGACTTCGGCATGATCAACTGGATGTTGAGCCTGTTCGGTGTCGACAACATCGACTGGGAGAACAACAAGTGGGCCGCGCAGACGGCCATTTCCTCGATCGTCATCTGGCGCTGGACCGGCTACAACGCCCTGCTCTACCTCGCGGCGATGCAGGCGATCCCGCGCGACCGGTACGAGGCCGCGGCCATCGACGGCGCCTCACGGTGGCAGCAGTTCCTGAAGGTCACCGTCCCCGGTATCCGTTCCACGATCGTGTTCACCATCGTCCTGTCCACGATCGGCGCCACCCAGCTCTTCGGTGAGCCCCTGATCTTCGGCCAGGGCCCGAACGGCATCACCGGGGGAGCGGACAACCAGTACCAGACGCTTGGTCTGCTGCTGTACGAGGAGGGCTGGAAGAACTACCAGATGGGGCGGGCCGCCACGGTCGCCTGGGCGATGTTCCTGTTGCTGATTCTCGTGTTCGTCGTCCAACGAATCGTCAAGCGCGTCCTGGCGCGCAGGGCCTGACCGGGAGATCTCCATGACCACAGACAGCATCCCGGTCCAGACGGCGGACGCGCGCCCCGCGGTCGCGCAGAAGGCCCGGAAGGGCACACCGTCCGGCGGACGGCGCCGACAGTTGTTCCGGCACCCGGGTGCCGGACGTCAGCACCACGCGGGTCCCGTCGCCTACATACTCCTGGGAATCGCGGCGCTGTTCTCGCTCTTCCCGCTCTACTGGACGATGGTGGCGGCGTCGACCGACAACACGCGTGTCACCCAGACGCCTCCGCCGTTCCTGCCGGGACCCAACCTCCTGGAGAACCTCGGCAAGGCCTGGCAGGACGCCGCGCTGGGCAAGGCCATGCTCAACAGCCTGATCGTGGCCGGTGTCATCGCCCTGTCCACGGTGCTGTTCGCCACCCTCGCCGGCTTCGCGTTCGCCAAACTCCGCTTCAAGGGCCGCAACATCCTGCTGATGCTCGTGATCGGCACGATGATGGTGCCGCCCCAACTCGGCGTCGTACCACTGTTCATGATGATGACGGAACTGGGCTGGGGTCAGAAGCTGCCCGCGGTCATCTTCCCGACGCTGGTCAGCGCCGTCGGCGTGTTCTTCATGCGGCAGTACCTGTCCGAGGCGCTGCCCGACGAACTCGTCGAGGCCGGGCGGGTGGACGGTGCGCACTCCCTGCGCATCTTCTGGAGCATCGTGCTGCCGATCGCCCGGCCTCCCATGGCCGTACTGTTCATGATCACGTTCGTGCACGCCTGGAACGACTTCTTCTGGCCGTTCATCGTGCTCGACATGAGCAATCCGACGGTCCCCGTCGCGCTCACCCAGATCAGCGCGGGATACGTGCGCGACCAGTCGGTGATCATGGCGGGCGCGCTGCTCGGCACGCTGCCCCTGCTCGCCCTGTTCGTCGTCTTCGGCCGCCAGATCGTCGGCGGAATCATGCAGGGAGCGGTCAAGGGATGAATTCCGTGCCGTCCCACCGCTGCCGTGGCCCTTCGACGCCCGCCACCCCACTTCGCCGCTCCCGCCCCGCAGTACATCTGGAAGGACCCACGTGACCACCGCAACCCGACGCGTCGCGCCCGCCCTGGAGAACACCACCGCCATCAAGTTCCCGCAGGGATTCACCTGGGGTACGGCGACCGCCGCCTACCAGATCGAGGGTGCCGCCTCCGCGGACGGCCGCACCCCTTCTATCTGGGACACCTACTCGCACACGCCCGGCAGGGTGCGCAACGGTGACACCGGTGACGTCGCCACCGACCACTACCACCGCTGGCGCGAGGACGTCGCGATCATGGCCGACCTCGGAGTGAGCGCGTACCGGTTCTCCCTGTCGTGGCCGCGCGTGCAGCCGACCGGCCGCGGCCCGGCCGTCGAGAAGGGGCTCGACTTCTATCGCGCCCTGACCGACGCACTGCTGGAGAAGGGCATCGAACCGGTCGTCACGCTGTACCACTGGGACCTGCCGCAGGAGTTGGAGGACGCCGGCGGCTGGCCGGTGCGCGCCACCGCCGACCGGTTCGCCGACTACGCGACGCTGGCGGCCCGTGCGCTGGGGGACCGAGTGAAGACCTGGACCACCCTCAACGAGCCCTGGTGCAGCGCCTTCCTCGGCTATGGCTCCGGTGTCCACGCGCCCGGGCGCACCGACCCGGTCGGGGCCCTGCGCGCGGCGCACCACCTCAACCTCGCCCATGGCAAGGCCGTTCAGGCGCTGCGCGCCGAACTGCCCGCCCGCGCACAGGCGTCCATCACACTCAACATCCACCACGTCCGCGCCCTGACCGAGGCCGCCGAGGACCTCGACGCGGCCCGGCGGATCGACGCACTGGCCAACTGCGTCTTCACCGGTCCTCTGCTGGAAGGCCAGTACCCGCAGGATCTCCTCGAGGACACGGCGAGCCTGACCGACTGGTCCTTCGTACGGGACGGCGACACCGCGACGATCCACCAGCCGCTGGACTTCCTGGGCGTCAACTACTACACACCCACGCTCGTCTCCGCCGCCACCGGCGAGGCCAGCCACGGTTCCGACGGCCACGGGGCGAGCGAGCACAGCCCCTGGCCGGGCGCCGACAACGTCGCCTTCCACCGGCCGCCGGGCAGCACCACCGCGATGGGCTGGGCGGTCGACCCCAGCGGCCTGTACGACCTGCTGATGCGACTCAAGGCGGACTTCCCCGCGATGCCTCTGGTGATCACCGAGAACGGCGCCGCGTTCGACGACTACGTGAACCCGGAGGGCGAGGTGGCCGACCCCGAACGCATCGCCTACCTCCACGGCCATCTGTCGGCCGTGCACCGGGCGATCGTGGCCGGCGTCGACGTCCGGGGCTACTTCCTGTGGTCCCTGCTGGACAACTTCGAGTGGGGCTACGGCTACAGCAAGCGCTTCGGTGCCGTCTACGTCGACTACCCGACCGGCAAGCGCACCCCCAAGGCCAGCGCGCGGTGGTACGCCGACGTGGCCCGCACGGGCACCCTGCCGGAGGACTGACAGACGATCCCCGTTGCGGTGCGCGGGACGCACGCCGTCCCGCGCACCGTAACGGGCGCAGCACGAGCCGGCCCGGTCCGCGCGCGCGGATCACGGATGGCAGACTGACGCCATGGACGAGCGCGTATTCAGTAGGTCGGGTCAGCAGGCATCCGTCGTAGGTCTCGGCACATGGCAGCTGGGTGCCGACTGGGGAGACGTCGACGACAAGGAAGCCCTGGCGGTGCTGGAGGCGGCGGCCGAGACGGGGGTGACGTTCTTCGACACCGCCGACGTGTACGGCGACGGCCGCAGCGAGCAGACCATCGCCACGTTCCTGCGCGGACGCCCCGATCTGCGGGTCCTGGTCGCGACCAAGATGGGCCGCCGTGTCGACCAGATCCCGGAGAACTACGTCCTGGACAACTTCCGCGCCTGGAACGACCGCTCCCGCCGCAACCTCGGCGTCGACCGTCTCGACCTGGTGCAGCTGCACTGCCCGCCGACGCCCGTCTACTCCACCGACGAGGTCTTCGACGCCCTGGACACGCTGGTCGCCGAGGAGCGGATCGCCGCGTACGGAGTGAGCGTGGAGACCTGCGCCGAGGCGCTGACCGCCATCGCCCGCCCGAACGTGGCGAGCGTGCAGATCATCCTCAACCCGTTCCGCATGAAGCCGCTGGCCGAGGTGCTGCCGGCCGCGCGGGAGGCCGGCGTCGGCATCATCGCCCGGGTTCCGCTGGCCTCGGGGCTGCTCTCCGGCAAGTACACCAAGGACACCGTCTTCGCCGAGAACGACCACCGCACCTTCAACCGGCACGGGGAGTCCTTCGACCAGGGTGAGACGTTCTCCGGCGTCGACTTCGAGACGGGCGTGGAGGCCGCGGCCGAGTTCTCGGCGCTGGCCCCGCAGGGGTACACGCCGGCCCAGCTGGCGCTGCGCTGGATCATCCAGCAGCCCGGCGTGACCACCGTCATCCCTGGCGCCCGCTCGCTCGAGCAGGCCCGCGCCAACGCGGCCGCCGCCGAGCTGCCGGAGCTGTCCGGCGAGACGCTCACCGCGATCCGGGACCTCTACGACCGCCGGATCAAGGACCAGGTGGAGAGCCGCTGGTAGCGAGGGCGTGCCGCCCTGACCGATCGAACCGCGCGAATCTGGGCACTCGGGGTCCGAGACAGATGCGGGTTCGATCGATCAGGGAGGAACCTTGTCGGTCACGAGAAAGAGTGCGGACACCGAGGACTGGGGTCGCGGCGAGACCCCGGAGCAGCGGGCCGACCGGAAGTGGGGCGAGCTGATCCAGGAGGTCCGGGTCGCGCAGACCGGTGTGCAGATCCTGTTCGGCTTTCTGCTGACGGTCGTGTTCGCCCCGAGGTTCGTGGATCTGGACGCCACGGACGAGAACATCTACATCGTCACCGTCGTCCTGGGCGCCGCCTCGACCGGAGCACTGATCGGCCCGGTGTCCCTGCACCGGCTCGTGTCCGGCCGACGCATCAAGCCGCAGGCAGTGGAATGGGCCTCCCGGCTGACCCTCGTCGGCCTGTTGCTGCTGCTGGCCACGATGACCGCCGCGGTTCTGCTGATCCTCAGGGTCGCGACGGGCCACGACGACTATGTGCCGTGGCTCGTCGCCGGCATCGTGGCGTGGTACCTGCTGTGCTGGTTCGGCGTGCCGTGGTGGACACGGCACCGCCACACGTCACGGTGAGATCGCGCATGTCACCCTGTGTGATCAGGAAGCGTCCCCACGGGCCCCGCGCAGTGCAACGATGCATGTGCTGATCGCCTGCTGGAGCTCCTCCAGCTGCTGGACCATGTCGTCCTCGTAGAAGTCCTGGGCGTCGTCGAAGGTCAGCTCCTCGAACACCTTCGTCGCCCGCTGGAGACTGCTGTAGAACTTCGTCCGCCGCTCCTGCACGCGCAGTTCGGGGTCGGCCTCCACGGTCTCGGCGACCAGGGACTTCATGGTGTCGTAGGCCTCGCCGGCCCACTCGCCGGGGTCCTCCGCCTCGTCCAGCTCGTCGATGAGGGACAGATGCCGCTCGGCCTCCTGGCGTACGTCGAGCGGCGCGTCGACGGTCTGCCCGGCGGGGGTCTTGATCTGGCCCGACTCGGCGATCTGGCGGACGTATCCGATCCGGTCGGCGGCCCTGCTCTCGGTGGCGACGGCCTTCTTCAGGTCGTCGGTGCGCACGATGTCACGGGCCAACTCGGCCTGGAGTTCCGGGTCTTCGCGGACGCGGTCCAGGAGTGCCCGGCGGGCCGCCTGTGCGGTGGAGGGGTCCGCGAGGATCGCGGCGCGCAGTGCGGTGGGGTTCTCCGCTACTTCGAGGGCCTTGGTCGGCCGGATGCCCTCGGCCTCGGCTGCCTCGGTGATGGCGGTGCCGCGCTCCGAGGCGGCGCTGTTGCGTGAGACGTAGTAGCTGAGCCATACGTCCGCGTCGGGCAGTTCGATCTCCTGGCCGGGCGCCAGTTCCTCGAAGTGCGGGACGAGACCGTCGTCGGCGGCCCGGTCCCAGGCCTTGTAGTAGCGCATGACGCGGTCGGCGGAGCAGCCGGCGAGCTCGGCGAACTCCTTCGCGGAGACCTTCGGCGTCTCGTCCGCGCCCTGACCGCCGGGCCGTACGCTGCGCGCCACCAGCAGGCCGAAGGCCCAGCCTCCGGTCCGCGCATAGACCCCGAACTCGCGGGCGTCCCGCGTCACGAGATCTGACAGGGGCGCGGGGGACGTCTCGGACGGGACGGTCGCCAGGGTCACGGGTGACTCTCCTGAAAGGTGTGCCGGGGGCTGGACAGGTGCGACAGGAAGCCTATAGGGGCTCATGACGAGGCCTTTCCCGGCCTCGGCCTAATGTGTTTCGTCTCCCGTTCCTCGGCAGACCCCTCGATCATGGCGGCCGGCCGGGAGAGGATGCGGGCATGAGTGTTCGCCCGCTGCCCAAGAGCACCCCCGCCGCCCAGGGCGTCGACGCGTCCGGCGTCCACGCCTTCCTCGACGCCCTCGACGCCGCCCCGGACATCGAGCCGCACAGCCTGATGATCCTGCGGCACGGCCACCTCGTGGCGTCCGGCTGGTGGGCGCCGTACACCGAAGACCGCCCGCATCTCCTCTACTCGCTCAGCAAGAGCTTCACGGCGGCGGCCGCCGCGCTCGCCGCCGACGAGGGGCTGCTCGACTTCGACGCCCCGGTGATCTCGTACTTCCCGGAGTTCGAGGCCGACATCACCGATCCGCGCAGCCGCGCGATGCTCGTACGGCACGTGGCGTCCATGGCGAGCGGCCACGGCGCCGACACCCTGTACCCCGCTCTCGCCCTCGACCACCGGAACCTGGTGCGCGGCTTCCTGCTGCTGCCGCCGGACCGTGATCCGGGGACCGTGTTCGCGTACAACCAGCCCACCACGTACACGCTCGGCGCGATCGTGCGGCGCGTCTCCGGTCAGTCGCTGACGGACTATCTGCGGCCCCGGCTGTTCGATCCGCTCGGCATCGGCGAGACGGCATGGCTGCGTGACGGGTCCGGCGGCGAGCTGGGCTTCAGCGGACTGCACGCCACCACCGACGCCGTCGCCCGGCTGGGCCAGCTGTATCTGCAGCGCGGCGTGTGGGAGGGCGAGCGGCTGCTGACCGAGGCGTGGGTGGCCGAGGCCACGCGGGCGCACATCTCCAACGCCGGGGTCGAGATGACCGGGACCGACTGGCAGCAGGGCTACGGCTTCCAGTTCTGGATGTCCCGGCACGGCTACCGCGGCGACGGGGCGTTCGGCCAGTTCTGCCTGGTGCTGCCGGAGCACGACGCGGTGATCGCGACGACGGCGGCGACCGAGCAGATGCAGAAGCTTCTGAACCTGGTCTGGGATCATCTGCTGCCCGCGTTCGGACTGACGCCGCTGCCCGGCCACGAGGAACACGACACCGTCCTCGCCGCGCGGCTGGCACGCCTCGCACTGCCGCCGGCCGCGGGCAAGCCGACACCGCCGGAGCGCGCGGAAGCCTGGTCCGCCGCCGACTTCGCGCCGCACGGCGGTGTGTGTGAGGCCCAGCCGACACTGACCGCGGTGCACATCACCGAGGGCCGGAACCTGGCGCTGATCGACGACGGGCAGCCGCTGCAGGTGCCGATCGGCAACGACGGCTGGACCGTCATCGAGGAGCCGGTGCCCCTCGCGGTGAGCGGGGGGTGGAGCGACGCGGACACCCTCGTGGTGGACATCGCCTTCCTGGAGACACCGCACCACCTGGTCGTGACGTGTTCGCTCACCGACGGCACCTTCACCGCGCGGTGGCTCACACAGCCGCTGCACCAGGGCGCGCTGCGCACGATGCGCGCACCCCGCGCCTCACTCTGACGGCACCCGGAAGGTCCGCAGGAAGGTGTCCAGCGCCTGACGGTTGGCGGCGTCGTCCCAGTCCTCGGCGGGGGTCGTCCAGCGCAGGGAGAAGCCCCGGTGTTCGCCGATGAGGAAGCCGCGGCCGAAGGTGCGCACGTGCGTGCCGTCGATGTCGATGAGCCACTCGATGTCGGCGGCCTCACGGCCCTGGTACGTCGTCGCGCGGATGTCGCCGATCCGCCGGTAGTCGTCGTCCTGCTTCAACGCGGGCTCGACATCGTCCCGCCACACGGCGACCGGATCCGGGCCCACCGCCTCGCTGTAGGTGACGGCGAGCGTGCGCGGGTCGCCGTCCTTGCCGAGGACGACCCGGTAGGCCAGATCGGCCTGGCGGGTGGTCTCCAGCGGCTTCCAGCCCGCGGGGAGGGCGAGCGAGAACCCCTTGGGGGAGTGGTAGCGGCTGAAGCCGGGCGGCAGGGGCGTACCCGTGGGGGACGGGGACGCCGACGTCGGAGTAGGTGTGGGCGTGGGCGTGGGCGTGGGTGTCGGCGTCGGGGTGGGGGACGGTGTCACGGACGGCGACGGGGTCTGTTGCCCCGGGGCGGTGGCCGAAGCCGGTGGCCGGGGTGCCGTACCGGCCTCGGACGTGCTGTCGTTGTCGGAGACCTGGCGGGACACGGCGAGGACGGCGACGGACACGGTGACGACGGCCAGCGCCGTCCCGGCGACCATGGTGCGCCGGCTCCACCCCTCACTCGCGTGCAGGGCCGCCGCGTACGCCCCGCGCAGCCGGGGCCGCGACGTCGACCGTGCGACCATCTCGGGGTCTTCGCTGAGAACACGGACCAGCGTCTCGCGGACCACCGGCCGGGTCAGCCGCTCCCGGCAGTTCTTGCGCAGCAGCCCCTGCACCAGCTGGGTGAGCGGTCCGGCGCGCAGCGGTGTGCGCAGCGGAAGCTTGTCGACCCCCTTCAACGTCGTTTCGGGCCGGTCCCGTTCACGGAAGGGCGGGCGGCCCTCCAGCATCGTGTAGAGGAGCGCGCCCAGGGCCCACAGGTCGGCCGCCGGGCCGATGCGCTCGTCACGGGCCTGTTCCGGGGAGGCGTACGACGGTGCTGTCACGCGCGGTACGAGGGTCGCGCCGGCCAGGCCGAAGCCGGTGACCACGACGGGGCCCTGGTCCCGCACGAACACCTGACCCGGACTCAGCTCGCCGTGCGTGATGCCCTCGCCGTGCGCCGCCTCCAGCACGTCGAGCAGCTCCAGGCCGATGCGCGCTGCCCGTACATAGTTGAACGTGCCCTCCTGCGCGAGGAGTTCCCCCAGCGGAATGCCGTCGATCCACTCGGTGACGGTCCACAGGGTGCCGTTCTCCTCGATCGCGTCGACGACCGTGGCCACCTTGCCCGGACGCAGCAGTCCCATGGTCTCGGACATGCGGATCACCCGGGCGGTGGCCCGCCGCACGGTCTCCCCGTCGGAGTCGGCCGGGATCACCGTCTGTGTGAGGAGACAGGGCCGTGAGGCCTCGACATCCTCGCCGTACCAGCAGATGCGGTTCGTCTCGCGATGGAGGACTTCCAGGAGGCGGTACCTTCCGGCGACCAACTCGTGTGTGGAGACGTGCGCCTTGACCATGGTCATCCCTCGCTGAACCCCTGGCTCTCACCCTTCTCAGAGAGGTACGACGGGTGCATTGGTGTGCGTTCAACGAATCCGCAACTCTGGTCCTCTTCTTTCGTCTTGCGCCCAAGGTGTGCGGAACATGCCGTATTCCATGGGGAATTCGACCGGGATGCGCTCAGCGCAGACCGAAGCGCTCCGTCCACTTAATGACGTCCCCGGTCGTCGCGTTGCCGCCGCACACCACCAGGCCGAGCCGTGCCCCTTCGCCCACCCGCTCCAGGACCCGGCGGGCCGCGGGCAGCAGACATCCTGCGGCCGGCTCGGTCCACAGCTTGGCGTGGTCGGCGAGGTCGAGAACGCCCTGCACGGCCTCCCGGTCCGGAACCACGAGCACGTCGGTGACCAGGGAAGACACATGGTGGTATGTCACATGTGACACGGACGGGGCGCTGAGCGTGGTCACGATCGACGACAGCGCCACCGGCACCGGTCCGCCCGCCGCCAGCGCCTCGGACATCGCCTGCGCGCCCTCGGTCTCCACGCCCCACACCCGCACGCCGGGCCGGCGCGCACGCAGCGCCGCCGCCACACCGGCGATCAGCCCACCGCCCCCGACGCTCACCAGGACATCGGTCAGTTCTCCGGCGTCGTCCGCGAGTTCCAGCCCGACGGTGCCCTGTCCGGCGATCACCACCGGGTCGTCGAACGGGTGGACCAGCGTCAGCCCCTCGTCCCTGAGCCGCGTCACCAGCGAGAACGCGCCGTCCATGTCATCGGTCAGCCGCACCGAGGCGCCCGCGTCCTGGGCGGTCTCGATGGCACGGGCCGGCGCCGAGCGCGGCATCACGACCGTGGCCTTCACATCGAGGGCGGCGGCCATGACCGCGAGCGCGATGCCGTGGTTGCCGCCGCTGACCGCCACGACCCCGGCGGCCCGCTCGGCCTCGCTCAGCGAGAGCAGCTTCGCCGTCGCGCCACGGGCCTTGAACGACCCGGTGCGCTGCAGGACTTCGAGCTTCGCGGTGACCGGGACGCCGAGCAGCGCGGACAGGCCCGGGCTGGGCACGGTGGGGGTGCGGACGACGTGTCCGGCGATCCGTGCGGCGGCGGCCTCGATGGCCTCGATGTCCGTGATCCCGATCATGACCATCACCTTTCGGCGCGGGTGACTGAGTCCGCGTCCGCATCGAACCCTGACCCGAGACGTGGCGCAGGTCAACTCGGTATCAAACGGGCCAGGGCATCACCTTGTGCAGGTCACTTCATGGGACCTCTCAGTGCTGCTGTGCCTTCTGTGGTGTCAGCTCGCTAGGTCGTACGACGACATGGCCCTGGCCCTGCAGCATCAGCTGCACCGCTTCCCCGGAACCGCCGCGCAGCATCGAGCCGATGGACTGCGAACGGTGCAGCGAGGTCTGCAGGCCGGCGGTCCAGCCGACGATCGCGTCCGTGTCGACGTACACCGGATACTGCGGCGAGACCGGGATGACCAGCGGGTTGCCGTCACACACCAGGCCCAGCCTGCCCTGCCCGGAGAAGACGCTGTTGAACAGGCCGCCGCCCGTCATGCCCGCGCCCTTCACGGTCGCGATCCGATACGAAAGCGAGGCGTCGAAGCACAGCACGTTGCGGCCGTTGACGGTGAACTCGTCACCGGGGTTCACATCGACCACGAAGCAGTTCTGCGCCTCGTGCGCGAACCACGCCTCGCCCTGCCCACGAACCGCCATCAGCGGGAGCCCCTCGCCGGTCACCGCGCGCTTGAGCATCCCGCCCATGCCCTGGCCCTTGCGCTCGAACTGGAGGTTGCCGCGGTAGGCGATCATCGCGCCCTGACGCGCCATCATCTCGCCGTTCACCGCGTACTTGATGCACTTGGCGTTCTCGATCGTCATGCCCGGCGCGGCGGCGGGCTGGACCATGTGCTCGCTGGAAAACAGATCACCCTTCATGTCCGCATCCTTTCCCGGAGCCAGTCCTTCCGCCAAGATCGCGGGGCACGGGTCTTCCACGGGTTTCCGTCAGGCGCCGAAAAGCTGCGTCCAGTACGTGCCCGCCGCGCCGCCGCCCTCGAAGCCGACGCCGATGTGGGTGAACGTGGGCTTGAGGATGTTGGCCCGATGCCCCGGACTGTTCATCCAGCCCTCCACCACCTCGGCCGGCGAGCGCTGGCCGCAGGCTATGTTCTCGCCGATCGAGCGCCGGGTGGAGCCCGCGGCGGCGGCCCGGTCCCAGGGCTGGCTGCCGTCGGGCGACGTGTGCGAGTAGAACGCGCGGGCGATCATGTCCGCGCTGTGCGCCTGCGCGGCGGTGGTGAGCACCGGGTCCACGGCCAGCGGCGGCAGACCTGCCCTCGCACGCTCCCGGTTGGTGAGCTCGACGACGTCGGCCGCCGTCCGCGCCAGTTCCTGCGGTGTCAGCGGCCTGGCCCACAGCGCCGTCCAGTACGTGTCGCCGGAGCGGCCCCCGGTGACGTACGCCAGGCCCGCGTGGGTGAACGCCGGGTCCTGCAGCGTGCGGCTGGGCTCCCGCGAACCCAGGCAGTAGTCCACGAACTCGGCGGGCGTGCGCGGGCCGGAGACGAGGTGCTCGCCGACCGTGACATACGTGAATCCGGTCGCGGTGACGCGCTGGTAGACGGAGACCCCGTCCCGGCCTTCGACACCGAGCCGCCCTGCCGCGGCCATGGCGGAGGCGTGGGCTCGCGCGGCGGACGTCAGGCGAGCGTCGAGAGAGACGGGCGGCGAACCGGCCCTGGCGCGGGCGGAGTTGACGAGGCGGAGGAAGCCGTCGGGGTCGGGGACGGGGAAGGAGGGCGCGGCAGTGGGTTGGCGGGGCGTGGGGGGAGGCATAGAGGGCCCGGCAGCGGGTCGGCGGGGCGCGGTGGACGGATGCTGGGGCGTGGTGGAAGGGATGGGCGGCGCGGCAGCGCGTTGATGTGGCGCGGTGGCGGGACGCTGCGGCGCGTGAAACGGCGACGCGGGCGCCCCGCCGGAGCGGGCCGGCGGTGACGCCGTGGCCGCGCTGTCCTCGGTGACCTCGACCCCGAAGTCCCGGGCGAGTCCGGCCAGTCCGTCCGCGTACCCCTGCCCGAGCGCCCGCAGCTTCCACCCGCTGCCGCGCCGGTAGATCTCCGCGAGCAGCAGCACCGTCTCCTGACCCAGCCGCGGCGGGGCGAACCGGGCGATCAGCCGGCCGCCCTGACCGGTGACCAGGAGGGTGGGGGCGGGCAGGCGGCCCAGGGGAGTGCCGGGCTCGGCGGGGCTGACGACCACGGTGACTTTGGTGGCGCCGGTGCGCAGGCTGGGCGGGTCGACGGTGAGCGTGTGGCCGTGCAGGCGGGCGCCCGGTGCGGACGGCTGGTTGTAGAACACGAAATCGGCGTCGCCCCGGACTTTCCCGCTGTCGTCGGTGATGAGCGCGGACACGTCGAAGGGGCCGGGCACCTGGACGCTCACGGCGCCGCCCGGGAGGGGCAGATTGCCTCCGGGGACCAACTCGCTCATGACGCCGCCCTGATGGTCGTGGATCCGGCCCCGGTCGGGGTTGTCCGGGAAACGTCCACCAGGGCGCGCGGGTTCCCCCTCGGGGGCGTTCTTCGTACCAGGTGGCGCTGGGTGGCGTACGCATGCGCGATGTGTGTGTGCCGGGAGTGGTGACTGCTCTTTGTCGGCTCCGCGCGCCCTGGTGATGACAGCGGTCACGTGAGGACCATCGAACTGGGATGTGAACTGGGGTGTGAAGGGCGGACAGGGGGCGAGATCGGCGAATGCCTGCTTGGTTCTCACATGTGCCGTTCTGGTCCCAGGCTCTGCTGCTGGTGGGCGGATTCCTTGTCTTCGGCCTGAGCGGCCTGCTCGTACGAGCCCGGATCCGCGATTGGTTCGGCGAAGATCCCGAGCACAACGATCGCGTCAAATTCCTGGTCGAAGTCGTCGGAGGCTTTTACGCCTTGCTGATCGGGCTGGTTGCCGTGGGGGCGTACGACCACTATGTGGAGGTGAAGAAGCTGGTCAATGAGGAGGCTTCGCAACTCACCACGGTCTATCGCGCCGGTGAGGCGTTTCCCAACAGCCGTAGATGCCGTATTCAGTCCCAGGTGCGGAACTACGCCGAGAATGTGATCAACGAGGTCTGGCCGCAACAGCAGCGGGGCGAAATCGTCGAGGACCAAGGGCGGCTGGACGCCGTATTCGAATCCCTGATGTTCTATGAACCGCAGAACGAAGAGGAGTCGAACGCGCAGTCCGTCACCCTCGAAGCCTTCAACGACTACAACCACCTTCGGCGTGAACGGCAGGGTGAGGTGAGCATCGGACTGCTTCCGGTGCTGTATCTCGTCCTCTTCGGCGGCGCGTTCGTGACCATTGCGGCGACCTGGGCACTGGTCGGCGTCAGAATGATCGACCACGTGGCCCTGACCGGCCTGCTGTCGTTCTTCATCGGCCTGTTCATCACGCTGATCATCGCCCTCGATCACCCTCTCCAGGACAGCAACGCGATCGACCTGACGCACTGGAAGGTCGCGCTGACGCAAGGAATGGGAGTTCCTCCCGAGGGACAGGAGCAGATCACCACGTACTTCGGGGTGTCGAGCAGGGAGCGGGTGCCGGGCTGCCTCCTGGACGTGGCCGACTACGTTTCGTTCGCCAGCTCGGAGCAGCTTCCGCAGTGAACATCACACGGCTCACCCGTATCCCCGTCGTGGGAGCCTTGCTCGCTTCACTCGCGCTCGGCACTGCTGCCTGCGCCGGGAACAGGCAGGACACGACGATCACGGTGGCGTCCGTCGACTTCACACGGGACATGGAGAAGCTCGTCGACGATTTCCGGCGTACCCACCCCCGTATCCGCGTGAAGTTCGTTTTCCTCCCCGAGAGGGTCCTGCGGAATCGGCTGTCCAAGGACATCGCCGACGAGGAGAGCCGCTACGACGTCGTCTCCATCGGCCCGTGGGAGGCGCCGATCTGGGCCTCGCGAGGATGGCTCACCCGACTCGACGTCCTGGCGAGCCAGGGCGATTACGACGTAGAGGATTTCATTCCCGTGGTGCGTACGGCGCTGTCGTACCGCAAGGGCCTGTACGCGGTGCCGTACTACGGCGAGTCGTCCTTCCTGATGTACCGCAAGGACCTCTTCGCCAAGGCCGGCTTGGCCATGCCGGAACGCCCTACCTGGTCGCAGGTCGCCGAACTGGCGGCCGGACTCCACGATCCCCGGCACGGAATCGCCGGAATCTGCCTGCGCGGCGGTCCCGTCTGGCTGAACCTGCTGCCTCTCAACACGGTGATCCTGACCTTCGGCGGCCGTTGGTTCGACGAGCATTGGAACCCCCAATTCACCTCCCCCGAAACCAGGCGGGCGGTGCAGTTCTACGTGGACCTGGTCCGTAGCTCCGGTGAGCCTCGGGCGTACGAAGCAGGGCCCGCCCGGTGCCAGGCGACGATGCAACGGGGCAAGGCGGCCCTGCTGTACGACACCACCTCCTTCGCCGGCCGTCTCGAGGACCCCAGGACCAGCGAGGTCGCCGGCAAGCTCGGCTATGCCCCCGCGCCCGTGATGCGCACCGACAGCTCGGGATGGCTGTGGACCTGGGCGCTGGCGATCCCGGTCACGTCCAAGCACCAGAAGGCCGCGTGGGATTTCGCCTCCTGGGCCACGTCGAAGCGGTATCTGAGGCTTTACGGCGAAAGGCTCGGCTGGGTCGGGGTGCCACCCGGTAGCCGGCTGTCCACGTACCGCCTTCCTCCGTACAGGAAGGCCGCCAAGGCGTTTCTGCAGCCGACCCTGGACGCACTCAACGCCGTCGACCTCACCCGGCCCGGCCTGCACAAGCAGCCGTGGACGGGGACCTCGTACGTCGGCATCCCGGAGTACGCGGGCCTCGGCGGCCGGGTGGCCAAGGAGATCTCCGCGGCGATCGCCGGCCTGCAGTCGGTCGACGAGGCGCTGGAGAAGGCCCAGCTCTTCGCGAACGACGTGGTCGAGGGCGGCGGCTACCGGGACTGAAACGCCGGTGAAGGGCCCGCTCGCGGTAGATGCGACATCGGTCACATCGAGGCCGGGCAACCTCCGTGCGTCCCGTCACCTCTCCACTGTCGACGCACGGTTGATCGCCCGCGGATCAATGAGCAGTGGGATCCGGATGCGGACCGAATCGCCATGAAAAGCATGTAACCGATGATTCGTGCTTTACATGGACATGACTCATCCGGAAGGGTTGCGCACCGGGGGCCCGACCAGCCCCCATGGCGTCTCAACCGCGCCATGCCCCAGGGCGGTTGGTGACCCCGGCCGCCTTCGCACGAAGGAACCCTCAAGTGCGCAGAGCTCACATACGCAGCCTGGCGGTCGCCGTCGCCGTGACGACCGCCGCAACGGGGCTCACCGGAACGGCCTTCGCGGGCCCGGCCACGGGGATCGAGCCCACCTCCGCCGCTGTCGCCTCCTCCATAGTCGACGCGGCCCGAGCCGCCGCCTTCGCCCACGCGGCGGCCACCGGTGTCGCACCGGGTGACGAACTGCGCGCGCAGGACGTGCTGATCGATCCGGAGGGCGCACGGCATGTGCGGTTCGTCCGGGCCCACCGGGGGATGCCGGTCCTCGGCGGCGACCTCGTCGTCCACCTCACCGAGCGGCTGAAGTACGCGGGTGTCACCCGGGCCGCCGACCACAGCGTCGCGCCCGCCGCCACTGAGGCCCAAGTGAGCGACCGCCAGGCGGAGGAGAAGGCCGCCGATGTCGCTCAGGGGTCGGTGAAGAGCGTCGAGCTCGTCGTCGACGCTCGCCGTGGCGCGTCGGCCCTCGCCTACGAAGTGCACGTCAGCGGCAGCGACACCGCGGACGGCGGTGGCTCGCGGACCGTCGTCATCGATGCCCGCACCGGCAAGGTCCGCAGCAACACGCCCGACAGCGAAGAGTTCCTGTCGCCGGACCTGGTGGACACCCTGCGCGAACGAGGCGAGACGCTCGACCCCGCCACCGGCACCGCCCCGGAGCCGAGCAGCCTCGCCGCGACCCCCGCGCCGGGCGCCGCCCGCTACCCGGCACCGGCGACCGGCACCGGCACGTCCCTCTTCGCCGGCAAGGTCGCGCTGACCACCACCCGGACCGCCCGCACCAGCTACGTCCTCAAGGACCCCAGCCGCTGGGGAACCGAGACGCGGGACGCCAAGGGCACGGAGCCGACCAGCTTCGCCCGCGGCAAGACGTTCACCAGCACCACCAACAAGTGGGGCAACGGCACCGTCGCGAACCGCGCCAGCGCCGCCGTCGACGCCCAGTACGGCATCACCAAGACCCTGGACTTCTACAAGAAGACCTTCGGCCGCAAGGGCATCAAGAACGACGGCAAGGGCGCCCGCGCCCTGGTCCACTTCGGCAACAAGGTCGCCAACGCGTTCTGGGACCCCTCCTGCGGCTGCATGCTGTACGGCGACGGCGACGGCGAGATGTTCAAGAAGCCGCTCGTCGTCCTCGACGTCACCGGCCACGAACTCACCCACGGCGTCGTCGACGCCACCGCCCGCCTGGAGCCCACCCGTGTGGACGCCCAGGGCAACCAGTACGGCGAACCGGGCTCCCTCAACGAGTCCCTCGCCGACATCTTCGGCTCCGCCGTGGAGTTCAGCGCCAACAACCCCAAGAACCCGCCCAATTACCTCGTCGGCGAGAAGCTCGGCCTGGACCAGAAGTTCCTGCGCCGCCTCGACCGCCCCTCCCTCGACGTGCTCGAGGGCGCGATCGACTACTGGTCACCGGCCGTCTACGACGCCGAGGTGCACGCCGGGTCCGGTGTGTCCTCGCACGCCTACTACCTCCTCGCCGAGGGCAGCGGCCGCAAGAGGATCGGCACCGTCACCTACGACTCGCCGACCTACGACGGCCTGCCGGTGAAGGGCATCGGCCGCGCAAAGGCCACGGCGATCTTCTACCGCGCCCTGACCCGCTACATGGTCTCCACGACCGACTTCCACGACGCACGCACCGCGACCCTGAAGGCGGCCAAGGACCTCCACGGGCTCAACAGCACGGAGTACAAGACGGTGAACCGAGCCTGGGCCGCCGTCAACGTGACCAAGGCGAACACACCGGCCGACAGGCACTGACACGACACCGGCAGCCGCGCGACGCACGCCCGGCTGCCGGGTCCCACACCCCAATCCTGCTTCTTTTATTGACGACGGAAAAAAACAGTTCTAGGTTCCCGGCCATGCGCCCGACCGCTCGAGCCGAGACGTTCCCCGTCAACACCCCCGCCGCCTCCCAGGTCTTCACCACCGTCCTCTCCCAAGGACCGCTCACCCGGCTGGAGTTGTCCCGGCGTGCCGGACTCTCCGCCGCGGCGGTGACCAAGGCGGTACGGCCGCTGATCGAGGCCGGTTACCTGGTGGAGGACGCGGACGCGGAGACACGCCCCGCGCTCGGTCGGCCCGCCAACCCGGTACGGGTCGACGGCGGACGGGCACTGTTCATCGGGATCAAGCTGACCGGCGACGAGATCATCGGCGTACTCACCGACCTGTGCTGCCGCATCCGCGTCGCCCGCCGTATGCCGCCGCCCGCCCGCGACCCCAAGGCGGTGCTGGCCTCCATCGCGGAGCTGGTGCAGCAACTCCTCGTCGAGGCGGACGAGTTCGGCACCCCCGTCCTCGGACTCGGCATCGCCGTCTCCGGCGACGTCGACCGCGCCGAAGGCGTCGTCCGCTACTCGCCGTTCCTCGAATGGCACGGCGTCCCGCTCGCCGAACTCGCCGCCATGACCACCGGACTGCCCGTCACCGTCGACAACGACGTGCGGGCCCTGACCGTCGCCGAGCAGTGGTTCGGCGCCGGCGCCGGGCTGTCCGACTTCGCCGTCGTGACCGTAGGCGCCGGCATCGGCTGCGGACTTGTCGTGCACGGCCGAGTGGTCGCGGGCGCGCACGGCGTGGCCGGTGAGATAGGCCATGTGACCGTCGACCCGGCCGGCCCGCTCTGCCACTGCGGCAACCGGGGCTGTGTGGAGGCGATCGCCGGGGACGCCGCGATCGTCCGGCAGATCCGCGAGACCACGGGCCTCGAGGTCGCCGACACCGCTCAGGCCGTGGCACTGGCCCACCAAGGAGTCGCCGGAGCCCGCGAGGCGTACGCCCGCGCCGGTGCCGCGATCGGCCGGGGCATCGCCACCGTGGCCAACCTGCTCGGCCCCGAGCGCGTGATCATCTCCGGCGAGGGCCTGGCCGCCTACGACCTGTTCGCCGAGCAGATACGTGACGCGTTCACCGCCGCCGCCTTCGGCTCCGCCGCCCAGTGCGACGTACGGACCCGCCCGCTGCCCTTCGAGGAATGGGCACGCGGGGCCGCCGCCACCGCGATCCAGTCTTTCATCAGGTCGGACATGAACTAACCCCCACCCGCACCCGCACCCACTCCCAGGAGGTACGACCCATGCGGTCATCCTCGTACTCCGTCATGCCCGCACGCGCGCTGAGAACCCTGTGCGTGCTCGCCCTCACCGCCGGCCTCGCGACGACCGCCCCCGCGGCCCGCGCCGAGACGGCAGCCACACTCGCCGACAAGCCCTATATGGGCTGGACGAGTTGGAGCATGCAGTCGTCGAAGTACCCGGGTCTCAACCCGAAGGGCGACTACAGCTACCTCACCGAGGCGAACGTCATCAAGCAGACCGACGCCATGGCCAAGAAGCTGAAGAGTTCCGGATACGAGTACATCAACATCGACGCCGGATGGTGGCGCGACTGGTCGTGGAAGCCGCGCTTCGACGGGTACGCCCGCCAGCAGGCCGACCCGGAGCGCTTCCCCAGCGGCATGAAAGCGGTCGCCGACCGCATCCACGCCCAGGGCCTCAAGGCGGGCATCTACCTCCCGGTCGGATTGGAGAAGGAGGCGTACAACGACGGCAAGTCGCCGATCTGGAACGCCGAGGGCTGCACCACCGCCGACATCGTCCACGACGACCTGCGCACCACCAACGGCTGGGACAGCGCCTACAAGCTGGACTTCACCAACCCCTGCGCGCAGAAGTACATCGACTCCCAGGCGCAGTTGTTCGCCGACTGGGGCTACGACTTCCTGAAGCTGGACGGCGTCGGCCCGGGGTCGTTCAAGAGCGGCGGCAACTACAACAACGTCCCCGACGTGGCCGCCTGGCATAAGGCCATCGCCACCGCCGGCCGCCCGATCCACCTGGAGCTGTCCTGGTCCCTCGACTACGGGCACGTCGAGGACTGGAAGAAGTACTCCAACGGCTGGCGCATCGACACCGACGTCGAGTGCTACTGCAACACCCTCGTCAGCTGGGAGAACTCCGTCGACGACCGCTGGGACGACACCCCGGCCTGGACCGACCACGCCGGCCCCGGCGGCTGGAACGACCTCGACTCCCTCAACGTCGGCAACGGCGAGATGGACGGCCTCACCAAGGCCGAGCGGCAGAGCTACGCCACCCTGTGGGCGATAGCCAAGTCCCCGTTCTACACCGGCGACGACCTGACCAGGCTCGACTCCTACGGCCTGTCCCTGCTGACGAACCGCGAGGTCATCGCGATCAACCAGGGCAACACGCCGCCCGCCCAGCCGGTCACCGCCTCCGACCCGCAACAGGTGTGGGCCGCGAAGAACCCCAACGGGACGTACACCGTCGCCCTGTTCAACCTGTCCGACGCACCGGCCTCGGTGACCGCGAACTGGCCGACCCTCGGCTTCAAGGGCAAGGCCACCGTGCGCGACGTGTGGAACAAGGAGAACCTCGGCACCCACACCGACAAGATCACCCAGGCGCTGCCTGCGCACGGCTCCCGGCTGTTCACCGTCACCCCGCGCGGCATCGCCCTGGCGTGGACCGGCTACGAGGCCGAGGCGGGCACGCTGAGCGGCAACGCTTCCGTCGCCGACTGCTCCGCATGCTCCGACGGCCGCAAGGTCGGCAACCTCTACGGCGGCGGCAAGCTCACCGTCAACGACGTGGTGGTGGCCAAGGCCGGGACCTATCAGATCAAGGTCGCCTACATCAGCGGTGACTCCCGTTCGGTCGCCGTCTCGGCCAACGGCGGGGGCGCCGTCTCGCACAAGTTCGCGTCCACGGGGGACTGGTCCACGGTGAACAGCGTCCATGTGCCGGTGAAGTTGAAGGCCGGGGCGAACACGATCACGTTCGACAGCGGCTCCAGTGGCTACGCGCCGGACATCGACCGGATCGACGTACAGAAGTAGGCCCTTGTGCCCCTCCCCGCATCCGGAGCCGCCATGAACCCCCGTCCGAGCGACCCCAGCAGACGGACTCTCCTCTCCCTCACCACCGCCGTCGCCCTCAGCACCCTGCCCATCTTCACCGCCACCGCCGCACCCGTGCGCCCCACGGAAGTCCCGCGGCACGCCGGATCCTCCCTGTGGTGGCAGGCCCCCGGCGACGAGGCCTCGCTGATCGAGCAGGGCCTGCCCGTCGGCAACGGCCGCCTCGGAGCGCTCGCGAGCAACGACCCCGGCCGCGAGCTGCTGCTGATCACCGACGCCACGATGTGGACCGGCGGCCTCAACGACACGCTCGACGCGGACGGTCAATTCCCCTACGGGCGGGCCGACTTCGGCTCGTTCACGCTTCTCGCCAGGCTCACCGTCGACATCCCCGACCACGACCTGGGCGCCGTCTCCGGCTACCGCCGCACCCTCGACCTCGCCCAGGGCCTGGCCACCAGCTCCTACGTCCGTTCCGGCGTCACCTACCGGCGAGAGATCTTCGCCAGCCACCCCGACGACGTGATCGTCCTGCACTTCACCCAGAGCGGCGGCGGCCGCTACACCGGAACGATCACGCTCACCGGCACCCACGGCGAAACCCCGACCACCGCCGAGTCGTTCGGGGCGACCCTCGCCAACGGCCTTCGCTACGGCGCCGCAGTGCGGGCCCACGGCAGCGGCGGCAAGGTCACCGTCGACGGCACCCGCATCGACTTCTCCGGCTGCAAGGACCTCACCGTCGTGGTCAGCGGCGGCACCAACTACGCGCCCGACGCCGCCGCGAACTTCCGCAACCCCTCGCTCGATCCCGAGCGGTTGGCCCGTACGAAGGTCCGCGACGCCGCCACCGAATCGGCCGCCGCCCTGCGGCGCACCCACATCGCCGACTACCGCGCCCTCTTCGGACAGCTGGACCTCTCGCTCGGCTCGTCCACGGCCGCGCAACGCGAGATGGACACCTGGGAACGCCTCCAGGCGCGCGCCCGCGACCTCGAACCCGACCCCGAACTGGAGGCCGCCTACCTCCAGTTCGGCCGTTACCTCATGATCTCCGGCTCGCGCGACAGCCTGCCGCTGAACCTCCAGGGCCTGTGGCTGGACGGCAACGACCCGGACTGGATGGGCGACTACCACACGGACATCAACCTCCAGATGAACTACTGGATGGCCGACCGGGCGGGCCTGTCCCGGTGTTTTGACGCGTTCACCGACTACTGCCTCGCCCAGCTCCCGTCCTGGACGAAGCTCACGCAGACCCTCTTCAACGACCCGCGCAACCGCTACCGCAACTCCACCGGCAAGATCGCCGGCTGGACCGTCGCCATCTCCACCAACCCCTATGGCGGAGGCGGCTGGTGGTGGCATCCGGCGGGCAATGCCTGGCTGTGCAACAGCCTGTACGAGCACTACGAGTACACCCAGTCGTCCGCCTACCTCGCGAAGATCTACCCGCTCCTGAAGGGTGCCTGCGAGTTCTGGGAGGCGCGGCTGCTGACCACGACCCTCCCCGGCACCCCGACAGAGGTGCTGATCGCGGACAGCGACTGGTCGCCGGAACACGGCCCGCTCGACGCGAAGGGCATCACGTACGCCCAGGAACTGGTGTGGGCGCTGTTCGGCACCTTCACTGTCGCGGCGGCCACGTTGCGGCGGGACAGCGGCTATGCGGACACGATCGCGGGTCTGCGCAAGCGGCTGTACCTGCCGAAGGTCAGCCCGAAGACAGGCTGGCTGGAGGAGTGGATGTCGCCGGACAACCTCGGCGAGACCACCCACCGGCACCTGTCCGGGCTGGTCGGCCTGTTCCCCGGTGACCGCATCCGCCCCGACGGCTCCACGCCCCAGGAGATCGTCGACGGAGCCACCGCTCAGCTGACCGCACGCGGCATGAACAGCTTCGGCTGGGCCAACGCCTGGCGTGGCCTGTGCTGGGCCCGGCTCAAGGACGCCGACAAGGCCTACCAACTGGTCGTCAACAACCTCCGGCCGTCCACCGGCGGCAGCAACGGCACCGCCTTCAACCTCTTCGACATCTACGAGGTGGAGAAGGGCCGCGGCATCTTCCAGATCGACGCCAACTTCGGTACACCGGCGGCGATGCTCGAGATGCTGCTGTACTCCCGCCCCGGCCACCTGGAGCTCCTCCCCGCCCTCCCCGACGCCTGGTCCGCGTCCGGCTTCCTCACCGGGGCCCCGGCACGCGGCGGCTTCGTCGTCGATCTGCGCTGGGCGGACGGTGCGCCGACCCAGGTGCGCATCCGCAGCGTGGGCGGGCGGACGACGACGGTGGCGTACGGCGGTACATCGCGGACAGTGAAGCTGAAGCCGGGGCAGTCCGTGACGCTGAAGGACCTGGCCCGGTGATCGCCAGAGTCGTCTGCGCGCTCCTGCTGGCCCTTCCGGCCGCCCCCGCGTACGCCTCCGACGAGCGGCCGCGCGAGGTCATCACCTGGGGTGCGAGCGCGGACCGCCTGGGCGACGGCGTCGCCGACCGCGGCTACCGGCTCGTCGTGCACACCAGCGCCGCCGGCACCGACCTGCGGATCCGGCTCTCCAACGCCTTCGGAGACCGGCCGATCACCTTCGACAGCGCCTACGCCGGCCTCCGCAAGGCGGGCGCCGAACTGGTCCGCGGCAGCAACCGGCGGCTGACCTTCGGCGGCGCCCGGTCCGTCACCGTCCCGGCCGGAGAAACCGTGCTCAGCGACCCCCTGCCCGGGAAGCTGCCCGCCGCGACCGACCTGGTGATCAGCATCCATACGCCGGACGCGGCGGGACCGGCGACCGGACACGGCATGGCGATGGCGACGTCGTACACGACCCAGGGCGATCACACCGCCGACGAGGGCGCCGCCAACTGGACGGGCACGACCGGCTCGTGGTTCTACCTCGACGCGGTCTCCGTCCGTGCCGGCTCCGCGGCGGTGGTCGCCCTCGGCGACTCCATCACCGACGGCTGGCAGTCCACCACCGATCTGAACCGCCGGTGGCCCGACTATCTCGCCCGCCGGCTGCGGCAGGCGGACACGGACGTCAAAGGCGTGGCCAACGAAGGGATTTCAGGCAACAAGGTGCTGGCCGACGGCCTCGGCCAGAGCGCCCTCAACCGGCTGGAACGCGACGTCCTGTCCCAGCCGGGCGTGCGCACCGTGTTCCTCTTCGAGGGCGTCAACGACATCAAGGCCCACACGGGGGTGACCGCCCAGGACTTGGTCGACGGCTACCGGAAGATCATCGCGCGGGCGCACGCGGCCGGGAAGTGCGTCGTCGGCGCCACCGTCGGACCGTTCAAGGGCTGGTCGGAATGGGACCCGGCGGCCGAGGCCGTACGCCAGGAAGTCAACCAATTCATCAGGTCCGGCGGGGAGTTCGACGCCGTCACCGACTTCGACCGCGTCCTCCGCAGCCCCTACGACCCCGAGCGCATCCTGCCCTTCTTCGACAACGGCGACCATCTGCACCCCAACGACAAGGGCATGCAGGCCATGGCGGACGCCGTGGACCTGGACAGCCTCGACTGCGCATGAAACCCGTACCCGAGAGGAGCCGACTCATGAACCGACGTCGCTTACTGACCGGCGGTGCCGCCCTCACGGCCGCCGCGACACTCCTGCCGACGACGAGAGCAGCGGCCGCACCGGCGCCGGCACTCCCGTCGCGAGCGGAGGTGGTGCGCGTCCTGCGCCGGGTCGCCGACCACTGGATCACCGCCCACCAGGACCCCGGCGACAACGGCTGGGCCAACGCCACCTTCTTCAGCGGGCTGCTCACCCTGCACCGCCTCACCGGCACGCCCCGCTACCTCGCCTATGCCAGGGAGTGGGCGGAGAAGCACGCCTACGGACTCAAGGGCGGGGGCACCACCCGGCACGCCGACAACCACAACGCCGGACAGGCCTACCTCGACCTCTACGCGATCGAGCCCGAGGAGCGGAAACTCGCCGCGATCGAGGAGTCGTTGCACCGCATGGTCTACACGGACCAGCCCGAGAAGAACGACGACTGGTGGTGGGACGACGCCCTGCACATGGGCATGCCGCCCTTCGCCCGCCTCGGCGTCCTGCGCGGCGACCCCGCCTACCGGGCCAAGCTGTACTCCCTCTACGACCACACCAAGCGGATCGAGGGCGGACCCGGCCTGTACGACCCGGCCACCGGTCTCTGGTACCGCGACAAGCGGTTCCTGCCCGGCGGGATCCTCTCGCCCTCCGGCAAGCCCGTGGTGTGGTCCCGCGGCAATGGCTGGGTCACCGGCGGCCACACCAAGACCCTCAAGGCCCTCCCGCCGGGCGAGCCGCACACCGCCGAATACCGGGAGACCCTGACCCGGCTCGTCCGCGCGCTGGCACGGGTGCAGCGGACGGACGGCTTCTGGAACGTCAACCTCGCCGACCCCGACCACCTCCCCGGACCCGAGACCAGCGGCACGTCCTTCTTCCTCTACGGCACGGCCTACGCGCTCCGCGCCCGGCTCGTCGACCGGGCCGCGCACCTGCCCGTCGTGTCCCGGGCCTGGCAGGGCCTCGTCACCACCGCCGTCCACCCCGACGGCTTCCTGGGCTACGTCCAGAAGGTCGGCGACCGCCCGGAGTCCAGCCAGCCCGTGACGTACGACAGCACCGCTGACTTCGGTGTCGGCGCCTTCCTGCTGGGCGGTACCGAACTGGCCCGGCTGCTCGGCTGATCGGGCCGGTCAGCCGGACGCCGTCGGCTCCGGGGTGATCAGGCCCCGGCGGTAGGCGATCGCCACGGCCTCGGTGCGGCTCGCGGCGCCCAGCTTGCCGAGAATGTTGGAGACGTGGACGCTCGCCGTCTTGCCAGCGATGAAGAGCTCCTCGCCTATCTGGCGGTTGCTGCGGCCGAGGGCGAGGAGCCGCAGGACGTCCTGTTCGCGGGCGGTGAGCAGTGACGTGGCGTGGTCGTCACTGCCCGACAGCCTGCCGCGGCGTATGAGGGCGTCCGCGCGCTCCAACAGCGGCGTGGCGCGGAGTTCGGCGGCCGTCTCCCGGGCCGCGCTTGCCTCGACGGCCGCCTCCTCGCGCCGCTCAGCCGCCAACAGGGCCTCGGCGAACCGCAGTCGGCAGCGCGCCCGCTCATACGGGTCGCCGTAGTCGAACGCGGCCACCGCCTTCCCCCACGCCTCCGCGTCCGCACCGGACACGGCCCGCGCCCACTCCGCCTCTGCCCGGGCCAGCCACGCCTGGCCCTCCGGCCCCTGCGGAATGCCGTCGTCGCCGTGCCCCGCCACATCCCGCGCCAGCTCCACCAACTCGCCCGCCGTCTGCGCCCGGCGGCCGGCCCCCGCCTCGTCACCGGTGCGGCGCAGATCGACGGCCGAGTCGGCGACGGCGGACAGGGCGAGCGCGGCGAGCCGGACCGTCACATCGGGCGGCGTGCCCACCTCATCGGTGAGCGCCGCGACGGTGGACCGCATCTGCGCCACGGCCTCGTCCGCATCGCCGAGCAGCGCGGCGGCGTCCGTCAGCACGATGCCCGCGACGAGCGTGGCCATCCAGTCGAACGGCCCCTGAAGCAAGGCGCGCGCACGGTCGGCTGCCTTGAAGTCGCCGCGCGCCAATGCGACGTTCAGCGCGGGACCCGCCGTATAGCCACCGGCCGTCGGCAGCACCGCGGCGTCACTCGCCGCCGCGCGCAGGCACTCGTCCCAGCGGCCCAAGGTGTACAGCACCAGCAGGTGCAGATAGCGCATCTCCAGCGGATACGGCGAGGACAGCAGACCGGCACGGCGGGCGCGGTCCAGGCCCTCGGTCAGCCAGGGCAGACACTCCTCCAGATCGCCGGACTCGAAACAGCCCATGGCGAGGTTGAACAGGGCACGCAACTCCACCGGCGCGTTCCCCGACCTCCGGGCCAGCTCCCGGGCCTCCTTCAGCCGCGTGCGCCCTTGGGGAGTGCGTCGGCCGCCGCCTTCGAGCGTGGCCAGCGAGATCAGCAGGTCGGCTTGGGCGTCGGTCACCCGCAACTGCTCGGCGATGCCCAGCGCCTGGCGGGCGACCCGCAGCGCGATCTCGGTCTCCCCGACCTGGCGGGCCGCCATCACATGCGTGGCCGCCGCCCACACCCAGGTCCGCGAGGCGGGTTCGGCGGGGATCAGAGCGAGCGCCTCGCTGCTGTACGCGAACGCCGCCGTCAGGTTGTCGACGCTGATCAGGTTCCCCGCGAGCGTGTAGCGCACCCGGGCGGCGAGCTCGGAGTCCGCGTCCTGGCCGATGCCCGCCAGCGCCGCACGGGTGAGGGAGACCGCGCGGTGCGACTCCCCGGCGTGCGCCGCCGCGGCGGACGCCCGCAGCGTCAGCGTCACCCTGTCGATGCCCTCGCCGGAGGGACGCGCGCCCGGGTCCACCGACGACCACACGTCGAACGCGGCTTCCAGGTGTCGGAGTTCCTCCGCGGGAGCACCGAGCCGATGGGCGTGATCGGCGGCCTCCAGCGAGGCGGCCAGGGCCTCGGCCAGATCATGGCTCGCGCGATAGTGGTGGGCGCGCTCGGCCGCGGTCTCCGCGCGGTGCCCCCGGCCGGACAGCAGCCGGGCGAACGCACCGTGCAGCCGCGCCCGTTCACCCGGCAGCAGATCGGCGTACACCGCCTCCCGGGCCAGGGCATGACGGAAGGAGTACGTGTCGCCGTCCCCGGAGACCAGGAGTTGCCGCTCCACGGCCTCCCGCAGCGCCGACTCCAACTCGTCCTCCGGGAGCCCGACCGCGTCCCGCAGCAGATCGTGCTCGACCCGCCGCCCCGCGACGGCGGCCGTACGCAGCACCTGCTGGGCCGTGTCGGTCAGCTGCTCGAAACGGATGAGGAGGACATCGGCCAGCCCGCTGGGCACCCCGCCCGCCTCGGCGTCCGTGGCGGCCAGCAACTCCTCCGCGTAGAAGGCGTTGCCCTCGGCGCGCTCCACGATCCGCCGGACCGTCGTGTCCGGCACCGGACGCTCCCGCAGCCCGCGCACCAGCCGGGCCACATCGGGATCGGCCATGGGCCGCAGCTCCAGCCGCTCCACAGCGGGCAGCCGCACCAGCTCCGCGAGCAGCGGACGCAGGGGATGGCGGCGATGCAGATCGTCCGCCCGGTACGAAGCGAGCACCGCCAGCCGATGCGTGGGCGCACCGCCCGCGGCCCGCTGCAGGATGCCGCGGCTGAGCAGGAACCGCAGCAGATCCCGCGAGGACTGATCCGCCCAGTGCAGATCCTCCAGCACGAGCAGCAGCGGAGCGACATCCGCCAGATCGGCCAGCAGCCCCGCCACACCCTCGAACAGCCGCACCCGCCCACCGTCGTCCGATCCACCACCCAGCAACCGCTCCACCGCCGGATGCGCCGCGACCACAGCCGCGAACCGCTCATCAGCGGCCAGCACCCCCAGCACCTCACTGAACGGCAGATACGGCAGCCCCACGTCACCGAGATCCACACAATGCCCGGTCAACACGGTCATCCCAGCGGCAGCGGCCCGCCCGGAGATCTCGTCCAGCACACGGGTCTTCCCGACTCCGGCGTCCCCGGCGATGAGAACGGCACGAGCCTCACCACTCCGGGCACGTTCCAGCACGTTGGAGAGGCGAGCAAGCTCATCCTCCCGGCCGATGGTGGGCGTGGTGAATGCGGTGGTCTGCGGCACGTATCCATCCTGGCACGAGGCACTGACAGCACCTGGTCCGACCTAAAGGGGCGCGGGGCTGTATCGATATGCGGCTCCGCCGCGTGGGCGCGACAAGCCACAGACAACCCGCACCCGCCACGAAACAGAACCCCCCGAGCTAGTAGGCGCTCAGCCCTTCAACACCCGAGCCCAATCCTCCGGCACCCGCCCCGCAGGACCCGGCGCCGGTTGATCAGCCGGATGACTCACCGGAGGCGCCAGCTCCGGCCCCGCCTCATACATCTCGGACGTCGCATAGTTCCAGAACCACTCCTCACCCGGCTCGAAACTCCGCACCACAGGATGCCCGGTCTCCCGGAAATGCGCGGTCGCATGCTTCGCCGGCGAGGAGTCGCAGCAACCGATGTGCCCACACTGCGCACACCGCCGCAGATGGAACCACCACCCGCCGACCTCGTCGCACTCCACACACCCCGCGCCACTGGGCGGAACAGCCGGGTCGATCATGGTGTCGCTCGTCATACGGCCTCCTCGGGCATGTCATTCGCGGACGCGACCAGCGGAAGCAGCACCTGGAAGCGCGTGTCGCCCGGCTCGGACTCGACCTGAAGCGTGCCGTGGTGCTTGTTGACGACGATCCGCCAGGAGATGTCCAGGCCGAGCCCGGTGCCCTCGCCCACCGGCTTGGTGGTGAAGAAGGGGTCGAAGATACGGCTGCGGATCTCCTTGGGCACGCCCGGCCCGGTGTCACGGAACTCCACCAGCAACCGTTCGTGCTGGAGCGCCGTCCGCACGGTCAACGTCCCCTCGCCACCCGCGTCGTTGATCGCGTGGACCGCGTTGTCGATCAGGTTGGTCCACACCTGGTTGAGCTCCGCCGGGTACGCCGGGATCTTCGGGAGCGTACGGTCGTACTCCTTGACGACCTTGATCCGCTCCCCGATCTTGCCCGAGAGCATCAGCAGTGTGCTGTCGAGGAGTTCGTGCACGTCGGCGACCTGGTAGGGCGCCCGGTCGAGCTGTGAGTACTGCTTGGCGGCGTCGACGAGGTGGGAGATGCGGTTGGTGGAGTCGTTGATCTCGTCCATCAACAGCTCGGTCTCGACGGTGTAGTTGAGCCACCCGATCGCGTTCGGCAGGATCTCCTCGTCCACGGCCGCCGCGATCTGGTCGAGCCAGTCGGTGTCGATACCGGCCTGCACGAAGGTCGGCGCGATCCGCCAGCCCTCCGGGATGCCGTGGTCGTCGAGCCAGTCGGCGAGGGCGTCCTCACGGTCGGCGGCTTCCAGCGGAGTCAGCACGGGTGCCTTGGCGACGCGTTCGGCGGTGCGTTCCTGGATGTCGATGAGGTTCGCCATGACCTCGGGGGAGTAGGAGCCCTGGGCGATGATGGCGAGCTTGTGCCGCATCTTGCCCACGCGTTCCCGGAGCGTCGCGGTGGCTCGTACGGCCGCCGCGGCCGGGTTGTTGAGTTCGTGGGTCAGACCGGCCGACAACGACCCGAGCGCCAGCAGCCGTTCGCGCTCCCCGATGGCCCGCTGGGTGTTCTTCGAGCCGAAGAAGAGGCCTTCCAGCAGGTGGACCGCCATGGGGAACCACTGCTGCATGAAGGCCGCGAACTCCTCGGCGGGCACCACGAAGAACCGGGTGGGCTCCGTGACCCGCATGGAGCTGTTGTAGACCTGGCGCACCCGGTCCCCGAGGTACGCCTGCATGGACCCCGCGTACACCCCGCGCTGGGAGGTGCGGGTCACCTCCACGTCGTCGACGCCGACCCGGCGGGAGAGCACCACCGTGCCCTCGATCATGACGTAGAAGCAGGTGGCGGGCTCGCCCTCGGTGTACACGGGCCCGGGCTCGAACTTCTCCACCCGCCCCGCCCTGCACAGCTGCCCGAGCTGCTCGGCGGACAGCTTCTCGAACAGGAACAGCGACCCGATCTCCGCCGGGCTGCACGGCATCGGCTGCCCGCTCACGACTGCTCCAGATACCGGTGGACGAGCATCACGGCCATGGCTCCCTCTCCGACGGCGGACGCGACGCGCTTGGCGGACTCGGCGCGCGCGTCGCCCGCCACGAACACGCCGGGGATATTGGTCTCCAGGTGGTACGGCGGCCGGTCAAGCGCCCAGTCCGCAGGTGGCCGGCCGTCGGCGGTCAGGTCGGGCCCGGCCAGGATGAACCCGCGCTCGTCGCGCAGCACCGTGTCTTCGAGCCAATGGGTCAGCGGTGCCGCGCCGATGAACACGAACATCCACTGCGCGTCGACGAGTTCGGTCTCACCGGTCTGCGTGTCGCGCAGGGTGAGCTGTTCCAGGTGGTCGGAGCCATGCGCGGACTCGACGACGGTTTGTGCGCGCACCGAGATGTTCGGTGCCTCGTTGATCTGCTGGATCAGGTAGTACGACATCGACGCGGACAGGTCCGCCCCGCGCACCAGCAGGGTGACTGACTTGGCGCCTCGGGCCAGGTACATCGCCGCCTGCCCCGCCGAGTTGGCGCCACCGACGATGTACACGTCCTGCCCCTGGCAGGAGGCCGCCTCCGTGAGCGCTGAGCCGTAGAACACCCCGCAGCCGGTGAGGTCGTTGCAGCCCGGTGCCTCGAGCTGCCGGTACGACACGCCGGTCGCCAGGATCACGCTGTGCGCGGCGACCGCCGAGCCGTCCGAGAACCGCACCGTCCGCGCCGCCCCGTTGACCTCGAGCCCCGTCACTTCCCGCGCGGTGAGGATCTCGGCGCCGAACCTCGCCGCCTGCCGCCGCGCCCGGTCGGTGAGCTGTGCCCCCGAAACTCCGTCGGGGAAGCCGAGGTAGTTCTCGATCCGCGAACTCTGCCCGGCCTGCCCACCGGTCGCCGACCGCTCCACGAGCACGGTCCGCAGTCCCTCCGAGGCCCCGTACACGGCCGCGCCCAGCCCGGCCGGACCGCCCCCGATCACCACGAGGTCGTAGAAGTCGGCCGTCGGCGTGGTCGCCAGCCCGACCCGGGCGGCGAGCTCCGGCGCGTCCGGCTCGACGAGAGGCGTGCCGTCCGCGGTGATCACCACCGGCAGCCGCTGTCCGTCCTGCCCGGCGGCCGTCAGCAGCCGCCGCCCCTCGGGTTCGTCGGCGGAGTACCAGCGGTACGGCACCTGGTTGCGGGCCAGGAACTCCCGTACGTCCGAGGAGCGCGCCGACCAGCGGTGCCCGACCACCTTGGTGCTGGGCACCGGCCGGTAGTCGCTGCACCGCCAGGCCTCCAGCAGATCGTCGAGGACGGGATAGAGCTTCTCCTCGGGCGGATCCCACGGCTTGAGTAGATAGTGGTCGAGGTCGACGACGTTGATCGCGTCGATCGCCGCGTTCGTGTCCGCGTACGCGGTCAGCAGCACCCGCCGCGCGCCCGGGTAGACGTCCAGCGCCTGCTCCAGGAACTCGATGCCGTTCATCTGCGGCATGCGGTAGTCCGCCAGGATCACGGCCACCAGATCGCCGCGCAGCTTCAGCTCACGCAGGGCGTCCAGCGCGGACTCGCCGGACTCCGCGCGCACGATCCGGTATGACCCGCCGTAGCGGCGCCGCAGGTCGCGGGCGACGGCGCGGGAGACCCCCGGGTCGTCGTCGACGGTCATGATGACGGTCCGCGCTGCGTCGGCGGCCTGTGCCATACGTCTCCCACCCCGAGAGCGTTCGGATTCGCGGTACGGCGACCCCGCCGCGCCGGCTCCCGCCCATCGTATGTTCGATCGTCCCGCTTCGCTCAGGTATGCGGGACGCCAGAGCCCGTCAGCGGCGTCGCGAGCTCAGCACGCAGAACTCGTTGCCCTCCGGGTCGGCGAGCGTCACCCAGCTCTCCTCGCCCGTCTGGCCGACGTCCGCGTGCCGTGCGCCGAGGGCGAGGAAGCGGGCGACCTCGGCCTCCTGGTCGTCGGGGCGGAAGTCGAGGTGCAGCCGGTTCTTGACCGTCTTGCCCTCGGGCACCGGCCCGAAGATCAGCCCCGGCAGCCGGTCCTCCCGCGGCCGGATCTCGAACTCCTCGGGCGAATCGTTGATCACCACCCACCCCAGCGCCTCGGCCCACCAGCGGCCCAGGGCAACCGCGTCGGCCGCGTCCACGTTGACTTGCTCCCACTCCAGGCCCATCCGGGCAGCGTAGTGAAGACTGTTCCGACGAAGCGACCGCAATCATGAAGCGACCGCACCACAGGGAGGCAACCGCATGACACGCCCGATCACGGCAGGGGTCGACGGGACCGACGAGAGCCACGCCGCGCTGGCCTGGGCGGCCCGCGAGGCGGTCCGTCGCGGGCTGCCGCTACGGGTGGTGCACGCCTGGCGGTTCCAGCCGCACGAGGCGATCGACGCCGGTGACGCCGACAGCCAGGCCGGGTGGGTGCGCAAGGCCGTGACGGAGGCCGCCCGGACCGTCACCGAGCGGCACCCGGAGCTCGACGTGACGACGGACGTTCTCGAAGGCGGCCCGGCCGACACCCTGGCCGCCGCGGCGGCCGACGCCGAGATGCTGGTGCTCGGCTCGCGCGGCCACGGCCGGGTCGTCGGCTTTCTGCTCGGCTCGGTCGGACAGCAGGTCATCGCCGGGGCCACGGGTCCCGTCGTCCTCGTACGGGCGGGGGACGAGCCGGCCGCCGAGGCCGCGGGCCGCGAGGTCGTCGTGGGCCAGCAGGGCGACCCGGACGACAGCGCCGCCGTACTGCGGTTCGCGTTCGAGACGGCGGCCGCGCGCGGGGCGACCGTCCGTGCCGTACGCGCCTGGACGCTGCCGCCGGTGTTCTCCTACAGCCCGGCCTCGCTCAAGCTGCTCGATGAGGCCGGGGGCCTGGAGCCGTACGAGAAGAAGGCGCTGGCCGCGGCGGTGCAGCCGTGGCGGGACCGCTTCCCGGACGTTCCGGTGGTGGAGCACGTGGAGATGGGTAGCGCCGGGCAGGTGCTGCTGGACGTGGCCGGGCAGGCCCAGCTGATGGTCGTCGGGCGCCGGGCCCGCCGTACGGCCGTCGGCGCACGGATCGGCTCGGTCGCCCACGGGGTCCTGCATCACGCGGGCTGCCCGGTGGCCGTGGTCCCGCCCGCCTGAGTCACTCGGCCGTCGGCTGCAGCGTCTCGCGAGCCTTGGGCAGGATGTTCTTGACGTACTCGTCCACCGCCGTGTCCAGCCCGATGTCGTGCTGGGCACGCTCGGACAGGTACCAGCGGTGTTCGAGCAGCTGGTGGTAGATCTCGGCCGCGTCCATCGAGCCGCGCAGCTCCAGCGGCACCGCGCGCACGGTGGGACGGAACACGTCCCGCACCCAGCGGTGGGCGAGCACCTCAGGGCGGGCGCCGAGGGGGTCGCCCGGGGCGTAGTCGTCCTGGGTGGCCATCCAGCTCTCCAGGTCGTTCAGGAGCCGCCGCGCCTGGTTCTCCTCGGTGTCGAGGCCGGTCAGCCGGAGCAGCTGGCGCTGGTGGTGGCCCGCGTCGACGACCTTGGGCACGAAGGTGACCGTGTCGCCGTTGGAGTTGTGCTCGATCTGCATCTCGGCCACGTCGAAACCGAGTTCGTTGAGGCGGCGTATCCGGCGCTCTATGTACTGGTATTTGCCCGCCGGGTAGACGGAGGTGCGGGTCAGCTCGTCCCACAGGTCCCGGTAGCGTCCGCAGATCTCGGTGCCGAACTCGATCGGGTCGACGGAGGGGTGCAGCGCCCCCGACGCCTCCAGGTCGAGCAGCTCGCCGCTGATGTTGACCCGGGCGAGGTCGAGGTCGTAGTCGCGCTGTCCGCTGCTGAGCTGCGGATGCAGATCACCGGTCTCGGCGTCCACGAGATACGCGGCGTAGGCGCCCGCGTCCCGCCGGAAGAGCGTGTTGGACAGCGAGCAGTCGCCCCAGGCGAACCCGGCGAGGTGCAGCCGCACGAGCAACACGGCCAGGGCGTCCATGAGGCGGTGCATGGTGGCCGGGCGCATGGTCGTCTCGAACATCGAGCGGTACGGCATCGAGCCGCCCAGATGCCGGGTGATCAGCACCGGCTCCAGCGGCGCCCCGTCCTTGTCGGCACGCCCGGTGACCACGGCGAGGGGGTCGACCGCGGGGATGCCGATCCGGTCCAGGTCGCGCAGCAGCTCGTACTCGCGCTGCGCGGGCCGTTCGGCCAGCTCCTTGACGGCGATGACCTCGGAGCCGGCCCGGGCGTAACGCACCACGTGGCGGGAGATGCCGCGCGGCAGCGGGACGAGGTACTCCTCGGGCCACTCCTCAAGGGGCACGTCCCACGGCAGCTCGAGGAGGAGCGCGGGGTGCTCCGGATTGGTCGCGCTGATCTGCAATGCCATGGCCAGAACTCTAGAGCGCGCGCTCCCGTGCGTGCCGTGCCGCCTCACGTACTGGACCGCGGTGCACCGGACCGTGCCCGGGGACCAGGAAGTCGCCGTCGAGACCCTCCAGGATCTCCAGCGAGGTCACGGCACGGGCGCGTTCGTGATGGAACATGTCCGGCAGCAGCTGGGGCCCCTTGGCGCGCGAGGTGGGGTGGCCGCTGACCAGGGCGTCGCCCGAGATCACCACTCCGGTGCCCGGGAGGTGGAAGGCGGTGTGGCCGAGCGTATGTCCGGGCGTGTGGACGGGGACGGGGCGGCCGGGCAGGTCGAGCGGCCCCGGCGCCGGGAACGGCTGCGGTTCGGCGACCGGGACATGGGCGGTGCCGCCGACCCGCAGGGCGCGCACGGCCCACGGCAGGACGCCCGGACGCCAGCCGTTCCTGAGGACCCGGCCGATGGACACCTGGTGCAGGAAATCACGGCGGGCGTGCGGCACTTCGGCCTCGTGCAGGTAGACGGGTGTGCCGTACGAGGCCCGCAGGTGCTCGGCGGAACCCAGGTGGTCGGTGTGGGCGTGCGTGATCAGTACCGCCGTCACCGCCTGCGGCGAACTGCCCACCTCCGCAAGGGAAGCGAGGAGCCGTTCCCGGTCCCCGGGGTAGCCCGTGTCGATCAGCGTCACGGCGTCCCCCTCACTCAGGATCACCCAGTTCGTGTTGCTCCCGTGCACCAGATAGGTGCCGCCGGCGACTTGCTGCACGGCTGCCCGCATGATCGTCCCGCGTGGTGAGGTCCCTGCCCGACGGCATCAGCAAAGCAGACGGCGGGGGTGAGGCTGCCTCCGGCACCGTCCCCCGGAGGCAGCCCCCGCGCGCATCCGAAGCGGCCGCCTCTCCGCCTCAGTGCACGCCGTCCGGGCGGAACTGCACGCTGATGCGCGGTCCCGCGGCCCGTGCGGTCTTCGGTACGGCGTGCTCCCAGGTCCGCTGGCAGGAGCCGCCCATCACGATGAGGTCCCCGTGGCCCAGCGGACGCCGGATCGTGTCGCCGCCGCGCAGGGGTCGCAGCAGCAGATCACGGGGTGAGCCGACGGAGAGGATCGCGACCATGGTGTCCTCTCGGGCGCCCCGTCCGATCCGGTCGCCGTGCCAGGCGACGCTGTCGCGGCCGTCGCGGTAGTAGCACAGGCCGGCCGTGGTGAAGGGCTCGCCGAGTTCGTCGGCGTAGTGCGCCGAGAGCATGTCGCGGGCCTCGTCCAGCACGGGGTGCGGCAGCGGGTCGTCGGCGCCGTAGAACGCCAGCAGTCGAGGTACGTCGACGACGTGGTCGTACATCGTCCGCCGTTCCGCACGCCACGGCACCTCGTCCACCAGCTGTTCGAACAGGGCGTCGGAGCCTTCGAGCCACCCGGGCAGGACGTCGATCCACGCGCCACGGCCCAGTTCGGTGCGGCGCATCCCGTCGAGGGAGCCGAGCCGGAGCCGGTCCGCCTGGTCGAAGAGCGAGCCCTGGAGGTGCGTGGTCATGGATCCAGCGTACCCCTTATTCGAAAGTTTGTTCCATCGGGTGTGTGCGGACTTCTCGCACCCCCCTTTGGATACGTTCGTGTATCGGATACATTCCCGTATCGAACGAAGGGCGGGCCATGGTGGCGGAGGCGACGACCGGGCGCGTGACCAGGCGCCGTGTCCGCACGCGCGCGAACCTGCTCGACGCCGCGTTCGCGGTGTTCGCGGCCAAGGGCTTCGGCCGGGTCTCGATCGAGGAGGTCTGCGAGGCGGCCGGGTACAGCCGGGGTGCCTTCTACTCGAACTTCGCCAGCCTCGACGAGCTGTTCTTCGCCCTCTACCGGCAGCGCGCCGACCTGATCGCCGAGCAGGTGTCCGGGGCGCTCGCCCTCGACGGCCCCGACCTCGACGTGCCCGCCGCCGTCGACCGCGTCACCGAGGTGCTGCTGCTCGACCGGGACTGGCTGCTGGTGAAGACGGACTTCCTGGTGCACGCCGCCCGTGACCCGGACGTCGCGCGGACCCTGCTGGAGCACCGGGCGCGGCTGCGCGGCGCCATCGCGGAACGGCTCGCCCGCGCCCAGGGTCACACCGAACTGCCCGCCGTCCTGGGCGACATCGACGCCGCCGCCCATGCGGTGGTCGCCGCGTACGACGGGGTCACCACCCAACTGCTCCTTGACCGGGACGCCGAGCACGCTCGCGTCTGGCTCAAGCAACTGCTCACCGCGCTGCTGACCGACGGCAGCGACACCACCGTATGAGGAAAGGGACGGTCGCCATGGATGCCGACGTCATCGTCGTCGGAGCGGGCCTCGCCGGCCTGGTCGCGGCGCACGAACTCACCAGCCGGGGCCGCAGGGTCGCCCTGGTCGACCAGGAGAACGCCGCCAACCTCGGCGGCCAGGCGTTCTGGTCCTTCGGCGGGCTGTTCCTGGTCGACACCCCGGAACAGCGGCGCCTGGGCATCAAGGACTCCTTCGACCTCGCCTGGAACGACTGGCAGGGCAGCGCGCAGTTCGACCGCGTCGACGACGAGGACTCCTGGGCGGTGCGCTGGGCGCGGGCCTACGTCGAGTTCGCGGCGGGGGAGAAGCGCTCGTGGCTCGCCGGGCACGGCATCTCGTTCCTGCCCACCGTCGGCTGGGCGGAGCGCGGCGACCTGAGGGCCGACGGGCACGGCAACTCCGTCCCCCGCTTCCACATCGCCTGGGGCACGGGCACGGGAGTCGTCGAGCCCTTCGTCGGCCACGCCAAGCAGGCGGCGCGGGACGGGCTGCTCACCTTCTACCACCGGCACCAGGTGGACGAACTCGTCGTCGAGGAGGGCTCGGTGCGCGGCGTGCGCGGCACGGTCCTCGCCGAGGACCGCTCGGCCCGCGGTGTCCCCTCCAGCCGCGACCGGATCGGCGACTTCGAACTCACCGCCCAGGCCGTCGTCGTCACCACCGGCGGCATCGGCGCCAACCATGACATTGTCCGCCGCTACTGGCCCGAACGTCTCGGCACCGCGCCCACGGAGATGGTCACCGGCGTCCCGGCCTACGTCGACGGCCGCATGCTCGACATCAGCGACCGGGCCGGCGTACGGCTGGTCAACCGCGACCGCATGTGGCACTACACCGAGGGCCTGCAGAACTGGGACCCGATCTGGCCCGGCCACGGCATTCGCATCCTGCCCGGCCCGTCCTCGATGTGGTTCGACGCGCTGGGCCGCCGGCTGCCCGACCCGTGCCTGCCCGGATACGACACCCTCGGCACCCTCAAGCATCTGCGCACCACCGAGGACATCGCCGGATACGACCACTCCTGGTTCATCCTCACCCAGAAGATCATCGAGAAGGAGTTCGCGCTGTCGGGCTCTGAGCAGAACCCCGACATCACCTCCAAGGACCGCAAGGCGTTCCTGCGCGAGCGCGTGCTGGGCAAGGGCGCGCCGGGACCGGTCGACGCGTTCCTGCGCAAGGGAGCGGACTTCGTGACGGCCCCGACCCTGGACCAACTGGTCGAGAAGATGAACCAGTTGACCGAGAAGCCGCTTCTCGACGCGGCCGAGGTACGGCGCCAGATCGAGGCACGCGACCTGCAGATCGCCAACCCGTACGCGAAGGACTCCCAGGTCCAGGGCATCCGCAACGCCCGCCGCTACATCGGCGACCGCCTCGGCCGGGTCGCGACCCCGCACCGCATCCTCGACCCGGCCGCCGGACCCCTGATCGGCGTCAAGCTGCACGTCCTGACCCGCAAGACCCTCGGCGGCATCCAGACCGACCTCGAATCCCGCGCCCTGGGCGCCGACGGACAGCCGGTCGACGGCCTCTACGCGGCGGGCGAGGTCGCCGGCTTCGGCGGCGGCGGCGTCCACGGATACAACGCCCTCGAGGGCACCTTCCTCGGCGGCTGCCTGTTCTCCGGGCGCGCGGCGGGGCGGGCGGCGGCCCAGCAGACCGCCTGAACCCTCGGGCCCGCCTCCTCAGCCCTGGAGGAGGCGGGCCAGCACGGCGGCATGACTCTCCTCGGGAGTCTTGGCCGAGGTGAGCAGGGTCACCGGCCCCTTGCGGGCCAACTCCCTGATGGTTTCGACGAGTTCGGCCGCCTCGGGCGCGGCGAGCTCCGCCTCGTAGCGACGGCTGAACTCCTCGTACGACCCCTCGCCCGCGTGGTACCAGCGGCGCAGTTCGGTCGACGGAGTGAGCGCCTTCGGCCACTCGTCGACCCGCGCCGCGTCCTTCGACAGTCCGCGCGGCCACAGCCGGTCGACCAGGACACGCACGCCGTCCTCGGGCTCGGGCGGATCGTAGACGCGACGGACGCGAACGCTCACGGTGAGGCCTTTCGACGGGGATGTGCCGGGAGCGTACTGCGGGGTGCGGCGGGGAAGGCGGTACGACTTGACCTGAACGGGGTCGAAACGTGGACGGAGTGACGCCTACCGTGAAGCTGTAGCCCGCCCCCGACCCGCAAGTGCCGAAGACTCGTGACCGAACACCCCTCAGAACCTGACGAGTTCCTCACAAGTGTTGGTCAAGGTCGAGCCATGATCACACGCAAGCCCGGCGTGGCCCTGCTCGCCGTGTCCCTGCTCCTGACCGGATGCGGCCGCGGTGCCTCGGCCGCACCGGACCACAAAACCGTGACCCCCCAGGCCGGCGCCCCGAACACCCCCGCCCCCAAGATCTCCGCAGAGACGGCACCGCGGCAGGTGCCCGGTCTCGGGCCGAAGACCTGGGCGAAGGTGCCGTCGGACACCCGGCAGGCCGTCGTCGTGACCGGACGGGGCAAGAACTCCTCGCGCTCCACCGTCGTCCTGTACGAGCGCACCTCCGACGGCTGGCACGCGGGCGCGAGCTGGCCCGCCCACAACGCCCTCAAGGGCTGGACCGACGACCACCGGATCGGCGACCTGCGCTCACCCATCGGCGTCTACACGCTCACGGACGCCGGTGGCCTGCTCGACGACCCCGGAACCAAGCTGCCGTACGACCGCTCCACCGGCTTCACTTCACCGGGAACCGGTTTCGAGGGTGAGTCGTTGCTCGGCTCCTTCGACTACGTCATCGCCATCGACTACAACCGGCGGCCCGGCACCACGCCCCTGGACTGGACCCGCCCGCTCGGTGCGAGCCGCGGCGGCGGGATCTGGTTCCACGTCGACCACGACGGCCCCACCCAGGGCTGTGTGAGCATCGCCAAGGAGCACATGAAGGAGCTGCTGCTGGCGCTGGACCCCCGGCTGAACCCCGTCGTCGTCATGGGCGACGCCGCGTCCCTGGCCCGCTGAACCGCTTAGGATCCGCCGGGTGTGCGCACATGTGCTGGTCGCCGAGGACAACGAGATGCAGGCCGAGTTGATACGGCGCTCCCTGCTCGCGGAGGGTCACACCGCCACCGTGGTCCACGACGGGCGGGCCGCGCTGGACGCGGCACGGCGGCTCGCCCCTGACCTCGTCGTGCTGGATCTGATGCTCCCGGTGATCGACGGGTTCGGGGTGTGCCGGGTGCTGCGCGCGGACGACGACATCCCCGTCCTGATGCTCACCGCCCGCTCGACCGAGGACGACATCCTGCTCGGCCTGGAGCTGGGCGCGGACGACTACATGACCAAGCCGTACAGTCCGCGCGAGCTGATGGCCCGCATCCGGACCGTCCTGCGGCGCAGCGGACGGGTGCCCGTGGACCGGCGCGAGGATCCGGTCGTACGCGCCGCGGGTCTCTCGGTCGATTCCGTACGGCACGAGGTGCGCTGCGACGGAACGCCGGTGGAGTGCACGCCGGCCGAGTTCGAGATCCTGCTGGCCATGGCCGGGGAACCGGAACGGGTGTTCTCCCGGCGGCAGTTGCTGGAGATCACCCGGGGCACCGACCGGGCCTCCACCGAACGGGCCGTCGACGTCCACATCATGAACCTGCGCAAGAAGATCGAGGCCGACCCGCGCCGCCCGGCCCGGCTGCTGACCGTGTTCGGCGTCGGCTACAAGCTCAGCGGCGGCCGCTGATGAGCGAGCGCATCCCGCTGCGCAAGCGCCTCCTGGTACGGCTGCTGATCGCCTCCGTCCTCATCGCCGTGTGCTCGGTTGCGGCGACCGCATGGCTGGCCGTGGCGACCACCACCCGCGCGCTGCGCGAGGAGCAGGGCCAGGCCCTCGCCGCGGACATGGAGGTCCTGGCCGAACTCAGCGGCTACGCGGCCACCCATCGCGACTGGAGGGGAGTCGCCGCGACCGTGCGGGAGTTGTCGGCGCAGACGGGCCGGCGTATCGCCCTGACCACCCCCGACCGCAGGACCATCGCCGACTCGGCGCCGCCCGGCACCTCCCTGCCACCGACCGCCGCCGCGACCGTGGACCCCCTGCGCACCGACACCTCCACCGAGCGGGGCGCCCAACTCGGCGGCACCGACCCGCGCGTGGTCGGCCCGTACCGGCTCACTACGGCGGAACGCACGAAGCTCGACCTCCTGGCCCGGAAACGACAGAGCTGCTTCGCCCACCACGGCCTGGAGACCCGCCTCACCCGCACACCGAGCGGCCGCCCGGTCCTGGCCGACGCGGACGGGAACGGTCAGCCCGGCTACGTGCCGGAGCCGTGCGGCGACGGCCTGCTCAACACGCCCACCCCCACGGAGGAGAAGGCGCTGACCGCGCTCCACACGCTCGCGCGCGACTGTCTGGTCCGGGCGGGCGTGGATCCCCGGCTGCCCGTGGCCCTGGGGGACGCCCTGCCTGGCCTGCCCTTCCGGAGCCCGTCCTTCGCGTCCGGCTACGACAAGACAGGTGTCACGGACATGCGGCAGGCCGAGTCCTGTCTCGACGACGCCCGTCGCGCCCAGCTCGACCCCTATACGGCGCCGGTGGCCGAGCTGTTCCTGGGCGGTGGGGGCAGCCCTGCCGTGCGGTTCGACATGTCCCCGGCCAACAAGGCCAAGGTCGTGGGCACCGCGGGGCTCGTGCTCGCCGTCACCGTGGCCGTGACCGCCGTGGTCGCCACCCGGCTGGTACGGCCGCTGCGCGCGCTGACCGCGGCGGCCCAGCAGCCCCCGGACCGCCATGTCCGCGTCCCCGTCACCACGCGGGACGAGACCGGCATCCTGGCCGCGGCCTTCAACGACCTGACCGAACGCCGCGAACGACTGGAAGCCCAGCGCAAGGCCATGGTCAGCGACATCGCCCACGAACTGCGCAGCCCGCTCACCAATATCCGCGGCTGGCTGGAGGTCACCCGCGACGGAGTCGTCGACCCGGACCCCGCCCTGCTGGCCGCGCTGCACGAGGAGGCCGTCGTCCTCCAGCGCGTCATCGACGACCTGCGCGACCTCGCCGACGCCGACGCCGGCACCCTGCGCCTGTACCGCGAGCCCGTGCGCTGCGACGAACTCCTCCACCAGGTCGCCGCGGCCCACCACGTCGCCGCCGACGCGGCCGGCGTCGAACTGCGCACCGACATCGACGGCACGCCCTGGCTGGACGCCGACCCGGTCCGGATGCGGCAGGCGCTCGGCAACCTGGTCTCCAACGCGCTGCGGCACACCCCGGCCGGCGGCACCGTCACCCTGGCCGCGCGCCAGGACGGTGACGAGGTCCTCATCGAGGTCGCCGACACCGGCACCGGTATCACGCCCGAGGAACTGCCGCACGTCTTCGACCGGTTCTGGCGAGCGGAGAAGTCCCGCAGCCGCCGCACGGGCGGCAGCGGACTCGGCCTGCCCATCGTCCGCCACCTGACCGCGGCCCACGGCGGAACGGCCGAGGCGGTCAGCGAGCCCGGCCAGGGCAGCGTCTTCACCCTGCGGCTGCCGGGCGGCCCGACGTCGTAGCGGGCCGCGTGGCGTCGAGGCAGGGTCACAGCATGCCGCGCCGGGCCAGGTTGTGCATCAGTGCCCGTACGCCGAAGGTCCACGGCGCGGCCTGCTCGCTGGCGACGACGGTGTTGACCAGAGCGCCGAGCGGCGGGCTGGAGATCCGTACGATGTCGCCGTGCTCGTGGGTGAAGCCCGCGCCGGGTGCGTGCCGGTCCTCGGTGGGCGCGAACAAGGTGCCGGTGAACAGCACGAAGCCGTCCGGGTACTGGTGGTGCGCACCGTGCGTCGCGGCCACCAGGTCCAGCACGTCGCGGCTGATCTCGCGCATCGAGCTGCTGCCCTGGAGCACGAAGCCGTCCGCGCCGTCGACGCGCAGGTCGATGTCGAGCCCGCGTACGGTGTCGAGGTCGAAGTCGTCGTCGAGCAGGCGGATGAACGGCCCGATCGCGCAGGAGGCGTTGTTGTCCTTGGCGCGAGAGAGCAGCAAGGCGCTGCGTCCCTCGATGTCCCGGAGGTTGACGTCGTTGCCGAGGGTGGCGCCGCGTACCCGGCCGCCCGAGTCGACGACGAGGACGGCCTCGGGCTCGGGGTTGTTCCACACCGACTCGGCGAGCACTCCGATGTCGGCTCCGGTGCCGACCGCGGACAGCACCGGGGCCTTGGTGAACACTTCCGGGTCCGGCCCGATCCCGACCTCGAGGTACTGCGACCACAGTCCCTCGGAGACCAGCAGCTCCTTGACTTTGCCGGCCTCCGGCGACCCGGGCCGGAGTCCGTCGAGCGCCCCGCCCACCGCCTGCCGGACGCGCTCCCGCACGCGGGCGGCCTGCGCCGGATCGCCGCCCGCGCGCTCCTCGATGACGCGCTCCAGCAGACTCCGGGCGAAGGTGACGCCCGCCGCCTTGATCACCTGGAGGTCGATGGGGGCGAGCAGGTGCGGGACATCGCGGCGGCCGGTCGCGGTCGCGTCCAACAGCTCGTCAAGGGGCCAGGCGTGTTCACCGACGGCCTCGCGGACCACCGTGGCCGCGTCGTCGCGTTCCAGCAGGTCGGAGACGGTGGGCGTGACGGCGGTCAGGTCGACGACCTGCTCGCCGCGCACCGCGGCCACACACGGCCCGTCCCACTCCGGGGCGTATACGCGTGCGATGAGGGTGGCCCGGTCGGCGTCGTCCGGCAGGACGGAGCCGGGCGTGAGGGCGGGACGGGGGCGGGCCGGTGCCGATTCCACGCTGCTGGTCTCCCGGGTTCGCGGGCGGGGGTGGGGGTGTTGGGCGGCGGCTCAGTGGGAGTCGCGGGGGACTTCGTGGCCGCGACTGCCGCGCAGGAAGCCGAAATCGGCTCCCTCGTCGGCCTGTCCGACGTTCTGGGTGTACAGCCAGGTGTAGCCGCTGGTGTACCGCGGTGCGGGCGCCTCCCACAGCTCCCGGCGCCGCTGGAGTTCGGCGTCGGCCACGTCCAGACGCAGGGTGCGGTTCGGGACGTCGAGGACGATCGGATCGCCGTCACGCACCAGGGCGAGAGGGCCGCCGACGGCCGCCTCGGGGGCTACGTGCAGCACCACGGTTCCGTACCCGGTACCGCTCATCCGGCCGTCGCAGACACGCACCATGTCCGTCACGCCCGCCTTGAGCAGCTTGGCGGGCAGCGGCACGTTGGCGACCTCGGGCATGCCGGGGTACCCCTTGGGGCCGGCATTGCGGATGACGATGACGGTGTTCTCGTCGACGTCGAGTTCCGGGTCGTCGGCGACCGCGTGGTACGCCTCGGGGGAGTCGAAGACGCGTGCGGGGCCACGGTGGGTGAGCAGGTTCGGTGACGCGGCCGACTGCTTGATCACCGCGCCGTCGGGACACAGGTTGCCGCGCAGCACGGCGGTACCGCTCCCGGCCGGTTGGAACGGGGCGTCTAGGCCGGTGATGACGTCCGCGCCGACGCGCTCGGCGTCCGCGACGTTCTCGGCGACACCGCGGCCGGTGACGGTGATCTGATCGCCGTAGAGCAGTTCGCCCCGGAGCAGTTCGGCCATGACGGCGGGCAGCCCGCCCGCGTAGCAGAAGTCCTCCATCAGGTACCTGCCGCTGGGCATCAGATTGACCAGGGTCGGCACCACGCGGGCCAGTTCGTCGAAGTCCTCCGGGCTCAGGTCGACGCCGACGCGTCCGGCGAGGGCGGTGAGGTGGATGATGGCGTTGGTGGAGCCGCCGATGGCCGCGTTGACCCGGATGGCGTTCTCGAAGGCTTCCCGGGTCAGGATCCGCGCGGGGCGCAGTTCCTCTTCCACCATCCGGACGATGCGCTGGCCCGCCGCCTGCGCAGTCTCCATCCGCCGAGAGTCGACGGCGGGCCAGGCCGCCGAGCCGGGGAGTTGCATGCCGAGTGCCTCAGCCATGCACGCCATGGTGGAGGCGGTGCCCATCGTCATGCAGTGGCCGTTGGAACGGGCCATACAGCCTTCGGCGAAGAAGCACTCCTCCTGCGTCATCCGCCCGGTCTTGAGGTCTTCCTCGAACTTCCACACGTGGGTGCCGGACCCCACGTCCTGGCCTCGGTACTTGCCGTTGAGCATGGGCCCGCCGGTGACCATGACGGCGGGCAGGTCGACGCTGGCGGCGCCCATGAGCATGGCGGGCGTCGTCTTGTCGCAGCCGGAGAGCAGGACGACCCCGTCCAGCGGATTGGCCCGGATCAGCTCCTCGACCTCCATGGCCATGAGGTTGCGGTAGAGCATGGCGGTGGGACGCATCAGCGTCTCGCCGGTGGCCATGGTCGGGAACTGGAGCGGGAAGCCGCCCGCCTGCCACACACCGCGCTTGACCGCTTCGGCGACGCGGGTCAGATGTGCGTTGCACGGGGCGAGTTCGGAAGCGCTAGTGGCGATGCCGATGACGGGACGCCCGTCGAACACCTCGTGACCGAAGCCCTGGTTGCGCATCCAGGAGCGGTACACCATCCCGCTGCGGCCTTGCGCGCCGAACCACGCCTGGCTGCGGCGGCTCGTCGTCTTCGCGTCCGTCATGTCGCCTGCTCCTGTGGCTCGTGTGCCGACCGGTGCGTGGTCCCGTAGCGTGAGACAATCATTAAATGATTCAATGAATGGCGTCCAGGGGGTGAACGAAGATCGTGGTGGTTTTCCGGACCATGCATCAGCAAGTGGTCGACGAGCTGGGGCGGCGAATCGTCGGCGGTGCCTGGGCGCCGGGGGAGCCGCTGCCCGTCGAGGACGCGCTCGCCACTGAAATCGGCGTCAGCCGCGGCGGGCTGCGGGAGGCGGTCAAGGCTCTGGTGGCCAAGGGGATGCTGGAGGTACGCCCGCGTACGGGTACGCGAGTGCTGGCCCCGGAGCACTGGAACCACCTGGACCGCGACGTGCTGCGCTGGCAACAGGCCGGAGATCCCTCGGCTTTACTGCGCGACACGGTTGAACTGCGCCGGATCGTCGAGCCGGAGGCCGCCCGGCTCGCAGCTGACCGGGCCCGGCCGGATGACGTGCGCGCCCTGTACGACGCCCTGGCGGCCATGGAGGCCGCGGCGGCGAGGCCCGGGCGCGAGGGCTACGTCGAGGCCGACATCGCCTTCCACCGCGCTCTGCTGGACGCGAGTGGCAACCGCCTGCTCGGCTCCCTGGGTCGCGCGGTCGACATCGCGCTGGAACACAGCTTCCACGTCAGCACCCAGACACCCGGCGCCGTCGAGGCCTCGCTGCCGGCTCACCGCGCCGTCGTGGACGCGGTGGCGGCCGGCGATCCAGCGACGGCGTCGGCGGCCGTGCTGTCGATCATCGAAGCGGCCGAACAGGAGATCGCGGAGTCGCCTGGACTGCGGCGCTGAGTCCGAACCCGGCTGCGTCCGCCGGTCCGAGTGGGGAAGGCGACGCGACCCGAGGACAAGTTCAACCCTTGGGCAATGGGCTCCGGCTGCCCGACCACCCCACCTAGCCAGCGTCCTGCTCGAACGTAGCGTGGAGGCGCCGCGTGTGATCCACGTGGCGCTCGGTTCCGGTCAGCGTGACCCTGGCCGTCAGACGCGGACCCGCGCTGGAGGCGGCCAACCGCACTTCCAGTTCGCCCGGTTCGACCACCCGCCGACCGTCGCGTCCGGTGAAGGAAGCGAGGTCGGCCGGGACCGTGACATGGATGCGGCGGGCCTCGCCCGGCCTCAGCTCGAGCCGGGTGTAGCCGACGAGGCGCTGCACCGGCTGGACGACGGAGGCAACCGGGTCGTGCAGATAGAGCTGGACGACCTCGGCTCCAGGCCGTTCGCCGGTGTTGCGGACTGTGAATGTGAGGGTGAACTCGCCGTCCGTCGGGGCCTCTTGGACGTCCATGATCAGGTCTGTCCAGTCGAACCGCGTATAGGACAGGCCATGGCCGAAGGAGAACGCCGGGGTCGGGTCGATGTTGGACACCTCGCTGGCGTGCGCGAGGCGCGCGCCGAGGTACGTGGTCGGCTGGGAGCCCGGCCCACGCGGCACGCTGACCGGGAGACGTCCGGAGGGATTGACACGGCCGCTGAGCACCCCGGCAATCGCGTGAGTGCCCTCCTCACCCGGGAAGAAGGACTGCACGATCGCAGCGGACTCGTCCACGGCCCGGCCAAGGGCGTACGGCCGTCCCGCGAGCAGCACGGTGACCACGGGCGTCCCCGCATCGAGCAGGGTGTCGAGCAGTTGCTGCTGCGCACCGGGCAGGACCAGCGCCTCGGCGTCACATCCCTCTCCGCTGGTGCCCTGCCCGAACAGCCCGGCACGGTCGCCGAGCACTACCACGGCGACATCTGCCTCGCTTGCCACCCGGGCGGCCTCGCGGATGCCGGAGAGGTCTCCGTCGTCTATTCCGGTGCCGCGAGCGACCGTGATCTCGGCGTCGGGAAACTCGACGGCGAGAGTGTCGCGCAGCGTGGGCAACTCGATGCCGAGCGGGGTCCCGGGGTGGCGGACGCCGATGTGCTGAGGGAAGGAGTAGCAGCCCAGCACCGCTGTGGGCTCGGTCGCGTTGGGGCCGATCAGGGCGATGCGGCGCGGCCGGGTGAGCGGCAGGGTACCGTCGTTGGACAGGAGGATGACCGCCTTCTCGGCGACTTCTCGGGCCAGTTGGCGGTTCTCAGGCGGGTCCAGGTCGACCTTGCCGCGCAGGGCGTCCGGGTCGTCGAGGTCGGCGCCGTCGAGCGCGGCCGGTACGGCGCTCCAGTCGGGGTCGAGCAGGCCGAGCGCCGCCTTCTGGAGGAGAACGTGGCGCAGAGCGCGGTCGATGAGCTTCTCCGGTACGCGGCCCTCGGTGACGGCCTGCACGAGGGGTGTGCCGAAGGTCTTGACGTTGGGCAGTTCGACGTCGACGCCCGCCGCGAGTGCGGCGCCGGCGGCGTCGGCCCAATCGGCTGCGATGCCGTGCAGGGTCTTGAGGAAGGCGATGCCGAAGTAGTCGGAGACGACGGTGCCGTCGAAACCCCAGGTGTCACGGAGCAGTCCGGTGAGCAGTTGCTCGTCGGCGGCGGCGGGAATGCCGTCGGTGTCGGTGTAGGCGTGCATCACGGAGCGGGCACCGCCCTCGCGGACGGCCATCTCGAAGGGGGGCAGCAGGACATCGGCCTGCTCGCGGGCCCCCACGGAGGCGGGAGCGAGGTTACGACCGGCGCGAGAGGCCGAGTAGCCGACGAAGTGCTTGAGGGTGGCGACGATCCCGGCGGACTCAAGGCCCTGCACGTACGCCGTGCCGATGGTGCCGACCAGGTACGGGTCCTCGCCGATGGTCTCCTCGACCCGGCCCCAGCGGGCGTCACGCATCACATCCAGGACGGGCGCGAGTCCCTGGTGGACGCCGACCGCACGCATGTCGCGGCCGATGGCGGCGGCCATGCGCCGCACCGTGTCCGGATCGAAGGTGGCGCCCCAGGAGAGCGGAACGGGGTAGGCCGTCGCCCCCCAGGCGGCGAAGCCGGCCAGACACTCGTCATGCGCGAGAGCGGGAATGCCGAACCGGTTCGTGGCGGCGATACGGGTCTGGGTGCGGGCCAGGGAGAGCGCACCCAGGGCGGGGTCGACCGGGACCGTGCCGAAGGGTCGGGTCAGCTGGCCCAGTCCGTTGGGCAGGAGTGCGTCGAGATCGACGGCCTCCTCCAAGTCGTGCTGATGGGGGGCCACTTCAGCGCCCTGATTGGAGGCGCCCACCCACACTCCGTACAGCTGGGCGGTCTTCTCCTGAAGGGTCATCGCGTCGATCAGGGCGTCGACTCTCGCGGTGACGGAAACGGTGGGGTCGTTCCAGAGGGAGATTGCGGGGGCGTTCTCTACAGCCACGTTGGCGTTCACTTTCCTCCCACGCCCATCAGACCAGAATTCGATCTTGGAGCTCACAGAATGTCTCGGACCACAGGCCGGCCACCGCCCACGGCGGCAGCGTCGGTCAACGGCTGAATCCGGCGGTCAGACCGCTCAGCAGCTGACGGCGGCCGAACGCGTACAGGATGATCAGGGGCAGGGTGGTGAGGACGACGGCGGCCAGGAGGGCGGGGACGTTGACCCCGTACTCGCCCTGGAAGGTCCACAGGGCGAGCGGCAGAGTCCGCTGGGAAGGGCTCTGGGTGAGGATCAGCGGCAGCAGGAATCCGTTCCAGATGGTCAGCGCGTTGTAGATGGTCACGGTGAGGATGGCCGGTCGGGTGAGCGGCGCCGCCAGGCGCCACAGCGTCCCCCACTCGGTGGCTCCGTCCACCCGCATCGAGTCGAACAGCTCCTTGGGCACGTCGCGGATGAAGTTGGCGAGTATCAGCACGGACAGCGGGATGGCGAAGGCGATCGACGGCAGGATCAGCGCCAGCAGGCTGTCGTACAGCTGCAGCTTGATGATGATCAGATAGACCGGGATGGCCGTCGCCTGCAGCGGGATGGCGAGGCCCATGAGGAACATGCCGTTCACCACGCGCAGGAACCGCATGCGCCAGCCGCGCACGATGGCGTAGGCGGCCATGAAGGAGACCGCGACCGCCGGCACCACCGCGCCGGCGGTGACCACGACGCTGTTCCAGAAGTAGCTGATGAAGTCGGACTCGAGGACCAGCTCGTAGTTGTCCAGTGTGGGGTCGGTCGGCGGCGCCAGCGGGTTGCTCGCGTAGTAGTTGCTCCGGGCCTTGAGGCTGGTGATGAGAATCCAGTAGAGGGGTACGACGACGACGGCGAGCCAGAGCCATCCGGCCAGACCGCCGAGCCAGTTGCGCCGGCGGGCGGTCGCACCGGGACGGTGCCCCCGCTCGCGTGGGGTGGTCTTCTGCGGTTGCGGCTTGGTCAGCGTGGTGGTCATGTCAGACTCCCTCGAGCTGGCTCTCACCGGCGTCCCGGCCTCCGAGCCGGCGCAGCAGCAGGGCGATGGCGAGGCCCATCAGGACGAGGATGACCGCGATGGCGCTGGCCGGCCCCATCAGGTCGGCCTGGAAGCCGCGTTTGTACATGTCCAGCGCGAGGACCCGGGTGGCGTCTCCGGGGCCGCCCTCGGTCAGGACGAAGATGAGGTCGAAGAAGGTGAGCGACCCGATCACCATCAGCGTCGACGAGGTGATGATGGTGTATTTGAGCTGGGGCAGCGTGATGCTGAAGAACTGGCGGATCCGCCCGGCGCCGTCCAACTGTGCGGCCTCGTACAGGGACTGCGGGATCTGCTGGACGCCCCCCTGGTAGATCAGCGAGTGGAACGGGACGAACTGCCAGGAGACGACGAAGACGACGACGCCGAAGGCGAGCCAGGGGCGCCCCAGCCAGTCCTTGCTGAGCCACTCGAACCCCAGCCCGGCGCCCAGCCCGAAGTTGGGGTCCAGCAGGGCCCTGTACGCGACCGCGATCGCCGCGGAGCTGAGCAGGAGCGGGACGAAGTAGATCAGGCTCAGCACCGCGCGGTAGCGCTGGCGGCCGGCCAGGAACGTGCCGAGCAGAATGCTCGCCGGTGTCTGAACCGCCCAGGACACGGCCATCACCAGGAACGTCACCCAGAGGGCGTGCGGCAGCCCGGGGTTGGTGAGCACCGCACGCCAGCTGGTCAGGCCGGACGGGTGGATGGTGCCGATCCCGTCCCACGTCGTGAAGCTCAGCACGAAGACGCCGACGAGCGGGACCACGGCGAAGCCGACGAAGAACAGCAGCGCCGGCACGGCCAGCCAGGGCAGGATGCTGCGCCGGCCCTCGCGCCCTGCAGAGCCCGTGAGTGCGCTCACTTGCCGATGACCTTGTTGAGATTGTCGGTGAACTGCCGCGGCGAGATGGACAGCTGGAACAGCTTGGCGATGTTGTCCAGCAGCGTCTCGGCGGCCGTCGGGCTGAGCGCCTGGTCCCAGGACTGGGCGAACGACTTCGCGTTGCTGGCGATCCCGTAGACGAACTGCAGGAACTCGGCGCTCTCGGATCCGGCCAGCAGCTTCTCCGAGCCCTTCCGGATCGGCACCGCCCCGGTGTCGATCCAGTCCTTCACCTCTTCGTCCGTGAGGACGCCGGTGGCGAAGAAGTCCTTCGCGATCTTCTTCTGCTCGGCGCTGGCCTTCGAGGAGATGGACAGGTACTGGGCGGGGTTGCCGACGGAGTTGCCCGGATCGCCCTTGCCGCCGTCGACGGGTGGGAAGTTCATGAAACCGAGGCCGTCGCCGGAGACGAAGTCCCCGCCCTCGGTCTGCTGGATGCCGTACGACCAGGAGCCGTGCAGCATCATCGCGGCCTTGTCGGTGTACAGCAGCGCCTGGTCGGCGTTGGAGTCCGCGGTGATCGAGGAGAAGCCCTTGACGAATCCGTTCGCCTTGACCAGGTCCTGCACCTTGGTCAGCGCCTCGATGGCGGCCGGGTGGGACCAGGCGTTCTTCTCGCCGTCGAAGACGGCCTGGAACACCTCGGGGCCGCCGATGCGGTCGAACAGGAACTCCAGCCACATCATGTTCGTCCACCGGGACTGGCCGCCGAGGGAGAACGGCGCTATGCCCTCCGCGTTGAACTTGGGCACCAGGGCCATGATGTCGTCCCACGACTGGGGCGGCTCCACGCCGACATCGTCGAAGACCCTTTTGTTGTAGAACAGGACGATCGGCTCCACGCTCTCGAACGGCATCGCGTAGATCCTGCCGTCGACGGTCGCAGCGCCGAACGAGGACGGAAAGAGCCGGTCCTTGATCTCGGGGTTCTGGTCGAACCACGGGGTGAGGTCGTCGACCTGGTCGGCCTGCACGTACCTGCGCAGCGTGCCGCCGCCCCACCCCCAGATGATGGTGGGCGCCTTCCCGGCGCCGATGGCGGTCTTGATCTTCGTCTTGTAGGCGTCGTTCTCGAAGGTGGTGACCTCGATCTGCCCCTTGGGGTTGGCCTCGTTGAACCGCTCCACCGCGCCGGTCCTGACGCCTTCCTGGGGCTGGCCGCTCAGGTGCCAGTACGTGGCCTTGCCGCCGTCGCCGCCTCCTCCCTTGCTGGGACCGGACGTGCCGCAGGCCGTCAGCGCCGCGGAGACCGGCACAGCGGCGGCCATGCCGAGGAGGGTACGTCGAGAGAGGGGTATCTCCATGTTTGTTCTCCGCACTCGAGAGCCACCGGCTACTCGTGAGTCGTGGTGAAAGGTTTTCGAAACTTTTCGAAACTTCCCTTTTCGAGCCAGCTCGTTGTGCCTGTGCGTGCAAACTAGATTTCGGGCTGACGCCCTGTCAAGGTATGTGCAGCCACGTTGTCAGGCAGCAGCTACGTGCCTAATGCCGGGCGAGCGCGACCCTCGAAAGGTCTTGGAAGGGGCCGAAATGTTTCGGAGGTAAGGGGCAGGTAGAGGAGTGCATGTTGTCGTACGGTTGACGTACTGCTGGGAGGAACCGATGCCACCGAACGCCAGGCGCACCACTTTGGCGGACATCGCCCAAGCGGCTGGGGTCTCCGTCGCGACCGTGTCCAAGGTGGTCAACGGCCGCGGTGAAGTGGCGCCGCAGACCCGCGCCCGGGTGCAGGAACTGCTGCATCAGCACGACTACCTCGCGCGCGTGTTCCGCCATACCGAATCGATGGCGAGCCCGACGATCGAGGTGCAGTTCCAGGGCGGCCTCAAGTCGTATGTGGCCGAGACCCTGGAAGGCATCCTGGACTCCGCCACCGAAGTGGGGGCCTCGGTGGTGATCAGCAAGGCGTCCCGCGCCCCGCACTGGGCCCGGGACCTGGTCTCAGCCGGGCGCCGCGCCGTCATCGCGGTCACCAGCGTGTACACCGCCGCGCACGTGAAGGAGCTGGCCCGGGCCGGGCTGCCGCTGGTCGTGCTGGACCCGCTGCATCTGCCGGACAGCCGGGTCAACAGCGTCGGGGCGACCAACTTCGCCGGCGGCCTGTCCGCGACCCAGCACCTGCTCTCCCTCGGCCACCGCCGCGTCGCCTATCTCGGCGGACCGGCGATGGCCGTGTGCAACCAGGCACGCATGCACGGCTACCGCGCCGCCATGGAGTCGGAAGGAGCGCCGGTACCCGACGCCTACGTCCGGCCCGGAGAATTCACGTACGAGACCGGCTTGCTCGGTTCCGCGGCGCTGCTGGACCTGGCAGAGCCACCGACGGCGATCTTCACAGGCAACGACGAGATCGCCCTGGGTGTCATCGAGACCGCCCGCGCCCGAGGCCTGCGCGTCCCCGAAGACCTGAGTGTGGTCGGCTTCGACGACACGCATCTCGCTGAGATGGCCTCACCACCACTGACCACTGTGCGCCAGCCACTACGGGAGATGGGCGGCGCCGCCCTGCGCACCGCCCTCCGACTGGCCAACGGTGAGAAGGTCGAGTCCCACCACATCGAACTTGCCACGGAACTCGTGGTACGCGCCTCAACGGCGCCGCCGGGAGGGTAAGCCCAAGGTATCCGGCGATCAGGCGGCGAAGCAGGTCACCAGGAGCGAAGCGTCTCAGCCGCCGTCGCTGACACGGCGTCGGCCACCGCCGCCAGTGCGGGTGAGTCCAGCTTCCACTGCTGCCAGTACAGGGGCACCTCGACCGGCCGCTCCGGCGCCAGTTGAACCAGTCGCCCCGCCCGGAGCAGCGGCACGGCCTGCGCCTCGGGCAGCATGCCCCAGCCGAGACCGGCGGCGACGGCCGCCGCGAAGCCTTCCGATGTGGGGATGAAGTGCCGCACCGGTCTCGCTCCCTCGTGACCTCCCCCCTCTCCGCCGGGCAATCGCCGTACGAAGCCGTCCTGGAAGTCGTCCCGTCGGTCGAAATTCACCACCGGCGCGTCCCGCAGCGGCCCGTCGCGATGTTCCTCGGCGAAGGCCGGACTGGCCACGGCGAGGTAGCGCATCCGGCCCAGCGCCCGCACCGAGCACCCTGCCACGGCGTCCGGCGAGGAGGTCACCGCCGCCATCACCTGGCCCTCCCTGAGCAGCGCCGCCGTGTGGTCCTCGTCCTCGCGGCGCAGTTCGAAGGAGAGCCGGGGCTCGGCGGGCAGGCGGGTGAGCGCGCCCAGGAACCAGGTGGCGAGGGAGTCGGCGTTCACGGCGATGGACACCCGGGTCGGCTCCCCGGCGCCGGTCATGCCCAGCTCGGCGCGCGCATCGCGCTCCAGCCGGGCCAGTTGGCGGGCGAACCGCACGACCACCTCGCCAGACTCGGTCGCCCGCACCGGCTTGGTCCGCGTCAGCAGCACGCGCCCGGTGCGCTGCTCCAGTGCCTTGACGCGCTGGCTGACCGCCGACGGCGTCACATGCAGGGTGGACGCCGCCGCGTCGAACGTGCCCTCGTCCACCACGGCGAGGAGGGTCCATACCTGGTCGAGAGGCAGGTCTGTCATCACGAGCGCTAATGATACGTAAGAATCTTTAGCTGTACTCCAGGCGGTGCCTTCCCTAGCGTCGATGCCATGTCCCACGCACTGTCCGCCGCGGCCGCCGGGTTCGGCACCGGCCTCTCGCTCATCGTCGCCATCGGTGCCCAGAACGCCTTCGTCCTGCGCCAGGGCATCCGCCGCGACGCGGTCCTCCCCGTCGTCGCGATCTGCGCCCTCTCCGACGCGGCCCTCATCGCGCTGGGTGTCGCCGGTGTCGGTGCCGTGGTGGTCGCCTGGCCGGGGGCGCTGACCGCCGTCGGCTGGATCGGCGGTGCGTTCCTGCTCTGCTACGGCGCACTCGCCGCACGCCGGGTGTTCCGGCCGGGTGCCCTGACAGTGGAGGGGGAGGCCGCGGGCTCCCGCAGACGTGCCGTGCTCACCTGCCTGGCCATGACCTGGCTCAACCCGCACGTCTACCTCGACACGGTGTTCCTGCTCGGCTCCGTCGCCGCCGACCGCGGCCCGCTGCGCTGGACGTTCGGACTCGGCGCGGTCTGCGCCAGCCTCTGCTGGTTCGCGGCCCTGGGCTTCGGCGCCCGGCTGCTCAGCCGCTTCCTCGCCCGGCCCGCCGCCTGGCGGGTCCTGGACGGTCTGGTCGCCGCGACGATGATCGCCCTCGGTGCGACGCTCATTGCCGGAACCTGAGGTTGCCGATCCGCGCGCTCAGTCGGTGGTGCCATAGTGATCCCTTGATTCGAAAGATGTAGCGAGCATCAAGGGACCCCGTGGACACGAGCGAGAGCAGCCCCCACTCCGACTCCGAGGCCGCCGAGAAGGCGGGACCGCCCCGCCGCGGCTGGCGCCGCTGGGCCCTGGACACCCGTCCGCTGCGTCGCCCTGCCTATCGCCGCCTGTGGAGCTCGACCATCGTCACCGCGGTCGGCAGCCAGCTCACCGCCGTCGCCGTGCCCAAGCAGATCTACGACATCACCGGCTCCTCCGCCTGGGTCGGCTACGCCAGCCTCGCCGGACTGCTGCCCCTGGTGGTGTTCGCGCTGTGGGGCGGCGCCGTCGCCGACACCATGGACCGCCGCAGGCTGCTGCTGATCACCAACAGCGGCATAGCCGTCACCTCGCTGCTGTTCTGGATCCAGGCCGCCGCCGGGCTCGGCTCGGTGGCGGTCCTGATGGTGCTGCTCGCCGTGCAGCAGGCCTTCTTCGGCCTCAACGCCCCGGCCCGCAGCGCCTCGATCGCCCGCCTGGTCCCCGCCGACGAACTGGCCGCCGCGCAGGCCCTCGGCTCCACCGTCATGCAGACCGGCCTGGTCGCGGGTCCGCTCCTGGCCGGCGCCCTGATCCCGGTCATCGGCCTGCCCGAGCTGTATCTGATCGACGCGCTCGCCCTGTGCCTGGCGGTCTGGGCCGTCGTACGACTGCCCGCGCTGCCGCCGCTGGACGGCCGGCCCGCCCGCCGTGCCGGGCTGCGGGAGATCGGGGCCGGGTTCCGGTACATCTCCCTGCACAAGGTGCTGTTGCTGTCCCTCCTCGCCGACGTCGTGGCGATGGTCCTCGGCATGCCCCGGGCCCTGTTCCCGCAGCTGGCCGCCGAGACCTACGCGTCGTACGGCGAAGGGCTCGCGCTCGGCCTGCTGTTCGCGGCGATCCCCATCGGCGCGGTGCTGGGCGGGCTGTTCTCCGGCACGTTCTCCCGGGTCCGCCGACACGGGTGGATGGTGATCGGCGCGGTCGTCGTCTGGGGCGTGGCCATCACCGGCTTCGGGCTGAGCGGCAGCCTGTGGCTCGCGGTGGCGTTCCTGGCCGTGGCCGGGGTGGCCGACATGGTCTCGATGGTCTTCCGCGGGGCGATCCTGCTGTCCGCCGCCACGGACGAGATGCGCGGCCGGATGCAGGGCGTGTTCACGGTCGTCGTCGCGGGCGGCCCACGCCTCGCCGACCTGCTGCACGGCACCGCGGGCTCCGCCTTCGGTCCGCGTACGGCGGTGGTGGGCGGCGGCGTCCTGGTCGTCGCCGTGATGCTGGGCCTGGCCGTCGCGATGCCCGCACTGCGCCGCTACCGCGTCTGACGCCCTACAGGCCCCGCCGGTGCATCGCGTACTGCTCCATGAGCTTGCCCCGGGTGGTCTCGAGCCGGTGCGCGAGGATCTCCGCAACGGTGCGCACCAGCGTCAGCCCGAGCTGCGCATCCTCCTCGCACAGCTGGAGCACGGCCGCCGCGTCGAACTCGTAGGCGCGTACCGGGCTGAACGCCTCCGCGCCGAAGTCCCACTCGTGCGGCGGGAACAGCCAGGACCAGCCGAGTAGATCGCCCGCGCCGAGACTCGCCACGGTGACCCGCCGCAGGGAGTTCACCCGCTGTGTGAGCGAGACCGCGCCCGAGCGGATGACCCAGAAGCGGTCGGCCCGGCCACCCGCCTCGAAGATCCGGCAGTCCTCCGGGAAGGAGACCTCCCGCGCGAGCGCCATCAGGCGCTGCCGCTGGGGCGGAGGAAGGGCAGTCAGCAGTTTTATCGCTTTGGTCATGACGCGGGGCTCCTCGCCGGCGATCGGATCCGGTGCTTTCCCTACGCCCATTTCAGCCGCTGCCGACGCCCGGAGCACCTCGGCGGACAGCAGTTGCGGACGGCAACCCCGAGTACCCGCGGCGGGCATGAAAAAGCCCTGGCTGGACGGGGGAGGCCAGCCAGGGCCGTTCTAGGCGGTGTCGGAGGACGGATACGGTCGACCCCGTCACCACGTATGAATGAACCGTAAACCATCACGGGCCCTTTCGCGCACTTGCAAGCCGGTCAGGTGACCCGTTTCACGTCGGGCCCGGGTTTTACGACCCGCACCGTGTCCAGGGCCGGGTCGCTGGGGTCCGGGAGGTTCATGCCCGCGGCCAGGCCTGTCACCAGGTACCGCAGCACCGGTTCGGTGAGCCGTTCGCCGGGCAGCGCGGCTGGGATCCCCGGTGGGTAGGGCGTGATCATCTCGGCCACGACGCGCCCGGCGGCCGCGTCCACCGGAACGTCCTCGGTGGGTCCGAAGAACGCGTCCCGAGGTGTCATCGCCGGCTCCAGGCGCAGCTCCGCCGGTGCCGGAACGTCGACCCGTGGGGCCGGGGGCATGGAGGGCGCGGCCTGTGCGAGATCCTTCAGCGCGGCGAGCAGCTCCCCGGTGGTCTCCTCGTCGTCGCCGTGGGTGATCTGCATGCCGATACGACGGTGGTCGGCCAGGTGGGCGTCCACGCTCCGGTGCGCACGGAGCCAGTCGGCGGCCTGGTACCCGGTGATGCCGAGGCCGTCGAGGTCGATCATGACGGGCAGCGGGTCGAAGTCTGCGGCGAGTCCCGCACCGCAGAAGTCGTCGCGGTCGTTGACGTGCGTCCCGTCGATCTGCTCGACGGCGGCCCGGACCTCGGCGACGAGTTCGAGCGTGGCGCCCATGATCTCCTTCCCTCGCAGGGCCATCTGCCGGCGCCAGCCGTCGAGACCGGCGAAGATCAGCACCGACGGGCTGGTGGTGCCCAGCAGGTCCGCCCGCAACCGCAGCAGTTCCGGCGCGACGAGGTCGCCCCGCAGATGGAAGACCGAGCCCTGCTCCAGGCCGCTGCCCATCTTGTGGATGCTGGTCACGCAGATGTCGGCGCCCGCGTCCATGGCCCAGGACGGCAGATCGTCATGGAAGGGCAGATGCGCGCCCCAGGCCTCGTCGACGATCAGCGGCAGCGAGCGCCGGTGGCAGACCCGCGCGATCGCGTTGAGGTCGGCGCAACTGCCGTACGGCGTAGGGCTGGTGACCAGGGCTCCCTTCGCGTCGGGGTGACGGTCGAGGGCCCGCTCGAACGCCTCCGCGGACGGCGAATGGGCCAGATGCCGGGCACCGTCCCACTGCGGATCGACCCACACGGGCTCGATCCCGGACAGGATCAGTCCGGCGGCGACGGACTTGTGGGCGTCGCGCCCCAGCACCAGCTTCTCGTGCGGGCCCGCCAGCGTGAGCATCGCCGCCTTGACGGACAGGGAGCTGCCACAGGTGGTGAAGAACGTGTGCTCGGCGTGCACCGCGTCGGCCATCAGCTCCTCGGCGCGCTCCAGGACCCGCCCCTGGTGGAGCCGGTCGTCCAGACCGCCCGACGCCAGGACGTCACCGAGGAAGACCGCGTCCCCCAGCACCGCCCGCACCGCCGGGTCGGCCCCGCGAGCCTGTTTGTGCCCGGGCGGCGTGAACGACAAGTGCCCCTGGCGGCGATAGTCGTCCAAGGCCTCCAGGACCGGTGCGCGTGCGTGATCGGCCGTCATGCGCATCCGGGTTCCCGGCAGCACGGCAGGCAATCCGCTCCGGTCCCGGGTCAGCCCTCCTCGCTGTGCCTGCCCGGGGTGACGATCTCGTCCAGCACCCCGAGCACGGCCTCGTACGCCAGCGTCCGTACGGCCGCGTCCCGGGCCTTGTCCGGCTCGGCGGGCGTGAGCGCGTCGCTGCGCGACCGCCACGTCCGCTTCTCCTGTTCGGCGTAGGCCCTGGCCCGCTGGATGCGCCGCAGCAGTTCGTCCGAGTCCACGACATCCGTCATGTGATCCGGGTACCCCCGTGTCGGGCGGCTACGACCCGCACTCCTGTTCCCGGGCAGAGGTTTGGCGGGATGCGCAGGGGTGAGGCGAACAACTGTGACCTCTTACACAGCCGGGCCCGGCTTCTTTCCGTATCGAACAGGAGCCAGAGGTATGTACGAGGATCGCAGGACCGGCATCGGCGCGTCGGCCCCGAGCTGGCCCGGGCGGAGTTGTGCACCCGCCGAGGCGCGCAGAACCGTGGAGCGTGTGGTGACCGAACGCTGCCGCGCCACCGGAACCGCGTGCGGCGCCGCCGCCCTGTCGGACGCCCTGCTCGTCGCCACGGAGCTGACGACCAACGCGATCCTGCACGGCGGCGGGGTCACGGACTTCCGTGTCGACGTCGAGGGACCCGCGGTACGGGTCTCGGTCTGCGACCGCAGCGACGCCCTGCCGGTGACCGAGCCGCCGGTCGACGCGGAAGGGCGGCAGCGGCCGGGCGGGCGCGGCTGGCCGATCGTTCTGCGGCTCGCCCGCGATGTACGGGTCGCGGACCTGCCGTCGGGCGGCAAGTGCATCACCGCGGTGGTGCCGCTGTCCTGAAGACCCGCGTCACTTCTTCGACCGCGACCCGACGGGCACGTTCAACGGCCGTGCCAGACCGACCACGCCCTCGTCCAGGCGCTGCAGATGGCGCAGCACACGGTCGGTGACGCGGCCGAACCGGGGGGTGCCGGGGATGTCGGGCTCCAGCAGCGAGGCGATGCTCGGGCCGGTCTCGACCTCGGCGGTGCAGTGCTCGTCCGCGACATGCCCGGCGATGGCCTCGATGTTGTGCGCGATCCGCCGTCCGGCCCGGCGCAGCCGGGGGTCCGCCGCGATCGACGGGTGGGTGGGCAGGAGTTCGGCGGTCGCGGCCAGCGCCCGCGCGTGGTACGCGCAGGTCTCCAGGAGCGCCACCACATAGCGCGCGGTGTCACGTCGCGTCCGCAGGGGCGTGATCGGATGGGTGAGCGGCTGCGTGGCCGCGCTCAGATCGGCCAGCGCCTCGTCCAGGTCGCGCGCCTTGTCCAGCAGATCGACCTCCGGCCCGCCGCTGAGCTGGTCGATGGCGGCCTCGGCGACCTCGCCGAGCCGCTCCAGTACCGTCCCCAGCAGATCGTTCGTACGACGGTCCGTGTGGACCGGCAGCACCAGCGCCGCCGCGACGATCCCGCAGGCCGCGCCGAGCGCCGTCTCCTCCACGCGCAGCAGCAGCACCGAGAGGCTGTAGGTGTGCAGCAGGGTGTAGAGCAGGCCGAGTGCGGCGGTGACGAAGAACGACATCAGCGTGTAGGACAGCGGCGCCGTGTAGAACATCGCGAAGACGCACAGCAGCACCAGCGCGAACGCGGGCCAGGTGTGCCCGGCGACGAGGCCCGCTAGCGCGATCCCGGCCACGACACCGAGCACGGTCCCCAGGAGCCGGCGGTAGCTCTTGACCAGGATCTCGCCCGTAGACGCCGTGTTGATGAAAACGATCCAGCAGGTCAGCACAGCCCAGTACCAGCGCTGGCTGGAGAGCAGCTCGCCCCCGGCGATGGCGAGCGCCGAGCCGACGGCCACCTGCACGGCGGCCCGTGTCGTGGGGCGGCGCAGCCCCGTTTCCGTCGGCTCGCTCTCCTCGGCGCCGGTGATGGCCGCGTCCTCGGCGTCGAGTTCCTCGCGCGAGCGGGCCGTCGCCGGGGTGTCGTCCGACTCGTCCTGCGGGCCGTCGAGGGCGATCCGGAGCCCGAGGACCGCGCGGGCACTCTCGCCGATGCCGCGGAAGACGTCCTGCACGGCGGGCGGCGCGGGCGGCAGGTTCTCCTCTTCGCGGTAGCCGAGCAGCCGGTTGCGCACGTGGGACAGCCCCGTACCGGTGTCCTGGGAGACCGGCCGCAGCACGAGTAGCCGGAGGGCGTCCAGGTCGCGGCGCAGCGTGGCGGTCGCCTCGTCCCGCACCGGAAGCGGGCTGCCCGTCGGGGCGGGCGCGCCCGGCAGATGCAGGGTCAGCGTGTCCGCCCGCTCGGCGCTGCGCGCGGTCAGCAGCAACAGGCCGAGCCGTTCGGCGGCGACCTCGGCGTCCGCGACCCGGCGTTGCAGCAGTCGCGCCACCGTCTCGTCGGACGTCCCGTCGTCGAGCCGGCCCTGGATCAGCATGGCCGTCTCGTGCAGCCGCGCCGTGCCGTCGCGTACGTCCTCCAGCGCCTTGTCGACGTCGTCGGGACCCGCGTCCAGCAGGTCGAGCTGGGCGGACACGAGCTGGGCCAGCCGGGCGCGGAACGCCTCCCGCAGCCGCTCCAGCGTCCCCGCCGCCGTCTGCGGCACCACCACGAAACGCATGGCGGCGCTGCACAGGAAGGCGACGACGATCGCCCCGCACAGCTCCGGCAGGGCCGAGACGGTGGCGCCGACGAACAGCGACAGGAAGTACACCTGGAAGGCGATCAGACCGAGCGCGGTGCCCCGGTCGCCGAACCTGCGCACATACACACCGGCGAAGACCAGCATGACGAAGAAGGCGTCACCGGCCGCCACATGGGAGTGCAGCAGCGCCCCCAGGCTCACGGCGGCCAGCGCCACCGGCAGGCCCAGCGCGAGCGTGACGGCCTGCTGGGCGCGCTGATTCTCCCGGATGGCGAAGGTGGCGACCATCGCCGCCATGGCTCCCGCGACCAGATGGGTCACGTCGGATCCCAGCAGAGCGAGCACGGCCAGCGCGAGGGCGATGGCACCAACTGTCCGCAGTCCGGCGGTCAGTCGTAGCAGGCCGGGGTCGGACGCCGCCGCGAGGTCCCGCAGCCGCGCCCGGTCCCTTCGTCCCGCTGCTCTCACTCCGCCGTACTCACTCCCGCCGCCTGCCAAGATCCGGCCTCAGCATCGCACGCCGGGCCGATGCTCAGCAGAGCCGGTCAGCCACGGGCGTCACTGGTCCTGCCGGTCCGTGCCTTCGACATGCGCCCGCACCTGTTCGGGCGTCAGATACGAGTGGATGTACTCGAAGTCATGCAGCTTGGCGGGCTTGCGGGACTGGAAGCCGGTGCGCACGAAATCGTCGCCCGCGAGCGCGTTGAGCACCCAGTTCGTCATGACCCGCGTCTTGGCGACGTTGGTGCGCAGCGCCGACCAGTGGTAGCCGCGGGCCACCGCCTGCGCGGGCACGCCCCGCAGTTCGATGCCGAGCGGCTTGGACACGGCGTCCTTGCCGCCGAGGTCGACGACGAGGCCGAGGTCCTTGTGGACGTACGGCACCATGGGCTGGTTGCGCAGCGTCGCGATGACGTTGTCGGCGACGCGCTTTCCCTGGCGCATGGCGTGCTGTGCGGTCGGTGGGCAGACCGCGCCCTCCTCGTCCTTGGCCTTGTCGGGCACCGCGGCCGCGTCGCCGAGTGCGAAGACACCGTCGTGGCCGGGCAGGTTCATCTCGGCGGTGACCGCGAGCCGCCCCCGGACCGTCTCTGCGCCGAGGGTGGCGATGAGCGGGCTGGCGACCACGCCGGCGGTCCAGATCAGCGTGCGGGTGGGGATCACGCGCCCGTCGGTGAACGTGACTTCCTCGGGTCCCGCCTTGGCGATGGAGACGCCGAGGGAGATATCGATCCCGCGCCTGCCCAGGATCTCCTGGGCGCTTCGGCCGAGCTTGGTGCCCAGCTCGGGCATCAGCTTCGGCGCGATGTCGATCAGATGCCACTTGATCAGCGCCGGGTCGATGCGGGGGTAGCGCTTGACGGCGGCGTGGGTGAGGCGCTGGAGGCAGGCGGCGGTCTCGGTGCCCGCGTATCCGCCGCCGACGACCACGAACTGCAGCCGTGCGGCGCGTTCGGCCGGATCCTGGCTGGCGTCGGCGAGATCCAGCTGGGAGATGACGTGGTCGCGGATGTAGGCGGCCTCGGCGAGGGTCTTCATGCCGAACGCGTGGTCCGTGAGCCCGGGGATGTCGAAGGTGCGGGTGACGCTGCCGGGTGCCAGCACGATGTAGTCGTACGGCTCGTCGACGATCTGGCCGTTGATGGTGCGGATGACGCATACCTTGGCCTTGAGGTCGACGCCTATCGCGCCGCCCGGGATGATCCGGGTGCGGTACTTCTTGCTGCGGCGCAGCGATACGGCGATCGACTGCGGCGTCAGCACGCCGGAGGCGACCTGGGGCAGCAGCGGCAGATAGAGCTGGTAGGCGAACGGCGTCACCAGGGTGACGTCGGCCTCGTCGGGGGCGAGTTTGCGTTCCAGGCGGCGTACGCACGCCACTCCGGCGAAGCCTGCGCCAACCACCAGGATCCTGGGTCGTGTCACGGTGTCCATCCCTTCTGCGGCTCCAGCCGGTCTTACTGGACGCGGTTCGTATGCCCCTGGATCACTGGCTCGCACCTCATCGATCCCACCGTGCCTTCAGCCGTTCCGCCAGCCGGGTACGGCAGGCAGACGAACGCGTCGATGACCACCATGCCCCGCCCGGTGCCCCGGCGCACCGGGCGGGTGTGAATGAGGTGTGTGCGCGAAGCCTTGACGGGTGATTGGTCTGGTCCTACCGTCCGAGACGTTCGTTCAGGACAGGGATCGAGATTCACATATATGACTACCTCGATCACCCCCCACCCCAGGAGGCAGGATGTACCCACGCCTGCGGACGCTCACCGTGACCACCGCGGTGTGCGCCACGTCGTTACTGGCCGTCCCTCACGCCGTCGCCGAAGTGGAGCCCGGCGGCTGGCAGTCGGTCTCACCCAGCTACACCGTCCAGGAGCGCGGCTGCGGACAGGTCGACGGCCTGACCTTCCGGCTCACCTGCTCGACAGCGAGCGGAGACCAACGGGCTGAACGCCGCTACGCCACCTACACCGGCGGCACCCGGCAGTTCGAGGGCTACTTCCGCATCACCAACCTCAGCGGCACCCGGATCAGCCTCAAACAGACCTTCCACGAGTCGGGTTCGGGCCCGTACTTCATGCTCGCCGTCGAGCGCGGCGGCCGGCTGTACGCGGTGCACGGCGGCACCACGCTCTCCAACGCCGGGACCGTCGGCGCGACCGTCCGCGTCAACACCGTCCATACGGTCGGCGACGAGCACCGCACCTACATCAACGGCTCGCTGAAGCACAGTTACGACAGTCCCGGCGGAAGCTTCTACGACAAGTTCGGCGCCTACCGCACCAACAGTGGCAACGGAACCGCCACCGTGGAGTGGAGCGGCATCCGGTTCTGGCGCAAGTAGGCGCACGCAGTCGTATGCCCTGGACATCACGTATCGCGGTGCCGGCAGCGCTGTTCCTGGCGCTGTCGGCCTGCACGACCCCCGCGCCAAACCCCGACCGGCCGCTGAAGGCCGCCCTCACCACACCCACCGACGCCGTCCTGACCTGGCACGACGACCGGCCCGGCGTCGCCGGCCACGTCCTGGAGTTCGCCACCGAGGAGGACGGACCGTATACCGTGCTGGAGTACCTGCCCCGGCAGGTGACGTCATACCGGCACCCCGACCTCATACCGCACACGACGTTCCACTACCGGCTGCGGTCCTATAGCGGTCCCACCTCCGCACCGGCCCGCGCCGACCGCACGGAGAGCATCCGCTTCACCTGGACCGACGAGTCGGACGACGAGGACGGCTTCCTGGTGGAGATCCGCGGAAAGGGCGGCACCTGGTACGAACCGGTCGCGGTGCTCGGCCCGGACGTCACCTCGACCGAGCTGGCCACCCTGCCCGGCGAGAAACGCGCCTCCTACCGGATCCGGGCCGTCGTCCTCGGTGAGCAGTCCAACGTGGTGCGGCTGACGACGGGGGAGTAGGCGGCAGATCACCGGAACACGTTGTCCGACTCCTCCCAGCCCGCGGTCTCGTCCGGCGCGGTCCGCCGAAAACTGCGGGAACGCGCCTGGTACATGGCATCGATCTCGAACGCGTAGTGCTCGACGATCGCGTCCCGGCGCAGCTTCATCGACGGTGTCAGCAGGCCGTTGGACAGGGCGAACGGCTCCGGCAGCACCCGGAAGACGCGGATGGACTCCGAGCGGGACACGGCGCTGTTGGCCGCCGCCACGGCACGCGCGATCTCCTCCCGCAGCGCGTTCTCCTCCCGGGCGTCCCGGCTCGGTGTGTCGCTCGGCAGGGCGAGCGCGCCGCGCCAGTGCGCCAGGAACTCCGGGTCCAGGGTGATCAGGGCGCCGACGCAGGGCCGGTTGTCGCCGACGACGACGGCCTGATGGACCAGGGGATGCATCCGCAGCCGCTGCTCCAGCGGCGCGGGCGCCACGCTCTTGCCGCTGCTGGTGATGATGATGTCCTTCTTGCGGCCGGTGATCGTCAGATAGCCCTCGGGGTCGAGCCGTCCGATGTCACCGGTCGCCAGCCAGCCGCCGCGGAGCGCGGCCCGGGTGGCGGCCTCGTTGTTGACGTAGCCCTGGAAGACGGAGGGACCGTGCACCAGGATCTCTCCGTCGTCGGCTACCCGGATGTTCGTGCCCGGCAGTGCCTTCCCCACGGTTCCGGACCGCTCCCGGCCCAGCGGCTGCATCGTGATGCCGCCGCAGGTCTCCGTGAGGCCGTAGCCGTCGTGGACGTAGATGCCGATGCCCTCGTAGAAGAGGGACAGTTCGCGGTTGAGCGGGGAACCGCCCGAGGTCGCGCGGCGTGCCCGGCCGCCCAGCGCCGTTCTGAGCTTGCGGTACACCGTCCGTTCGAACAGGGCGTGTTGCAGCCGCAGGTCGAAGGCCGGCCCCGGTCCCTCGCCGAGCCGTTGCCGTTCGCAGGCCGCGGCGAAGTCCCGTGCCGTGTCGGCCGCCTTCTCGAACAGGGCGCCACGGCCCGTCTGCTGGGCCGTCCGCAGGAAGTTCTTGTAGATCTTCTCGAAGACCGACGGAACGGCGTAGAAGTACGTCGGCCGGAAGGACTGCAGGGCCGACACGAGTGCCCCCTCGCTGATGTCGGGCTGGTGGCCCATGAGGATGCCGCCGCGCAGACACAGACCCTGGATCATGAGGCCGTAGACGTGCGAGAACGGCAGGAAGGCGAGCACGGACGGCTGCTCTCCCGGCGGTGCCGCCGTGTGGCCCCAGCCCGCGAGCAGCGTGTCGCAGGGGCTCGCCAGCCCACGGTGGCTCAGCGCGCACCCCAGAGGATGCCCCGACGTGCCGGACGTGTAGGCGATGACCGCCGTGGAGTCCGGCATCACGATCCGGCGCAGCGAGTCGACCGTGGCCAGCGGGATGAACGCGCCCCGTTCCGTCAGCTGGTCCAGCGCCCCCGCGTCCAACTGCCAGACGTGGCGCAGCAACGGCAGCCCCGAGCACACGGAGCCGACGGTCATGATGGCCTGCTCGTCCTCCACGACCATGGCCACGCAGGCGGAGTCCCGCAGGATCCACTCGATCTGGTCGCGCGACGACGTCGGATAGATCGGCACGACCTCGGCGCCCACCGCCCACAGGGCGTAGCTGAGCACCGTCCACTCGTACCGGGTACACGCCATGATCGCCACGCGGTTGCCCGGCAGGATCCCGCACGCGACGAGCCCCTTGGCCACGTCGACCACTTCGTCGCGGAGTTCGATGGCGGTCACCTCCTCCCACACCTGGGAGGTGGGGTGGGAGCGGCGCGCGAGCACCGGGAGGGTGGGCCGGAGGTCCGCTGTCTCGAAGACGGTGTCGGCGAGTCCGCCGGTCATGGGCGTGGTGGTCGGTGGAGCGAGGGCGAAGTCGCGCATGCGCTGCTCCTGCTGCTATGTACGGGCTGTGACTTCGCCGACGAGCACAGTTATCGGCGGGCTCGAATCTAGCCCAGGTGACAGCCCATGGTGCCGGGAACGGAGAAGTCTCCTCCGCCCGAGCGTCACACGGTGTACGGCGTCAACCACACCGTGGCCAGCGGCGGCAGCGTGATCCGGAGGTGCCCGTCCTCCGGTGTGACCGGGCCGGGGTTGGTGACGTCGCTGCCGCCGTACTTCGCCGCGTCCGTGTTGAGCGTTTCGTGCCAGGCGGGGACGGTGCCGGGGACGCCGAGGCGGTAGTCGTGGCGGACGACGGGGGAGAAGTTGGAGACGGACAGGAGCGGAACGCCCTTCGCGTCGTACCTCAGGAAGGCGAAGACGTTGTCCTCCCATGCGTCCCCGATGACCCATTGGAAGCCGGACGGTTCGGTGTCGCGCTGCCACAGGGACGGGGTCGCCCGGTAGATCGTGTTCAGGTCGCGGACCAGGTCGCGCACCCCGCGATGGTCGGCCTCCGCGCCGTAGTCAGGATCCAGCAGCCACCAGTCGGGTCCGTGCGCCTCGGACCATTCGGCGCCCTGGGCGAACTCCTGGCCCATGAAGAGGAGTTGTTTGCCGGGGTGGGCCCACATGAAGCCCAGATACGCACGGTGGTTGGCGCGCTGCTGCCACCAGTCGCCGGGCATCTTCGAGACCAGGGCCTGCTTGCCGTGGACGACCTCGTCGTGGGAGATCGGCAGGACGTAGTTCTCGCTGTACGCGTACACCATCGAGAAGGTCATCTCGTTGTGGTGGTACTTGCGGTGGACCGGCTCGTGCGCGATGTAGCCCAGCGAGTCGTGCATCCAGCCCATGTTCCACTTCAGGCCGAAGCCCAGGCCGCCGCTGTCGGTCGGCCGCGTCACCCCGTCCCACGCCGTCGACTCCTCGGCGATCATCACGACCCCGGGCGCCCGCCGGTACACGGTCGCGTTCATCTCCCGCAGGAACGCCACCGCGTCCAGATCCTCCCGCCCTCCGTACACATTGGGCGCCCACTGACCGGAGTCACGCGAGTAGTCGAGGTAGAGCATCGAGGCGACGGCGTCCACCCGCAGCCCGTCGATGTGGAACTCCTCGCACCAGTACACGGCATTGGCGACAAGGAAGTTGCGCACCTCGGTGCGCCCGAAGTCGAACTCGTACGTCCCCCAGTCCGGATGCTCGGCCCGCCGGTCGTCTCCCGGCTCGTACAGCGCATCGCCGTCGAAGCGGGCCAACGCCCAGTCGTCCTTGGGGAAATGGGCGGGCACCCAGTCCATGATCACGCCGATGCCGGCCCGGTGCAGGGCGTCCACCAGGTACTTGAAGTCTTCGGGGGTGCCGAGGCGGGAGGTGGGGGCGTAGTACGACGTGACCTGGTAGCCCCAGGAGCCGCCGAAGGGGTGTTCCATGACCGGCATCAGTTCGACGTGGGTGAAGCCGAGGTCCTTGACGTAGGCCGGTAGCTCCTCGGCCAGTTGACGGTATGTCAGCCCGGGCCGCCAGGACGGCAGATGCACCTCGTACACGGAGAACGGCGCCACATGCACGGGCACGTCCCCACGCCGCGCCAGCCACTCCGAGTCGCCCCACTCGTAGTCGGACGCCGTCACCACGGAGGCCGTGTTCGGCGGGACCTCAGCGCGGCGGGCCATCGGGTCGGCCTTGAGGAAGCGGCCGCCGTACCGGGAGGTGATCTCAAACTTGTAGCGCGTGCCCTCGTCGATGCCGGGCAGGAACAGCTCCCACACGCCGGACGAACCGAGGGAGCGCATGGGGAACGCCGTCCCGTCCCAGCAGGTGAAGTCCCCGGCGACGCGCACACCTTGAGCGTTCGGCGCCCAGACGGTGAAGCGGGTGCCGGTGACGCCCTGGTGGGTCATCGGCTCGGCGCCGAGCGCCCGCCACAGCTGCTCGTGCCGGCCCTCGCGGATCAGATGCAGATCGAGATCGCCGAGGGCTGGCAGGAAGCGGTACGGGTCGTGGACTTCGTGCTCATCGTCCTCGTAGGCGACCACCAGCGTGTACGACGGAATCGCGTCCAGCGGCAGTACGGCGGAGAAGAGGCCGTCCCCGTCCGAGGCGAGCCCGGTGCGCCGGCCGTCGATCACGACGCTCACCGCGCGGGCGAACGGACGCAGCGCCCGGAAGGCCACCCCGCCCGGCACCGGATGGGCGCCGAGCAGGGCGTGCGGGTCGTGGTGGGCGCCGGCCAGGAGGCGCTCACGGTCGGCGGGGTCCAGGGGCGCGGCCGTGGGCGGCAGCGGGCCGGACGGCTCGGGGAGGGAGGTGTCACGCAGGGCCACGGCTTCAGCTTCCTCTCACGGCGAGACGCTCGATCGCCGCCATCGGCACGGAGAGCCAGTCCGGACGGTTTCTGGCTTCGTACAGCACTTCGTACACGGCGCGGTCGGTCTCGTAGGCGCGCAGCAGCCCGTGCTTCTTGCGCGGGTCCCAGCCCGCACGGGCGGCATAGCCCGCACAGTAAGCCTCCCTGCAGCGGCGCGCCCACTCGGGACGCCACGGCCGGCGCTGCCGGGCCGCGTAGTCGAAGGAGCGCAGCATGCCCGCGATGTCCCGCACCGGCGACTGGGCGCTGCACCGCTCGGCGAGCGGCCGGGACGGCTCGCCCTCGAAGTCGATGACGAACCACTCGCGCCCGGCGCGCAGCACCTGCCCGAGGTGCAGATCGCCGTGGATCCGCTGGGCGGGTGGCCCCGTGTCGCAGGCCGTGAGCGCGGAGAACGCGGTCCGCAGGCCGGGGACGAACGGCCGCAGCGCCGGTACGCAGTGGGTGGCGGCGTCCAGCCGCGAGATCATCGCGGCCGCCGTGCGGCCGTGCTCCTCGTGCGCGCCCGCTGGGAAGGCCGACGCCAGCGCGAGGTGCACCTCGGCCATCGCCTGCCCCAACTGGTGCGCCTGCGCGGTGAAGTCGGCACCGGACGACAGCGCGTGCAGCGCCAGGGTCCAGCCGTCGGACGCGTCCCGCAGATACGGCTGCAGCACGCCGAGCGTCGCCTCCTGCGGATGCGTGGTCCGGAACCAGGCCACCGGCGCGGGCACCCGGCGGCAGCCCAGCTCGGCCAGCGCGCCCGGTACCTCCAGGTCGGGGTTGACGCCCGGCTGGATGCGCCGGAAGACCTTCAGGATGTACATGTCGCCGTACACCAGCGAGGAGTTGGACTGCTCGGCGTCCAGCAGCCGGGGCGGCAGTCCGGCGGGGATCTCCGCGGCCGGGTCAGCCTCGAAGCGGAGGGGGCCCACCGTGCCGGGATGCCGCAGCCGCTCCAGGAGGAGCTGCGCCGAGCGCGGGTCGTGCAGCGCGTCGTACACCGTCAGGCCGGCCAGCGGCCCGTCCTCCGCCCGCCCGATCAGGGCCCGGCCGAGACGCGGCGACAGATGCCTGCGCACACCGAGCAGCAGCTGGTAGCAGTCACCGGCCGGCGCGGGACTCGCGCCGCCGGGGGCGGGCACGGCCGGAGGGCCGGCGTGCACCAGCAGATGCAGACAGCCCGGATACAGCTCCGTCATGGACAGCAGCGCGAGGTCGGTGACGGGCCGGTCCTTGCCCGCGAACCACCGCTGCCGCGGCAGCCATTCGCGCAGCAGCCCGGCGAGCGAGGCCATGGGCCCGGCGACAGCCGTACGACTGGGGTGCAGCGATGCGGTCTTCGGCATGGTGACGCGTCCTTTCCTCGGCGCCCACTCAGTGGCGTCGGCCGATGCGGGATGCGACTCGGACGAGCCGGAACCAGTAGAAGCCGTGGCCCCCCAGGGTCAGCAGGTACGGAAGTTCACCGATGGCGGGGAAGCGGACTCCGCCGAACAGCTCAACGGGATGCCGGCCGCTGAACTCGCGCAGGTCCAGCTCGGTGGGCTGCGCGAAGCGCGCGAAGTTGCTCACGCAGAGCACCAGGTCGTCCTCGTACTCGCGCAGGAACGCGATCACCGCCGGGTTGGAGGACTGCAGTTCGGTGTACGAGCCCAGCCCGAAGGCCGGGTTCTGCTTGCGGATCTCGATCATGCGGCGGGTCCAGTGCAGCAACGACGAGGGTGAGGACATGGACGCCTCGACGTTCGTGACCTGGTGGCCGTAGACCGGATCCATGATCGTCGGCAGGAACAGCCGGCCCGGGTCACAGGTGGAGAAGCCCGCGTTGCGGTCCGGGGTCCACTGCATCGGCGTGCGGACGGCGTCGCGGTCGCCGAGCCAGATGTTGTCGCCCATGCCGATCTCGTCGCCGTAGTACAGGATCGGGCTGCCCGGGAGGGACAGCAGCAGTGCCGTGAACAGCTCGATCGTGTGGCGGTCGTTGTCGAGGAGCGGGGCGAGCCGGCGGCGGATGCCGATGTTGGCGCGCATGCGGGGGTCCTTGGCGTATTCGGCCCACATGTAGTCGCGTTCCTCGTCGGTGACCATTTCCAGGGTCAGCTCGTCGTGGTTGCGCAGGAAGATGCCCCACTGGCAGTTGGAGGGAATCGCCGGAGTCTTGGCGAGGATTTCGGAGACCGGGTAGCGGGATTCCCGGCGTACGGCCATGAAGATCCGCGGCATCACCGGGAAATGGAACGCCATATGGCATTCGTCGCCGCCGGTCCGGTAGTCGCCGAAGTAGTCGACGACGTCCTCCGGCCACTGGTTCGCCTCCGCCAGCAGCACGGTGTCCGGATACAGCGCGTCGATCTCACGGCGGACGCGTTTCAGGAACTGGTGCGTGGCGGGGAGGTTCTCGCAGTTGGTGCCATCGGCCGCGTACAGATACGGCACGGCGTCGAGCCGGTAGCCGTCGACGCCCAGGTCCAGCCAGAACCGGAGGGCGGCCAGGATCTCCTCCTGGACGGCCGGGTTCTCGTAGTTCAGATCCGGCTGGTGGGAGAAGAACCGGTGGAAGAAGTACTGGCCCCGGACCGGGTCGAAGGTCCAGTTGGAGGCTTCCGTGTCGACGAAGATGATCCGGGCGTCCTGGAACTGCTTGTCGTCGTCGGCCCACATGTAGTAATCGCCGTACGGGCCGTCGGGCTGGAGGCGGGACTCCTGGAACCACGGGTGCTGATCGCTGGTGTGGTTCATGACGAAGTCGATGATGACGCGCATACCGCGCTGGTGGGCGGCGTCGACGAATTCCACGAAGTCGGCCAGGTCACCGAATTCCGGCAGGACGGCCGTGTAGTCGGAGACGTCGTAGCCGCCGTCCCGCAGGGGCGATTGGAAGAAGGGCGGCAGCCAGAGACAGTCCACGCCCAGCCACTGGAGATAGTCCAGCTTGGCGGTCAGGCCGCGGAGGTCGCCGACGCCGTCGCCGTTGCTGTCCTGGAAGGAGCGGACGAGGACCTCGTAGAAGACCGCTCGCTTGAACCACTCCGGGTCCCGGTCCTTGGCGGGAGTGTCCTCGAAGGTGTCCGGGACGGGCTGGTTGACGGTCATGACACTGCCGACCCTCCGTTGGGCGCCCGCTCCACGTGGAGTACATGCGCGGGAGCCCGGCCGGGCTCCAGGCGGACGTAGTTGGTCCTGCCCCACCGGTATGTCTCACCCGACAGCTCGTCGTGCACGGACACCGACTCGTGCCAGTCCAGGCCGAGTTGCGGCATGTCCAACGAGACCGTGGCCTCCTGGGCGTGGTGCGGGTCCAGGTTCGCGACCACGATCACCGTGTCGTCGCCCGTGCGTTTGCTGTACGCGATGAGGGCGTCGTTGTCCGTTTCGTGGAAGGTGAGGTTCCTGAGCCTTCGCAGTGCGGGGTGGCGTCGCCGGATGGTGTTGAGCTGGGTGATCAGCGGGGTGATGGTGGCCCCCGCGCGTTCGGCCGCTTCCCAGTCGCGCAGCTTGAGCTGGTACTTCTCCGAGTCGAGGTACTCCTCGCTGCCCTCGCGCAGCGGAAC
>NZ_JBFALC010000031.1:0-110565 GCF_040656035.1 Streptomyces sp. NPDC050211
GGCCGCCAGGTCCACCGGTCTGCGCAACCTCCCCCTGCACCACACCGCCCAGAACCAGATCTGGCTGGAGATCGTGCAGATCGCCCTCGACCTGCTGGCCTGGATGCCGATGCTCGCCCTGACCGGCAGAGCCAGCTGCTGGGAGCCCCGCCGTCTGCGACTCCGTCTGTTCACCGCAGCCGGACAACTCGTCACTACCGGCCGCCGACGGATCCTCCGTCTGGCCCGGCACTGGCCCTGGACCAGCCACATCACCGCCGCCCTCGAACGGCTCACCCGACTGCCGAACCCCGGCTGACCAGTAGATTCCCCGTCCCAACGAACAGCATCACCAGCCCGGAGCAGTGGAACCCGGCGCCCACCCGACACGAAAGTCGGGCCCTCGGCCTGCCCATCAACCCGCAGGGAATGCAAAACGGCCCACCGACTCCGTCGGCGGACCGTCACGCAAGATCGAGGCTAAGACCGTTGCCGTACTCCCCGTCCATAACAGCGGAATTAGAACGCACTCACGACCCGGGCGCCAGCCCGCCGATTCCACCACTCAGGGAGCCTGAGACCCTTCTTGCAATCGACGACGGCGAGGACAGCCGCGGACTGCAACGCTGGCCCTAGTTCTGGGTTTTGGCGCAGACCAAATTGCGGGTGACGGAAAGTCCCTGCCGTCACCGAAAGCGACAACTCACATCAACCCCACGGGTGCCTGGGTTTCTTACACCCGAGCACCCGTGTTCGGTGTACGTGGCTGTACTACGCGGCAGCGCTTGCGGCACCCCGGGGGCGCGGAGCGTGGGTCTGCCCCATCGCCCGTTCTATCGAGATCCGGATGACAACCCGCTCAGGGTCCGGCGCCGGAGTACGTCCATAACGCTCTCCGTAGCGGGCAACGGCCTCCTCGACCACTGCGGCGTCCGTGCAGACCTCTGCCACGCCTTCGAGCGTGGCCCACCGGCCTCCGTCGACCTGGCACACCGCAACTCGGGCTGCACCGCCACCCTCAAGGACGTTGGTAACTTTCCTGCTGGATTTGCGGGTGATAACTCGGGCCACTCCGGCGGCGGCATCGATCGTCACGCCAACAGGCACGACATGCGGTCGACCATCAGGACGCAGCGTAGTCAACGTGCACAGATAGTCCTCATTCCAGAACTCCAGGTAGCCGTCAGATTGACTCAACAACGCGTTCGACATGGCCGAAAGCGTAATAGCGAGCCGTTGCCCCATCTGTCCGGAAGTGACCATGACCACATCCACTCTAGGCGGGTAATAAGTGCGATTCGAGCACTTATGCCGCAAGCCCCATGCGTAGAAAAGTATCGGATTCATAACAGACCAGCTTCCGCGCGTCGAGCCTTGAAGCGTTCACGCCAGAACGCAAAGCCCCAGCTCAAGAGCATGATCGTGATCATTGTCAGCCGATTTAGAACCTTTTGAGGGGTCGAGGCCCCCGACGAGCGATGCAGGTCGATCATGCTTTTTAGGCCACGTCCGTCACGTACTGTCCAAAGAGGTTCCCGAGAGCTCCGATGAGGCGGCTCACCGGGTGTTTCATTGCGCGTTCGCATCAGTGACATCAGCGTGACGAAGTGACCTGAATGCTCGGCAGCCGGCCCCCCTTGAGGGGGCCTGGCAGGGCATGCGGACACCCCCGTCTGCGGTCGTCTCCGGAGTTGGGAACCGGACGTCATCGACAGGGGCGCGGTGTCGCCCGGCTCGGGGGAGCCATCGGTTGGAGGGATCCTCAATGTGGTTGGGGAAGAACGGTCGCGACGCGGCTGAGTCAAAACTGCCCGCTCAGGGCGAAGCGAGCCGTCGACGCTTCGGGCGCTGGCGCACAGCCGCGAATCGGACGGTGGAGAGGGATCTGCACCGCCTGATTCGACGTGAGCTGCAAGACCTCGGGGTGACTCCCCCGCTCGATGTCGACGAACTCTGCCAGGCACTCAGCCGACGGCGCGGGCGCCCCCTGTACCTGCGCGAAGCTCCGCTGCCGAAGCCTGGACCCTCGGGGATGTGGGTCGAGTACGACGACTACGACGTGATCCTGTACCAGCAGGAAACAACCCGACTGCATCAAGATCACATCAAGCTCCACGAGATAGGCCACATCCTCGTAGCGGAGAACGAGGAGGCCGCAAAAAGGGCCGCGGGCGAGACGACGAAAGAAGCCCCTGCGGTCGACCCCGACGAGGAGACGGCCGTCTTCGTCGAGGGCTGGGCCACCATGCTGCCGGTGTTCCAGCCCGAGACGATTAAGCGCGTGGCCCGCCGATGCTCCTACGAGGACGGCGAGGAGTGCTCGGTCGAACTGGTCGCCACCATCATTCTGGAGTGGTCGTCTCTGCTGGACAGCTCCACTCCGCTGTCGGACGACCCTTCCCTCCGTCGTGTGGAGTCGGCTCTCGGTGACCGGCGAGGATGGCTGTAAACCGTGGAACTGCTACTCCTGGGGCTCGTGGCCGCTCTCGTCTGGAAGCTCTACCAGCTGAAGCGATCCCCTCATGACCCACCTCTGCGTTCCGTCACCCTCTGCCTGTTCTGCGCTGCGCTGTCGTACCCCGTGGCCATGCCCGGCGGCGCGTCCGGCGTCGACGCAGTCGCCGGCCACGGGACGGCGAAGCTGATCCAGAACCTGCTGTTGCTCCTCGCGGTGTACTTCTTGATGTGCTTCTACCTCTACTCCGCCGCCGACGAAGAAGCGGGCCGCCGCCGCGCCCGCAAGGAAGCCGTCGTCGTCGGAGTCGTTGCGCTGGCCATCACCGTGGCTGCGGAGTCGGTGCCGCACGAGGTCTTCGCCGGCAGCTTCAGCACGGCCGACATGACAATTCCGCAGATCGCCTTCTTCTACGGCGGCGCTGGTCTCTATCTCATGTATGCCCTCGGCATGGCGTGCCGGTGGACTCGCCGCTATGCCCGCATATCCCGGCGCCCGCACTCCACCGGGCTCTGGATGGCGGCCGTTGGCCTGGGGGCGATGGCGGTGGCCTGCGCGATCCGTGCCGTTTTCGTCGCCATTCGCTGGGCCGACGTAGAGCTACCCGAGCAGTTCATGACCGCCATCGCTTTCCTCCTGGTGGCATCCGTCCTGCTGTTCGCGGCGGGTATCACGTACTCCGGAGCACGCGCCCGGATCTCCTCTCTTCGACTCTGGCTCCAGCACCGGCGTGATCACCGTCGCCTCGCCCCGTTGTGGGAGCTGTTGGCGGAGACGTACCCCGACAACGTGCTGAGGCCGGCCTCCCCGGCAGCGCTGGACCGGTGGCGGGCCCGCGGCGTGCACCGGCGCTACCACCGCCGCATCGTGGAGTGCCGCGACGGTCTGGTGGACATCAGCCCGTACCTAATGGATGAGAGTGACGACAGCGAGGCCCTCAACATCGACTCCGCAGAGCTTGCCACCCGGCTCCGTCGGGCCTCGGCACGGATCGAGAAGGGGGTCCCGGCACCCCGCCGAGTGGTCCCCCTCGCCATGGCTCTGGGAAGCGATCGCGAGTCGGATGTGAAACAACTGATTGCGGTGTCCGACGAACTACGCAAAGCCGCATGACCTCCCATGATCTAGGAGTCACGATGCTGATCACCGGTGGACGGGTGCTTGTCGACTCGGGAACCTACCTGGAAGACGGCGCCGTCCTCATCGAGGGCGAATCGATCGCTGCTGTCGGGCCGCGCAAGGAGATCGAGGAGCAGGCTAGCGCCAACGTTCCTCGGTTCACGTTCGACGGCACCGTTCTGCCGGGCCTGATCGACGCGCATGTCCACCTGGCTTTCGACGGCAGTCCTGATCCTGTGTCCACCCTCCAGAACTCGACGGATGAGGTCCTGTTCGAGGACATGCGCCGCCGTGCGGAACAGCTCCTGCACAGCGGTGTCACCACGGCCCGTGACCTCGGTGACCGGGGTGGGCTGGCACTCCGTCTGGCTGCGGAGACCAACGATCGTCGTACGCCGGGACCGAGGATCGTGGCCGCGGGAACACCCGCGACCACCGTGGGCGGGCACTGCCACTTCCTCGGCGGCGAGGTTTCCGGTGAAGCCGAGGTCCGCGACCTCGTACGGCGCAACCTCGCAGCGGGAGCGGGGGTCATCAAGGCCATGGTCACCGGCGGCGGCCTGACGAAGGACGGCCCCAAGAGCCACCAGTCCCAGTTCACAGCAGAGGAACTGACCGCCCTGGTGGACGAGGCCCACAAGGCAGGTGTTCCCGTCGCGGCCCATGCGCACGGTGCTGACGGCATCACCGCGGCCGTGCAGGCGGGTGTGGACACCATCGAGCACTGCACGTGGATGACGAGCGGTGGCCTCGATTTTCGGCCTGACGTGGTCCAGCAGATCATCGCTCAGGGAATCACCGTCTGCCCGGCGGTGAGCCCTCACTGGCAGATGCTCCCGCGCTTCTTCGGTGAGGAGCGCGCTGCCGCGATGTTCGACCTGGTGCGACGGATGGCCGAAGCTGGTGTACGCCTGGTCGCAGGAACCGACGCGGGCGTGCAGCGCGCGGGCTTCGACGGCTTGGTTCCGGCCCTATCGTTTTACTCCCACCTGGGCCTGGCGAACGCTTCCATCATCGACATGGCGACGTCCGAAGCGGCCACGGCTCTGGGACTGGGCTCCATCACGGGGCGGATCGCTCCCGGCTACCGCGCCGATCTCCTCCTGGTGGACGGCGACCCGCTCGTTGATCTGGGCGCGCTGAAGGACGTTCGGGCCGTGTTCGCCTCCGGCTTGCGTCACGAACCCAACACCACTCCGGAGTAGAAGCAGGCCGGCGGGTGGGTCGGGCGGCAGCTGCGGCGGCTCGGCACTCGGTTCACAATGTGGATTATGGGCAGTTCTAACCTCCCTGACGATGTCGAGCAGTTCATGAACTTCATCGGCCAGAACGTCGTGGCGTCCGGTGGCTTCGTCTTCGAGGAGAGGCAGCTGATCAAGACGGAGATGGAGTACGAACGGGGCCGCTGGCTGCACGTTCACCCCACAGCTCTCCGAGACAAGTGCGTTGCGATAGGGCTCTCAGACGCAGAGGCTACTGAGGTCGTCGGGTGGCTGGGCAAGATCCGTGAGGGTAAGCACTTGCGCCCTCACAGGGCGCGTCGTGATCACCGCTATCAATGGCCGGGCTCCAACTAAGGCGTGTCCGACGGATCGCGTGACCGAGCCACGCTGACGTCGTTCCGGCCAGCGTGGGGCGAGGTGAGCGTCGGATCAGCAGTGGGCGCGGCTTGAGCCGCACCTACCGAAGAGCACGGGGCGGGGCGGGCGGTGGACGTGTCACCGCAAGGTGATCAACGGGATCTTGTTCCGCCTGCGGACCGGGATCCCGTGGAGGGAGCTGCCCACCCGGTTTGGGAAGTGGAAGACCTGTCATGACCGGCATCGGAGGTGGTCGGCTGACGGCACGTGGGAGAGGGTGCTGCGTGCCGTTCAGGCTGATGCCGATGCGGAGGGTCGGATCGACTGGTCCGTGGTCAGTGTTGATTCCACATCTTGCCGCGTCCATCAGCATGCCGCCGGGGCCCGCCGGGCGCCGGCGCGAATACCGGGACGGCGTGGACGTCCTGCCCATCACCGGCCTGATGAGGGGATCGGTCGTTCACGCGGCGGGCTCACCACCAAGATTCATCTGGCGAGCGACGGCGGCTGCCGGCCGCTGGCCATCCTGGTTACCCTCGGTCAGTGGGGCGACGCCCCGCAGATGATCCCGGTCCTGGACCGCATCCGTGTCCCGCGGCCAGGTGGCGGGCGCCCGAGAACACGCCCGGACCACGTCTGCGGCGACAAGGCATACAGTTCCCGTCGCAACCGTCGTTACCTGCGGCGACGGCAGATCCGGCACACGATCCCCGAGCGCCGGGACCAGCAGGCCAACCGCCAACGCCGTGGAAGCCGCGGCGGCCGACCACCGGCTTTGACCGGGTCTGCTACGCCCGTAGGAATGAAGTCGAGCGAACGGTCAACATGCTCAAAAGCTCCCGGGCCGTGGCGACGCGCTATGACAAGAGAGCGTTCATCTTCCACGGCACGGTCACTATTGCGGCGATCCGGCTCTGGCTCCGGTGAGGCCTTGCCGGGGGAGCCTTAGCCGAAGCTGACGTACGTCGGGTACGGGGCCGTGTACTCGTCCGATTGCCGGGATCCGAGGAACCTGCTGGAGGACGTGCAAGTGCTGTTCGTGTACAGGCGGGCATCCGTGTCGGTGTCGTTGGTCGCCTGGCGGGCGCCACCCGGGATGGCAAGGCACTGGCCGTTCGGCGTCGAGCCGAGGAAGGTCTCGCGTCCCGTATCGGCGCGTGTGTAAAAGAACGTCCCTTCTGCTGCCTGGGCGGATGTGGCCATACCGGTCACCGCCATCAGCGCCGCCGCACCAGTGATGGCGGCGATCCTTGCCGAGCGCCTCAGTGCATGCATGGTCAGATCTCTTTTCTCTCCGAAGGGACCGCTGGTCCGGAGAAGCCCGCCCCCGGCTGGCCACGCGTCTCTCACCCACCCCTGACGGGAAATCACCCACAAGAGGGGCGTTACTCCAAACGGCGGAACCGCCACCTGCAGCACGATCACGCGACCCGTCGGACACCCCCTAGTGACGTGAGTCGTTAGTTCGCTTGCGGTTGTAGGGTGGGGCGATGCCAGGTCCGAAGCCGTTGTCGCTGGAGTTGTCCGATCACGAGCGCCAGGTGCTACGAGGCTGGTTGCGCAAGCAGACGGCGTCTCAGGCGCTGGTGCTGCGGTCGAGGATCGTGCTGGCGTGCGCGGAAGGCCTGTCGAACGCGCGGGTCGCGGATGACCTGGGCATCTCGCGGGAGACCGTACGCAAGTGGCGGTCCCGGTTTGCCGCGGACCGGCTGGAGGGTCTGGTGGACCGGCCGCGTTCGGGGGCGCCGCGTAAGATCACGGACGAGCAGGTCGAAGCCCTGGTCGCCAGAACCCTTGACCAGGCGCCGCCGGCGGGTGATTCGCACTGGTCGACGCGTTCGATGGCCGAGGCGGCGGGCATGTCGCAGTCGGCTGTCTCGCGGATCTGGCGGGCGTTCGGCCTCAAGCCGCACATCGTGGAGACCTGGAAGCTGTCGACCGACCCGCAGTTCGTGACCAAGGTCCGCGACGTGGTGGGTATTTACCTGTCGCCGCCGGAGAACGCTCTGGTCCTGGCGGTGGACGAGAAGTCGCAGATACAGGCACTGGACCGGACCCAGCCCGTGCTGCCGATGGCGCCGGCCACGCCGGCGAAGATGACGCACGACTACGTCCGGCACGGCACGACCAGCCTGTTCGCCGCCCTGGACATCGCCTCCGGGTCGGTCATCGCCCAGCACTACCGCCGCCACCGCCACCAGGAGTTCCTCCGCTTCCTGAAGGTCATCGACGCCGCCGTCCCCAAGGACCTCGAACTCCACCTGGTCCTGGACAACTACGCCACCCACAAGACCGAGCCGGTCAAGAAGTGGCTGCTGCGTCACCCCCGCTTCCACCTTCACTTCACCCCCACCTCGGCGTCCTGGCTCAACCTCGTCGAGCGCTGGTTCGCCGAGCTGACCTGCCGCAAACTCCGCCGCTCGGCCCACCGCAGCGTCGTCGAACTCGAACGGGACATCCGCGGCTGGATCAACGAGTGGAACAAGAACCCCAAGCCGTTCATCTGGACGAAGACCGCCGACGGCATCCTCGACACCCTCGCCGCATACTGCACACGAATTAGCGACTCAGGACACTAGTCGTTGGCGTCGGGGTCGGCCTTCTTCTCCAACTCGGTCGCAAGATCGTTGAGGATCGAGAGGACGTCGGCCGGCAGGCCCTCGGAACCGATCCCGCGGGCTCGCACTCGGCCAACCTTCCCCTGCTTGGCCGCTGACATCAGGCGAAGCCCTTCGTAGACCTGACGGGCGACAGCGTCGTCCGGCTCGAAGTACATACGAGCGACACCGAAGAACTGGGCGAGACCTTCCAGGACAACCGGCGCGGGGGCTTCGTCGGTTCCCGTTCGAAGGGCCTCGACTTTCGCGGCCGTAGTGACCTGCGAGCCCGCGTAGGCGTTCACCGCCTCCGCGATCTCTTCGTCCCCCGGGGCGGTCCCCGCCGGGTACGAGCGTTCCAGGAGGAGAGTGATCTTCTCGGCGAGTGTCCGCGGAGGCTCCTCAGCCTCCGCGACCGCAGCAGACTCGTCCTCTCCGCCTTCTCCGAATGACCGCTCCTGCGCGCGCCTCAGCTCGTCCTCGGTCACGCCGTAAGCCTCCGCCAGGGGAGGGATGTACCTGTCCTTGAGGCGTCGGATCCCTTGTTCCGCTCCGGCTACCGGACCGTCGCTCTTGGTACCGATGATCGCTTTCGTCTCGTACCGGTAGAGGCCGGCGTCGCACCGCAGGTCGGTGAGATCGGGCAAGCCGTCACGGGGGAACAGCTCGTCCAACGGCCGCTTGAGCACCCTGGCGAGGGCCGGCAGCTTCTCTTGATCCGGCACGCTTGCGCCCGACTCCCATCCCGCCACCGTCGAGTCCGCAGCACCTAGGGCAGATCCCACGTCGGCCTGCGAGACGTCGGCGGCTCGACGTACCGCGCGCACACGGGCTCTATCGAAGCGGCGAGCTGGCATCGGACCTCGTTTTTTGGATGAACCGGGGAAACGCCGGACTGTTGACTTTCCGGAGGAACCAAGATAGCTTCAGTTTAGCGAAAAACGAGGGGGTTCGCACCCCCGTCTGCCTTCGCGCACCCGTTGGCCCTCACCAAGGGACCAACCCGGTGGAGAGGAGAAGCCGCTCACGACTCGCGCGTGTTCCTTCCCCTCAAAACGCCATCGGCGTCCGAGAGTTCGCACCTCTCGGACGCCAGACAGCTCGTGATCCGCTGCCCCCAACGGGAGCTCTAGATCACTCGCACAGCCGCTCCGTGTCCTTTCGCACGGCACTACGGAGCGGCGTACCACAAAGAGGAGTGTCGCATGTCCCCTACTGCGGACTGCAACCCGAAGCCGGAGATCGATTCCGAACCGGCTGAACGGCTGGCTGCACAGCTGACGTCCATGCTGCCCGGGGCCGCCGTCGTACAGGTTCGCCTCCAGGGCCCCCGGACTCCGTGGCCCCACCTGGGGCTAACCGCCGTGAACGAACGCGGACACGTCCTGCGGGTACCCCGAGCGAAGGCGCTCACGATCGCGCGATGGATCATCCGCTCGTTCCCGCAGGCCGGGTGGGCAGCCTCGGGCGGCCACGTCTTCGATCTGCGGACGGCTCAGCTGCGCGGGCTGGAAGCGTGATGGCGGCCGTGGCACCGGCGAACGCAGGCCCGGCCTCCATAGGGCCCATCGAATTGCAGGGGCTCGCCGCCGTGGTGAACCTGCTGGCTCAGGCTGGCGGCCTCGATGCACTGCTCAGCAACAGGTCGTCAGAACTTCGCGACAAGCGTCTGCACATCGGATATGGCGAAGCGGCTGAGCGGCTGAACATTCCGGAGAAGTGGCTGCGTGAGCGCATCTCAACACTGCCCCATCGAAAGTTCGGAAAGTTCGTGCAGTTCACGGAGGCAGACCTCCGCGCCATTTCTGACATGCATTTCGTCAACCCGGGCGCAGCATCCGAAAAGGATGGCACGTCAGCGTTGATGTCGCTTCAGCCCTCTAAGCGCTCGCGTAAGCGCTTCTGATCTCCTCTTGCGCTCGTACGCGTACAGCGTGCGGCGCCGTGAACATCGTGAGATGCAAAATGAGCACTGATATATACCGTCTCGTCGAGGCTGCACGTCAGGGAAATTGGTCGCCTCTCATAGAAGAGTCGAAGAAGGCCCCCGGAAAGCACTGGGCGGAAGACGCCAGGTGTTCCAACCAAGACATCGAAATCTTCGTTCCCGTCTGGGATGGCCCCCGCGAAGATCCCGACCTTGTGAAGCACAAGCTGGGCACGGACCTTAACCGGCCGCGTAATCTCTGTGCATCGTGCCCACTGGCTGTGGCTGCCCGGTGCCTGGTCGAATCTCTGAGGGATGACGACGAATACGGCATTCGAGCTGGCCTTCTGGCTTCGGAGCGTTCCGCACTGCGCGCCGCATGGCAGCAGCGGGCGAACGAAGACACCATCCAAAGTGCTATTCAAGGCTGTACCGCGGTGCTGAGCAAAGTCGAGCGGGACGCGGTGATCGCTCGTTTCGCGACAGACCCGTCATTGGAACCTGCCGCTGTCGCCCGGGGACTCGGAGTTACGCACGAGTATCTGCTGAAACTCGCGCGACGCCACCGGAAGAAGTCCCAATCCAGGCTGGCCGAATCCTTGCCTACTGGCAGCGCTGACGCAGCCTGACACGCCTCCTCGAGGAAACGATTCTTCCAGCAAGGCAAGCCTTGCGATCACGGGAGTTCTCCCCATGCCTCAGAACAACCCCGCCGCTTCGGCGTGCGCAAATCTCAGTGCGGCGATCCGCGAAATAGCTCCCACGGCAGTCCTTGCCCGCGTGTATCCAGAGCGCCGGTCTGTTACCCACCTCTTCGAATCGGACTTCTACCGCATGCTTATCGACCGACGAACCGAAGAAATAGTGGCACACATGATCAGGCGGAATTTCGGCGATTCCGCCGATTGGCGCCGCGCCCATGATTTCTACCTCCCGACCGGAACGTTGTACCTCACTCCCGAACCGCATCAGACCGGGTACATCCCTGAAGATGATCACTCTTTTGGCCTTGCCCTCGTCCGTCGCATAGCGATAGATGGGACTTGCTGATGAGCGACATAGCGACCGAACTGGTTTGGTCACAGTCCAAGTCATGCAGGGGCTCGCGTCTGGTCATGCTCGCGCTCGCCCGCGAGGCCGACGATAAGGGCAGGGCCACCCTGACCCTGGAGGAGATATCCGCCCTCACCCAACTCACCGCTCGCTCGATAACGAAGTGCCTCGGGGAGTTGACGACGCTCGGCGAAATCAGCCGCGAGCGCGGCGGGGGCGCCTCGAACCCCAACAGCTACTCAATACTCCTGTTTAACGAGGGCACTGAGACCCCGGCTGGTTCAGAGACAGAACTTTCATCTCCGCCTTCCGAAGCATCGCAAGGGGGAACGAGGTTCCACGAAGTTTCTTCCCACAACTCCCCCTCGATGACGGCAAGTGGGAACTCTCTACACCGAGACTGGGAAATCCCTTCCTCGCGCGCGCGTGGTGGTAATACTCCCTACGGGAGTATTACCACCACAAAAAAGCAAGCTAGCTTGCCTGGGGCGAGCCGAAACCACCACCAAACGGCCCATCAGGAGTCGGTCAAGGTTCCTGAAGGCGCCAAGGATCTGGTAACAGCCATCACTAATGCCGGAATGCTCGTCGGCTGGCGGCTGACCGAATCGGAATGGGATCGGGTAACAGCTCTCGCGGCCCGTTGGGGGAATGAACGGCTGGTCGACATGATCGCGCGGCGATGGAATACCGACCGACCCCCACAGTCGGCCCGCTACCTGCTTCGCATCTGGGCAGACCTCCCATCGCACGCATCCGCAGCGGCGTCCCAAGGCAACGTCGTGCCACTGCGTCGGCAGCCCGGAGGATGGGCGCCCTTTCAGAACACAGCCGAACCCAGTGCTTACCAGAACGGATTTTGATCATGGCAGAGCCGGAACGCGCAGGTAACGCCCGGTCAATGCGCCGCCTGGAACAAATACTGGCCGCGAAAGGAATTCAGGTCGTGCCCGACAGCCCCGCCGACGAATCACCGGAAGAAAATCCGGGAGACCGCGAATGGCACCGCCGTGCTCGCGCCGAGTACGCGCTGAACCGGTGGCGGACCGCGACCCCTCCCCGGTTCAGCGACGCTGAAGCGACGGTGCCGGAGGTCACCGCGTGGGCTGATCGCGCTCTCGCGGATAACACTGGCGCTGGCGCTCTCCTCCTCACCGGCCTCACGGGCACGGGCAAGACCCACCAAGCCTACGGAGCCCTGCGGCGGATCGCGGCCGGCGGGCCGGACCGGTTCGAGCTGATCGCCGTCAACTCGGCAGACATGTACGGCGACCTGCGCCCCTCGCAGGTCATGGGTACGGCGGAACGGGAACTGCGGAAGCTCAGCGAGGTGCAGTACCTGCTGCTCGATGACCTCGGTACGGCTAAAACCTCGGAGTGGACCGAGGAGGTGACGTATCGGCTCATCAACTACAGGTACAACCACTGCTTGCCGACGATCATCACGTCCAATTTGCCAGCCCGCGACGACAACGGGCCGGACCTGACCGACTTCGTCGGGGCCCGGGTGGCGAGTCGCCTGGCAGAGATGGTGACGACCCTCGTCCCGATGATCGGTGCCGACCGGCGCCGCGGTGGGAGGGCGGCGTGATGCCCGTCCGCCTCCGTGGAGCGTCCCGCGACGCCGCTGCACTGTCCACAGCCTGTGCATACGTCGGCCCTCGCAGCCGGTACGCGAACCCGTTCACGGCCGGGTTTCCGTCCCCGCTCGGTCCCCCGATGGACGCTGCGGAGTCGGTGGACCTCTTCGCGGCCACGCTCCGAGGCCCAGTCGGACGCCACTACGCCGCTCGCTTCGCCCGAGCGCTGCGGGGACTCGACCTGATGTGCACATGTCCCCTTGATGCCCCGTGCCACGCGGATGTGCTGCTCCGTCTCGCCAACGAAGCCAGCGACGACTCCGTAACCCGAACCAACCATCTTCTGGAAGGCCCCCGATGAGTCACCCGCTCATGTTCGCTGCGGCCAAGCACCTCACGAACGCTGAGGAGCGGCGGAAGACCGCTCGGGAGCACGCGTTTCGCACCTGGGGGCCGAGGTCCATCACCGCAGCCTCGAAGTACGCGCGCACCCTCCTGGGTGATGCCGCAGTCACGCTCGACTGGGAGGTTCTGGGCCTGCTCAGCTTCGAAGAACACCTGCAAGCCTTCGCGTCCCTCGACACGACCGGGGGCCAGCACCTGGAGCTGTACTACACCGACCAGGGCGGCACGGAACGAATCTTGCTGCGGGTGTCGTGCGTGAGCTGCCCGAGTCAACATGTGCACGACGTGACGTCCTTGGAACAGCTCGGGCAACTGCTCTCGCAGACCCCAGCTTGGCAGGACATCGATCCGCGCGACGGGGGCAACCTCTGATGTCACGCGCTCACATAGACACGGCACCGGCCGAACGTCCGGGGGCCTACAGCCTTCGCGGCATGACGGCCTGGGACCGTTCCGCGATCATCCTTCTCGGCGCGGCCGGCTTCGCCTTCTCGTACGACGCGCTGCGGCAGATCGCCATCGCGATCCACGCACGGGAGAGCTTGTCCTATCTGTTTCCGGTGTTCATCGACGGGTTCATTGCCTACGGCGTTCGAGCGATTGTGCTCCTCCGTCACCAGCGCTTCGGTGCTCGGCTGTACGCCTGGTTCCTCTTCCTCGCGGCCACCGGGGCGAGCCTGGGTGCGAACGCTCTTCACGCCGTCACGCTCAATGACGGTCCGCAGGCCGGACGGTCCGCTCTGCACCTGGCGGACAGCGTCGTCGGGGTGCTGTCGACGCTCGCGCCGCTGGCCTTGGCAGGCTCTGTGCACCTTTACATTCTGATGGCGCGGACGGCTGAGCTGGCAGTCCCGGACGGCGGTCCCGGACCGGTCCGCGACGAGGTCCCGAAGCTCGAAAGGGTCGCGGTTCAGCCTGGTTCCCCTGCTCTGGTGCCGACGCCGACATCCGGGGCGGGGAGTCTCGCAGCTGGTCCGTCCGCGACAGAGGAAGCGCCCCCGAGCCGTGTTGATCTGCGGAAACGTGAGACGGCACGAGACGCCGAGCCGCGTCCGGAGAGTGCCGATGCCACCTCGTCCGCAGGCGCGGCCGATGCAGACGAAGGCCCGTGCGATACGGACGGACCGGCCCCTGGCTCGGCGGGCCACGGGCCGACAGAGGCACCCTCGACAGCAGCCGATCCCTCGGTGCCGGCGGCAGTCCGCGCCTCTGCGGACGGCGAAATGCCGTCCGTCCCGGACGGGGCGGAGCGCCCGCAGGACCGGGAGGCGGACGACGACTGGTTGGCGGAGCTACTGCCGATTGCGCGGGCCGCTACCGAGCGGGCCGGACGGACCAATCGTGAGGTGGTGGCGAGCGCCGTCCGTAAGCACCAGGCGATCAGCAACGACCGTCTTGGTGTGCTGCTTGCCCGGCTGAAGGAAGAGGACGACGAGGCGGCGAAGACACCCGCCGCTGCCTCCAGCCCTCTCTGGTGATCTCATCTCATGACGGGCCCGGGGCCTGTGTGGTTCGCGCCGTGCAGGCCCCGGCCGGTCCGCTTGATCAGGAAGGTCCGACGATGTGGTCTCGCCGACGCGACCGGGCGGAGGACACCGTCCGCGCCGATGCCGTACAGGCAGCGTCCGCGCTCGCGGTTCATCTCCAGGGCGGGGGCAGTCTTCTGCCGATCCAGGCGGACGGCCTTGCGCTTGCGGCCGGTGAGGTCGCCTTCGCGGACGTGGCGTGCTCCGCCGCCCGCTTCTACGGGACAGACGTCGACTACCCGCCCTCGGCCAGTGGGTACTTCGAGGACCACCCGACCTTCGGCCGGCGGTGGGTGACCAACGGTCGTCTCGACGCCCGTCGGCGACAAGAAGCGGAGGACGTTGCCCTACCGCAGTGGCGCGATCACACCACGGCCCGAGTGGTGCTCACCTCGGTCGGGGTACGGCTCCGGCCGGTGGGGGCTCGTGACTGGCTGCCGTTCGACCACACCCTCCTGACCGGAGTCGCTGATGGGCAGTCGGCGGTCGTGCTCTCGTACGGCGTGTGCGCACCGCTGCTTCTCGCCGGACCGGCCGCACCCTGGCTAGGCGTCGCGATCGAGCACCTGGTCCGCCCTGCCTCGTAGGCCCCAGTCAAGCCCGAGTGAAATAGCGAGATACCGAGAAGTCGGAACCTAATTCTTGGATTCAGGTTCCGACTTTTTTGCTGGTTCGAGTTGTCCGCAGACCTCTGCCAGGATCTGGGCATGGCCAAACGCCGCAGCGTTTTCGGCCAAGCCACTGATTCCGTTCCCAGGATCAGTCATGCCCAGAGGAGGTCGATCGACCTTGATATGAGAAGCATCGGGACCGGAATTCTGATCACGCCAAATATTGCGATCCGAACCCCCCGACGAAACAGCGGCGCTGAATCCGAGCGCGCCACAGAGGTTTCTCATCTCAGGAATTAGGCCGCGCTTCACCCAGAAGTAGACCGACACTCACCACAGTCTCTTGAGGAAAGCAATGCGTTTCACTCGTACCGCCACCGCCTCCACCCTCGCCGCGACCGTTGCTCTCGGCGGCGCAATAACTCTCGCGTCACCTGCCCAGGCCACCCCTGCGCAGTCCTCGTCCGCTCTGACTACGAAGACGGCGAACACCTGTCCCACCTGGACCGTCATAAAGAAGGCAGTCAACTTCCGAAGCGGCCCCAGCACCAGCAAGTACGCAAAGGGGGTCATCTACCGCGGCGACTTCGGCAAGAAGGTCGACCGCAGCGGGTCCTGGATCAAGCTCAAGCTGGGCAAGAAGTCCCGAGGCGGCCTTCCCAAGGGCAGCACCGGATGGGTGCCCCGGGCCTACCTCGACCAGTGCGTCTACATGAACCTCGACTAGCTCAACTCCCCTATCTCATCCGCGATATCGCGGTTCCCCCGGCTGATAACTCGCCGGCCAGTCCCGCAGGAACTCCCCCTCCTGCGAAGGGGTGTTGCGGTCCTCCACACCCGCTGGACCGCAACACCCACCCCTCGCTGATTCCTGTACCAGAGCGTGGTGTTTGCTGCATGCGCTACTCCAAGCGCTTTATCCAGATATCAACCGCAATAGGCGTTGCCACTGCGTTCGGCCTGGCCGCGGGCTGCTCCAGCTCGACCAGCGGCACATCCGCTACCTCGACCTCGACCGCACAGCCGCACTCCGTCTCGGCAGGCATCCCCGACACGGCCCCGCCGAACACCAAGGCCGCCGCCTCCTCGTCGACTACCGCTCTCCCGGCAGACGTTGAGCGGACAGCGCGCACCTTCACTACGGCCTACGCGGAGCACGACGCCCGCGACGGAGCCGACAGCTCGTACGCGGACGCTGGCGCTCGGGCCGCCCGGCTCGCCTCGGGGGAACTCGCGGGCGTGCTCGCCCAGAAGCGGCCGAGCCAGGACGCCGCCTGGGCCGCCTTGCGGGCCGAGAAGGCACACCAGACAGCCAAGATCACGTCAGCCGTCGTCCCCGACGGCGCACCTGCGGTAACGGCCTCCTCCGCTCTCGTCCGCGTGAGCTACACCCTCACGACCACCCCGAAGGCCGGCCACGCGCGGAGCAGTGGCGAACAGCTCGCGCTACGCCTGGAGCACACCTCCAAGGGCTGGCGCGTCACCGCCTTGCCCTGGGCGTGACGGGGCCGCGATGAACAAGGGCACGCAAGCTGGCCTGGGACTCGTCACGGCCGGGCTCATCTCCGGTGTAGCCATGCTGACCACGTTCGGAGGGGCTGACAGAGCCTCCGCGCAGGAAACCGGTCCTGGTGGTGGCATCAAGACGGACGCGCCCGTACCGGGCTGGGTACGTGAGTTGATCAACAAGCATGCGGGCGAGTGCCCGCAGGTCACAGCTTCGCTCCTGGCGGCTCAGCTCTACACCGAGAGCAACTTCAACTCCGGCGCGAAGTCGCCCGTCGGTGCCCTCGGCATCGCTCAGTTCATGCCAGGGACCTGGGCTCAGCACGGCAAGGACGGCGACGGCGACGGGGTCGAGGACATCCGGAACCCAGCCGACGCCATCGCCGCGCAGGCCGCGTACGACTGCACCTTGGCCAAAGAGGTCAAGAAAGTGCCGGGCGACTCGACGGACAACATGTTGGCCGCGTACAACGCGGGTGGCGGCGCGGTGATCAAGTACAACGGCATCCCGCCGTACCCCGAGACCCGCGACTACGTGCGCAACATCCGTGCGCTGGCCTCGAAATGGGCCGATGCCGTCAGCCCCGACGCACCGGCCGGCAAGGGCGCAGCTCGCGCGATCACGGCCGCGAAGACGGCCCTGGGCACCTGGTATCGGTGGGGCGGCATCTGTGTCATGCCGTACGAGGGCGTGGGCGGTTGCGACTGCTCCTCGCTCACCAAGATGGCCTGGTCAGCGGCGGGAGTGAACTTGCCGCGCACCACGTACAACCAGGTCCACGCAGGAACCGCCGTCAAGAGCGTTTCCCAACTCGCCCCGGGCGACCTGCTGTTCAGCGTCCCCGGCAGCGCCGGACCTGAGCACGTCGGCATGTACCTCGGCGGCGGCCAGGTCATCGACGCCCCGCACACCGGGGCTCAGGTGCGGATCAAGCCGCTCAGCTACTGGAAACCGCAGATCATCGCGATGCGGCATGTCGGCTAGCCACGCCAAAAGATAACAAACCATTGCTTACAGCACTAAGGGGCTGAACATGCACAACCTCCTGTCTGCCGCTGCTGATCCCTCCCTGCACACGACCCTCGCCGCCGGAGCCGATGTCGTGTCCGGCGTGAAGCCGGACTGGGGCCCCTTCGGGAAGCTCGGCACCACGGCGAAGGTGATCCTCGGCGTCATTGCAGCCGTCGTCCTCGTCGTCGGCGCCGGCGCCTTTCTCGCCGGTGTCGGCAAGTCGAAGGGCTGGTTCGGCGAGGGCCACTCCACGATGGACAGCTCGCGCGGCAAGGGCATGATGGTCGGCGGCCTGACCTGCGTCTTCCTCGTGGCCAGCTTCGGCACCATCTTCGCCATCACGTACGGCATGGGTGTGTGACCCATGGCTTCCCGATCCCGGAGGAAGGTTTCCTCCTCGAAGGCCAGCGGAGCGCGCCGCCCGTCGGCCAAGCTCTGGGGCATCGCCGCCGGCGGCACGGCAGTGGTCACCGCGGCTGGGGTGGTCGTCAGCATGGCGACGGGCACCCCTCCGGCCACGGCTCCCTCCGCGGCGGCACCCGCCCACTCGACTCCGCAGGCGAGCGGCGAAGGTGTGCGCGAGCTGCACGGCGTCCCCGTCGGCTACCCGCACACTCGATCCGGCGCCAAGGCTGCGGCGGCCAACTACACGACAGTCAGCGGGAGTTCTAAGTTCCTCACAGACAAGGAGGCGCGACACCGCGCTGTTGCTGTCATGGCGGCCAAGGGCACGGCCGGAGCGGCGGTGAAGAAGGCCGACCACGCGGCCGGTGCCGCAGTCGGCTCCCTGCGGGGCGACACCTCCAAGGTCTCCGCCAAGAAGACCGTCGCGCGGACCGGCGTCCTCTCGGCTCACCTGCTGGGCTTTGACGCCCACGGGGCGATGGTGCGGCTGTGGACGACGACGGTTCGCGGCAGCGCGGCCGGGCACGCGACGCCGAAGGCCGGCTTCCAGTCGGTGACGGTCACGCTCACCTGGGAGTCCAACGACTGGAAGCTGAAGGATAGTTCGGCTTCGACGGGACTGGTCGCTCCGATCGACGTGCGGCAGGCGGCGAACGTTCCGGGCAACTTCTCGGACTACGTTCCGGCCGCTGCAGAAGACCCCGTCCTGAGCGGTGCCGTCGACCAGAGTGGGTTTCCGGCACCGTACGGACACAACGAGCGCGGCGCGCGGGCCGCCGCCGTCAGCGCCACCATGCTCTACGGCGACCCGAGGTTCTTCACCGATGAGGACTGGCGGCACCGGATGCTGGCGGCCACCGCCGCGTCAAGCGTGCTGCACTCGGTCACCTCGGACGCCGACTCGACGGCTCGTCTGGTCATGGAGAACCGCGGGGTCGGGGCCGACGGGACGACCGCCGACGGCAGCGAACTGGTCACGCGGACGGCGGCGCTCGCCACCCGCTCGATCTCGTACTCCGACCAGGCCGCGAGCATCGAGCTGTGGACCGCGTCGGTGGGCGGCGTCGCTGGGAAGGACGAGACGCAGCGCCCGCAGGTCGCCTTCCTGCGGATGACCGTGGATCTGGTCTGGGAGGACGGCACCTGGAAGACGACGGCCGTCACGCCGTCCGAACCGCTCGTGCCGTCGCAGTCGGCCATGCAGGAGGCGGACCCGGCCGACAGCTTCGCGGACGTGGGGGGTGTCAGCAATGCGCCTGCGACTGCGTGATGACGCCCCTGGCCTGCTGACCGTCGAGCGGGGTACCCCGAGCCGCTGGGGGCGCCGCCTTCGGACGGTGGCCATGGTCAACGTGATCATCGGGTTTCTGTTCGTGCCCTCTGCGGTTGCCAATCCGTTCTGCTACATCCCGATGGTGTGTGAGGCGAAGGCGGCGATCGACTTCGTATCGGACCCGCTGGGCTTCCTGCTCCAGAAGCTCACCGAGGCCAACATCTGGTTCCTGCGCAAGATGCTGGAGCTGATCCAGAACACGACGAAGATCGATCTCACGTCGGCTGGCTTCCTGAAGCAGTACGCGATCATTTTCGCGGCCTCCAGCCTGTTCACCGTGGCCCTGTGGCTGATCGCCGTGGCCAAGAGGGCGGTCCGTGGGGTCGCCGTGACCACCGCGGTTTCCGAGGCGATCGGCTTCCTGCTCCTCCAGTTCGTGGTCAACGCGATGACTCCGGGCGCAATTGCCTTGCTGGTGAAGGCCATTGACGAGGTCACGGCCGTTTTCGAGCCCTACGCGACCGCGAACTTCAAGCCGTTCCTGGAGAACATCCTGAAGGTGATGGCAGCGAACCCCACGTCGGGCGTGGGTCAGCTGCTGGTCGTCAACCTCATCATGATGTTCGGCGCTCTGCTGATGTGGATCGAGCTGCTGATCCGCAGCGCGGCAATCTACGTGGCCGTGGCGCTCGGTCCCGTCGTGAACGCCGGGCTCGTCGACCGCGATCTGTGGAACAAGAGCAAGAAGTGGTTCGCCGCCATCTTCGCGATCGGCCTGAGCAAGCCTGTGCTCTTCGCCCTCCTCGGCCTCGGCGGCGCGGTCCTCAGCGACACCTCGGGCAGCATGTCCGACGAGGTGTCCCAGACGCTGGTCGGTGCGCTGATCCTCCTGCTCGCCGTGTTCGCGAGCGCCATGCTCTACAAGTGGGTGCCCGCCTTCGGCGACGAGATGGCCCAGCTCCACCACGACCGGAAGACCGCCCAGTCCTCGGGCCCGGCCGCCGCGATCGACGGTCCCAGCCAGCACGCGAACCGTGCGATCGGGGCGCGTGTGCAGGACTCCTTGGTCGGCGGCAGCTCGAAGACGGCGGGCAGCAAGGTGGCAGGCGCCAAGATGGGCGGCGGAACGGCCGTGGCCGGCCCGGTCGCTGCCGGGGCAGCCGTGGCCAAGGCCGGGGTCGACAGGGCGAAGAACAAGGCCACGAGTTCCCCCGGTATGCAGGGCACCGACGCCGCCAACGGCGGCAGCCCCGAACAGCCCGAAGGCCAGCAGGGCGGCGACGACCACTCCGGTGCCTCCGGTGCACCGGCCGCAGCTCGCCCCGGGGGAGCGACCTCCGATCCGGTCGTCAGCTCTCCTGCGGACTGGTCCTCGGCCGGCAGCCACGCAGCGTCCGGACGTCCGCCGGGAGCCAGCGCAGCCCCGAGTGCGGCACAGCCGCCCTCGCCACCGGCTCCTGGCCCGGCGGCCTCTTCCTCGACGCCGCCACCCGCCTCCCCTTCCTCTGCATCAGGAACCACCTCGGGCTCCGGGCCCTCGGTCACGCCCCCTCCGCCGTCGCGGCCGTCGGGCGGTCAGGCACCCGGACGTCCGAACCCCAGCAAGGATCAGTGACTCATGTCGACTCGTACGTATCAGTTCGGAAAGCACCGCCCCACGGGGCTGGTGGGCCGCCGCGACCTCGGCGAACAGGTCGTTCTCGGTGGCGGTGCGGTCACCGGCATCCTGTTCGGCTACCTCTTCAACGGCGTGACGGCCATCGCCGCGACCTCCCTCGTCCTGCCGATCTTGCTCGCCCTGGTCATCGTGTACGCCCCGTACCGGCCCAAGGGCACCTCCCAGCGGCGCACGCTCTACCGCTGGTGGCGAATCAACCGCTACCACCGCAAGGCGCTCCGCCGCACCGGCGGCGTGTGGGTCTCCTCGGCCTTCGAGGCCGGCGTGCGCCGCGACGGCACCCCGCCGGACGCAGCCCTCGCGGAGCCGGAGGGCATCACGGGCATGACATGGGTGCCGGTCACGGTCCGCGGACAGAAGGCCGTCGTGGTCCTCCAGCCGGAGGCCGGGTGCGTCACAGCCACCCTCGAGATCGCCTCTCCCGGCCTCGGCGGCAAGGAAGTCGGTGAACAGGTCGTCGCCCTGGAGCGCTGGGGCGAACTCCTCGACGCCTTCGGCAACGTCGAGGAACACCCGGTGAAGCGGATTCAGGTCCTCGCCCGGCAGATGAAGTCCGACCCCTACGCGCACCAGCGGTTCATCGCACAGCGCGACGAGTCGGCGGCAACGGCCGACGCGCCGCAGTGGCTGAAGGACTCGTACGACGTCCTGGCCAACGCCGTATCCACATCGGCGGAGGAACACCGCTACTACATCACCATCCACGCGAGGTTCACCCGCGACCTGGCAGCCGAAGGCGCGGCCCGAGGCACCGGTGACGAAGGGGTCGCTGCCGCCATGGCCGCGTACCTGGAAGAGCTGTGGTCCCGCGCGGAGGACGCCGACCTCTCCGTGATCGCGCCTCTGGACGAGGGCCGGATGACCGCGTTCATCCGCAACTCCTACGACCCGGACCACGCCATCTGGGACACCGAACTCCCGCAGGCGCACGCCTTCCCGCGCAACGTCGACGTTCGCAACGGGGCTCACGTCGCCACCCGGGCCGCAGGGTCCACCGACAGCTGGTTCCACGCCACGGCCGCCGTCGTCGGATGGCCCACCACGCCCGTGGGACCCGACTTCCTGTCGCCCCTGCTGATCGGAATGCCCGACGTGATCCGCACCATCTCGATCACCCAGCAGCTTGAGCCGAACGACAAGGCCGTGGAACGGATGCTCGCGGAGGACACGAACAACCAGGCGGAGATGGACCGCGACCATAAGCGCGGCAAAAACATCGACCCGCGCGACCGGATCGCGGCGGACGCCACCGGATCACGGGGCATGGCCCTAGCCTCCTCCGGCGCGGCCGGCTCCGCCGTCGTCGGCTACATCACCATCTCTTCGCGCAGCGCGGAGGAGCTGGAGCGCACGAAGCGGACGACCGCTTCCCGTGCCCGCAACGCCCACCTCCGGATCGAATGGCTCGACCTCGAACACGCAAGGGCCTTCGCCACGACCCTCCCCCTCGCCGGAGGCATCAAGTGACTGACCTGCTCGACCTCGCCCCACTGTCCCCGACGTATGAGACGGTGCGCCGCCCGCTCTACACGGAGACGACCACCAGCCAGGCCCTGTACCTTCCGATCGCGCCGCCGACCCTCGGCACTGCGGGCGCGATCATCGGCCGGGAGCTGTACAGCGGGAAGGCGTTCATCTACTGCCCCTTCTCGGCGTTCGGTGACGGCCTGCCCGGCGGAAACATGATCGTGATGGGTGACACCGGCCGGGGGAAGTCGGCGCTCACCAAGACCTACACCGCACGACAGATCCGCCTCGGCCGTCAGGTGGTCGTGCTCGACACCAAGGAGCAGAAGGAGCGGGAAGAGGGCGAGTGGGCCGCGCTTGGTCGCTCGTTGACCGGGAAGGCCCCGGTGAAGTTCGCCCCGGGTTGCGGTCGCGGTGCCTCCTGCATCAACCCGATGGACCCCGCCATCGCGGGCAAGCGGCAGATCGAGCTGGTTCGGACGATCGTAGAACTCGGCCTCGGGAGGTCCCTGGACGAGTTCGCCGGCTCCGCACTGCGCATCGCGATCCGCCGGGCCCATCAGCGGGCGGGCAGCCTCGGCCGCACGCCGGTGTTGGCGGACGTCGCCGCCGCGCTCCGGTCTCCGGAGGAGTCCGACGCCACGGCCAAGCAGCGGACGCGGGACGAACTCCTCGGTGACGGCCTCGAAGCGTCCTACGTGCTGGACCGGCTTTGCGGGAGCGAGCAGGATGCGACCGGCGACCTCACCGGCATGCTCGACGGGCCGACCAGTCTCGGCGTGGATCTCGACGCCGACATGATCGTCTTCGACCTGACGAAGGTCCCGTCCGGCGGCGTCGCCATGACCATCCTCGTCGCCGTCATCAGCGTGTTCCTCGAAGAGGTGTGGCTGCGTCCGCTGTGCGAGTGCGGGACGCAACCAGGACAGCACGAACGGGTCGTGGTCGACGCGAACTCCGGAGCTTGGGAACTGGGGCCGAACCCGGAATCGGGCTGCCGCCGCTACACCCAGCGCAAGCGCATTCTCGTCTGCGAGGAGGCGTGGCACATCCTCGGAACTCCCCAACTCGCTTCATTGTTGGAGAAGTTCCTCAAATTCGCTCGTGGCTATGGCCTGTCCTGCATCTTCATCGTTCACCACCTGTCGGACATCGATGACAGCCCGGAGACCCAAGCGGCGCTGAAGATGGCGGACACCATCGTCATCTACTCGCAGAAGAAATCCGAGGCAGAAGCGACGGTGTCCCGGCTGGGTCTGCCGTCCTGGACGGCGGAACACATCATGCGCCTGCGCCGCGGGATCGCTCTGTGGAAGGTCGGCGAGGTCATCTATCCCGGCGTCCAGCACCTCCTGGTCGAGGCCGAGCAGCACCTGTGCTTCTCCTCCGGCTCGATGACCGACCTGACCAGCACATCTCCGGACACCGAGTGAGCATGTACCGCCACCTCTCCGCCACCGATCCCTTCCACGCAGATTCGGAGCGTGCCCCATCCATGACCATCACCACCGACGAGGCCCCGCTCCCGACCGACGAACACGCGGTGCGTCAGGACATCGACCAGCTGCACGCCGAAACCCTCGCACTCGCCCGCCGTACGAAGGCACTGGCCACCGTGCTGGACCACGGCGACTACTCCGCCGCCGGGGGCCGCGTCCATACGGCCGTCGCCCACATCTGGCGAGCTGCCGAGGACCTGCACAGCGCCTTCCACACGGCGCCGCCGCGCTGTGCCGGGCCCGACGCGTCCCTCTCCCAGCTCTGCGGCCGACGGATGCGCTACCTCGCGGCCCGCGTCGCGCGGAGGGCCGAGTAGTGGACGTCATGCCCAGCGGGATCTCCCTGGCCCTGTACGCCCTCACCGTCGTGTGCGCGGTGGTCCTGATGACTGTCTGGGTCCTGATGAACCGGGGCCGACGCAATGCCGGATTCGCAAGCAAGGGGCAGCTGAAGCGCCAGATGTCGGCCAAGGCGGTCCTGAGAGCCACGGAGATCCGCCCTTCCCTCACCCGCGGTGACGACCAGCCCGCTCGTGCATCAGCGGTGAGTCTCGCCAAGGACCGCTCCGCCGGTCATTGATCCGCCCCTCTCCTCGCCCCACTTTGCTCCGGAGCACGTCATGCACCACATCCTTGATCCTTACGACTTCGGCTATTCGCTGGGAACCTCACAACGCCCGAAAGGCGTTGAGCTGTGGTCTCGCGCTGACAAGGCATGCCGGGTCATCGGTCCCATGGGCAGCGGAAAGACCCTGCGCTTCTTCGCTCCGACCATCCGCAACTGGGCCGGCCCGGTCCTGGCCACCTCGACCAAGCCCGACCTGGTCGAACTCACCCTCGATGCGCGGCGGTGTGACAGCCGACCCGTCATGGTCTTCGACCCGCAGAACATCGCGCCCTCCCTCCCAAAGTTCCGTTGGACGCCGATCAACGGCGCCTCCGAGACGGAGGTCGCGATGATGAGGGCCAAGGCGTTCGTCGCGGGATCACGGACCCCCGGTTCCGCGGCACAGTCCAGCGAAGGCAGCGCCTTCTACAAGGGACAGGCATCCAAGATCCTCGCCGCCTTCTTCCACGCCGCCGCCCTCGACGGCGCCAACCTCGAGTGGGTGCTGAAGTGGGCCCGCAAGCTCACGGACCCCGCCCCCCTTGGCATCCTCAACACCCATCCCGGCGCCGGCCCCGGCTGGGCGGACATGCTCCGCACTGCCACCACAGGAGACAGCCGCACCGTCGGCAACACCGCCTCGACCCTCGACGCGGCCCTCGAACCCTTCATGCACCAAACGGTGATCCGCGCTCTCCAAGGAGACGGAGAGGACGCTACGGACTTCCACGAGTTCCTTGACGCAGGAGGCACCCTCTACCTGCTCGGCAAGGACTCGGAGGTGAACAGCGTCGCACCGCTGACCACGGCGATAGCCGAAGACCTGCTCGACCTCGCCGAGGCTCACGCCATCGCCTCCCCGGCCGGACGGCTCGACCCGGCCCTCCTCGCCGCCCTGGACGAGGCACCGAACATCGCGCCCATCCCAAGCCTGCGCCAGCGCGTCGCCGACGGCCGTGGCCGAGGCATCACGGTCATCTACGGGCTTCAGGCTTGGGCGTCCGCCCGAGCCCGCTTCGGCGAGGACACCGCGAAGGAGCTGGCGGCGTTCACCAACAACGTCGTGGTCTTCAGCGGGGACAAGGACCCGGCCTTCCTCAAGGACATGTCCGACCTGTGCGGACAGGTTGAACGGGAGCGCACAACGAAGACCACGACTGGGGGAGACCGCGGCGGCCACTCGACCGCCACGCACATGGCACTGGAACCGGTCCTGCGCGGAGACGAGATCAGGGCTCTTCCGGAAGGCCACGCCTTGGTCCTCGCGGACAACCTCCCGCCCATCATCACGCGTCTCGACGGCATGTGGACCTGGGAGTCCTGGACCGAGATCGAAGGTCACGTCCGCGACCTGCGAGCGGCGAACGAGACGGAGCGCTCACGGCAGGCCACGGCGCAGAAGAACCGGGCCAAGGCTCACGCCGCCGCCTGGGCTGACCGCGAGGGGGCGGCTGCCGCATGACGAATCTCCTTGCGCAATTCGAGCCCTTCCCCGAGCCGCCCGCGCTGATCTTGGAGTACATCGCGGAGCGGAGCACGGAGAAGTCCGTGGTCGACGGCCCCGCTCCGTGGGATCTGGGGGCCCTGCCAGCCGAGTTGATCGCGCCGATGCCCGCCTGGCTCGACTCCGTGTGCCGCTGGCTGAACTGGACGTATGCCTGGCAGCCACAGGACGTCATCCCGCCGTGCTGGACGAAGCACGAGGGCCTTGGGTACGAGATCGCGGCCCTGGCCTTCGCCCGAACCGATGCGTACGCGGACGCGGGCTCGACCGTGATCTGGCACGAGCAGTACGACCGGTTCCTCACCCGGATGAACAAGGCCCTCGGCAAGGCCGGCGACGAGTGCCGGGTTGGACGGCACGAGGACCGTCCTGCGCGCTTCCAGCTCTCAGCCTGGACCGCACAGGTAGCTGATAGCACCGAAAAGTCGAAGGTAGCGGCACGAGTTGGGGAGATGGCGGGATGATGACGAACCCCGACATGGTCTTCTCGACGGACCCCCGTCACGGACTAGTGGCGCGAAGCGGCTGGGAGCAGGAAGAGGCTCGAACCGTGCTCCGCGATCTCGGCTGGGAGTGGGAGGAAGAACTACACGCTCTCGTCCCGCCGGACGACGTGCCGGAGGTCGACGCCGGCGTTCAAGCGGTGGAGGAACTGCACCTGCACGGGCATCGCGCCGGGTACGCGGTGGGACCGTACGGCACAATGCGGCTGACCCTGGACCGCGCGGAGCAGGTGTTCACGAAACTCGCGGTGCGGGATACCAATACCGCCGAGGTCCGCTCCGAGAAGACTCCCCAAGACGCGCACCAGACACCATCACGACAGCAGTGGGCCTACGACCGCGGCACAAGCCAGGTGGAAGCCGTCCCGACGGAGGCACCAGAAAGTCCGGCGATCTGACGCTTGCGGTGTCCTTCACTCGGCGGCGTCCCAGTCTTCCGCCTGGGCCTCCCCGCCCGGCCAGATGTACGCCCATCCGCGCCCACCCGGAGGCGGCTGGGTAGGGTCGTAGTACGCCGAGTTGGAGAGGTAGTTGCATGGCCAACGAGATTGTGATCGCGCAGACAACCATCGACAACGAGGACCAGGCAAAGGCGCTGGCACGGGGTGCGGTTGAGAGCAAGTTGGCAGCCGGCGTTCACATCGACGCGCCGATCACCGCCGTCTACTGGTGGAAGAACGAGGTTGAGACGGCGCTGGAGTGGCGTATCTCGTACATGACGACGACAGACCGTCTCCCGCAGCTGGAGGCATGGCTGTTCGAGAAGCACCCGTACGACGTCCCCCAGTGGATCACGCTGCCCGTGACCGGCGGGTCGGAGACGTATCTGTCGTGGGTTGTTGAGGAGACAACGCGGGACTGAAGAGCGACGTGCAGTGTGGTCGACGGCGGTCTTGTTCTGAGCTTGCCGGTGTACCGAACGAGGGAATGGACTCAGGACGCGAACTGCCGCAAGTGATGGGCGAGTTCCCGCTCACGGTCGGGGAGCCGTGCGGCGATCTTCGCCGCGCGTTCCTTGCCCATCGTGTTGGGCTTGGCATGTGACGCGGCCGTGAACTGGTGTGATACGTAGACGCCTTGTTCGACGTCGCCTCCGTGGAGCAGGGCCGAGGCTAGATCGCCGAGGACGACGACGCCGCCATCCGGTAGTTCGTCCCCGAGGCGGTCGACCGCGGTGTCGGCCGTGGCGGTGAGTTCGGATCGCCCCAACTGCCCGTACACGGAAAGGGCCAACGAATCCATCCGGTACGGCGTCACGAAGCGGACCCATGCCTGTTCGCTGATGTGATCCGCGAAGTCGTAAGCGAAGCGTGCTCGGTCAAGCGCACGCAGCGCCCCTTTCTCGTCGCCGACTACGGCAGCTTCCTCCGCGTGCCTTCCGAGGACCCAGGCTGCGGCCGTTGCGTTGCCGTGGCCGCGCACATCCTGGGAGGCTTGGGACAGGAGTTCTAGCTTCCTCCTCGATGTCGGAGCCCCGTAGCTGGCGTAGGTGAGGGCCAAGGCTCTGAGGGGAGGATGCCCGGCCTTCGCCGCGCACTCGGTCGTGACGTCGTAGTAGGCGCCAGCCTTGTCGTACTCGCCCAGGTCCCAGGCCACCCATCCGGCAAGGGCAGCGGTTTCCCCGGCTGCGATGGTGAGAGCCCGTTCGTGCTCGCCGGCGTGAGGCAGCGTTACGGTGATCGCATCAAGGTGCGATTCAACCGTGTTTTGCAGGCGGCGGGCACTGAGATTGAGTTCCTGGACGTGCAGGTCGGCAGCTCGGTTGATGAGCGCGACCGCAGCGGGCGTGTCGATGCGGGAGCCCTTGCTGAGAGCGAAGGCGAGCCGCCCCCAGGGCTCGGCAGCCGCGCTTACGCCGATGGCGGCGCTGCCCAGCAGCTGGCGGCGCTTCACGTCGTCCTGGTCCTCCTCTTCACGGAAATTCCCCCTCCGCCGTCGGGCGCGGGCGGCCTTGGCCTCCCGGAGTAGTTCTTCGAAGGGGACGCCGGAGGCCGCCGCGATGTGGGCCAGTGTGTGGTTCGTTGGGACGTTCTCGAACTTCTCATAGCGGCTGATCTCCCGGCGGGTCAGGCTTGCCCGGCCGGAGACAGCGTTGATCGCGTCTGCCTGCTGCTCTTGCGTCCGGCCTGCTTCCTTCCGGAGCCGGAGCAACAGTTCCGCGAACGGATCTGGCATGAGTGTGACCTCTGTCGTGGGCGGAATCCAATCATGGCCCCAATTCCCCCCTGGGTTTCCCCCCTTGACAGATTTTTCCCCTCCTGGATTCCCCTGGTAGACGGCTGCGTAGCGCGGTGCGATGGGGCCATGACCACGTTCCTTAAGTCAGGCGACCGAGGCCACCCGGTGCTGCTCTGGGACGAGATCAAGTTACGCGGCCATCTCTTTCCGAATCCGGTCCAGGGCATGGTCTGCGACTTCCCTGATCTCTGGCAGCCGGTAGTGCGCCGCGCGCACGATGCGCTGCAACTGGTGGGGAAGGCGCTGGCGGACAGCTTCGTCGACGGCGGTGTGCAGGGACTCAGCGGCGCCGCCGCCGTCCTCGGCGGCCAGCCGTACTTGGGCCACTGTGATGAGCTCGATCACGCGCCACTGCGGGGCAACGGTGGTCGTCGGCACAGGACTGCCCTGCTCGACCAGCTGTATAGCCACGTCGGTCCTGCCAGTAGCCATCAGCCCCCGCAGCCGGATCTCGTGCAGGGCATAGGGGTTGAACAACGACGTGTGCTCTGTATCGTCGAGAAGCTGGTCCGTCGCCCGCATCGCCTCGTCGAAGAGAGGCTGGTTCCGGAGGACGCCAGCCGCGCGAGCAAGGAGCGGCAGCACAGCTGCTTTCGCCCCGCGGTGGAGGCGGGCCTTGCGCAGTTCGTTGCCATGCATGCGCAACACGTAGGAATTGAAGGCCGCGTCTCCGAAATAACGGGCGATATCGATGCTCTTCGCGGTCCAGCGGGCGGCGGTGCTCAGTCGTTCCTCCGGCAGGACGTTGCCCAGGGCGACGCCGAGGCCGACACGGGCTCGGGCCAGGAGGTGCAAGACGTCCCGCTCCGTGTGCCCGTCCTCCATTCGTGCTTCGAGCCGGGCGACCAGGGGCCACAGCTCCGCGACGGCTTCAGAGGCGTGCCCGGACTGTCGAGCGATCTCGGCGAGGCGGACCGTGGAATCGCCGAACTGGAGCATGGCGCGGTGGTCGGTGTCCGCGCGATCGGTCACGCCGACAACGTGCGGAGGCAGACGCAGGGCCTCGGCGATGTGCCGGCGAGAGGCGATGTCTTCAAGGCTCCGTTTGCCGAGTTCGAGGAGCGAGATGTACGTCTTGTCGTAGCCGAGAAGCTGCCCGAGTTCGGACTGGTTCATGCCGTGCACGGCGCGGTGGAAGCGCAGGATGGCTCCGAGATCGCGGGTGGCGAGGACCGCCTCAGCCTGTGGGGTTGCCCAGTGCCACAGGGCGTGTTTCGAGCGCCGTGCGACCATCGCGCTGTCCATGGCCCGTCACATCCGTGCGTACCAGGCGGCGATGGACTGCTTGTATCCGTCCGGCATGGTCAAACCGGGCACTTCGTCGGCGGTGAACATGCCGAGCTGCTTGTGCTCGTGACTCAGCACGGGAGTCTTGTCCGGGGTGAGGACGATGCAGCCGTAGGTGACGATCACGACTCGACGGTCCGGCATGGTCGCGGGCAGGGGCTGGTAGATCCACACGTCCAGGAGGGGACCGGCCTTGGCCGCCCAGCCGGTCTCTTCCTCGATCTCCCTCTCCACTGCCAACTCAGGTGTGTCATCCGCGGGTTCGAGTCGGCCGCCGGGCAGTTCCCACTCCTCGCGTTCGTTCTTCAGCAGCAGTACGCGTCGGCGGCTGTCCACGGCCACGCCCTTGACGGAGACGGGCCAGGTGGGGGGCGTGTACGCCATCGCTCTCCTCGGATTGCACGTACGGCCGGGGGTGTTCGGAACGTAGCACGCGACCCGTGGCGCGAGTTGGGCATGGGCGAATTGCCGGAGTCGACAATCTGTCGCTTTACCCCCGGCCCAGCGGCGCCGAACAGTGGAAGCACCACATCGCCGGTAAGGAGAGCCAGGATGCGCCGAGTTCATCAGCCGAACGCCGACGTCTTCGTACGCAACCGTATCGACCTCGCCCTGCCGGGGGCGGAAGAGAGGATCGCGGGGCGGCTGCGGGAAACGGGCTTGGTCACTGTCGACGGTCTTGCCTCGCGCGCTGCCGTGCTCGCCTTTGTCACCCGGATCATGAATCTGGTGCCGCACCGTGACAGCGACCCAGACGGCCTCACCACGATCTGCGACACCCGACGCGACGCGCATCGGGCAGGCTTTGCCGGGTTCGGCAACGGCCCCCTCGATCCGCACACCGAACGCTCCGGCACACCCAATCCGCCCCGTCTGATGCTCCTTGTATGTGGGCAAGCTGCCGTAACCGGTGGGGAATGCTTGCTCACCGATGGGCAGGCCCTGCACTCCGACCTCTTCACTGGTGAACGGCAGGCCGGGATTGCGCTGGCGCAACCCCGCACCGCGTTCTTCGGCGCCGGAGATGGTCATGCCACACAGGTGTTCACGGTCCACCACGATCTGAGGGTGTCCGTTCGCCTGCGGTTCGACGGGCTGGCGCGCTGGAACCCGATGGTGCAGCCCTACCTCCCGCAACTGCGGGCCGCAGCCGTGCGCCATCAGGTGCGTCTCGGCCTGGCTCCTGGCCAGGGCTACCTGCTGGACAACGAACGCTGGCTGCACGCACGACGTGCCTTCACCGGCGATCGGCTCTTCTGGCGTGCTCTTGGTCAGCCCCTGTTTCCCATGCCGCGGGGGTTCGTTCCCGCCCCGACTTCCGTCCGCACACCCATGCTCTCGGAGGCGGGATGATGGCTGAGGGAAGCATCACGTTCGCCTGGGGTGCGATGACGTCCACCGGGTTTGTCGCCCTTAGTGCCTCAGCCGGGAACCAGGCAGTTGAGAGCGGCTTCGAGGTCGACTTCCTCCCGGCTGAGATCCGCACTGGCCAGATGAGACAAATCACCAGGGCCCAGCTGAGCCAATGGGACCTGACGATGCTCACCGACGATGCCACGCTCGTCGTCTCCGAGTTGGTCACCAACGCCATCAAGCATGGCAAGGGGAGACCGGTCGGACTCAGGGTGCGGCGCTCCGCCTGCGAACTGCGCATCGAGGTAACCGACGGCACCCCGACGCCGGCACGGCTGCGTTCTGCCGACCTGGCCGACGAGAACGGCCGCGGCCTGTTACTCGTCGCGGCTGTCGCGAAGGAGTGGGGCGTGAGCCCCGACGGCACGATGACGTGGTGCTCCCTGGCGATCCCCGATGGGAGATTGTGATGGTCGCAGTGACGGCTGACGTCGCCGTGCGGTTGCTGAACCCACGAGCCTCCAACGATCACGAAACGATGAGCGTGGTCCTGTACGGCCTTCGCCGCTCCCTCGCCAGCGAGGCGATCGACGAGCAGCTGTACGACGACCTGGACGCCGTACTCGGCGAGTACGCCCATGCTGCCCCGCAACTCGTCACGGCCATCACGGCGCGGTTCCGCAAGGCGACCACCACGTTCGTGGAGATCGTTCCGTACCTCGTGCAGCCGTACCCGGTCGACGAGATGCGACGCCTGATCTACGTGAGCGCCGAGCACCCCCACCCCGATGACGCACCGGGCCACCTCCGACGGCTCGCCCTGGCCATCCTCTCGGTTCTCGACCTGATGGGAGAAGCCGCCTCATGACGCGCACTCCCCTAGCGGACGTCGGGCGGCATCCCCTGTCTGCCCGACTCGCCGCCCGGCGCTGGGCCACGGCTCTCTACGTCCCCCACGGGGGAGACGAGGCGTCACAGCACCGGGCGGAACCCCCGCTGCCTCGCCTTTGCTCTGCTCGGCACGCTCGCCATCGCCGTCGTACGCCAATTGCGGCGCCGTCGGCCGCCGGCACCCGCCATACACCGGCTCGCGGCCACTGAGGTGCTGCTATTCGCCGCGCTGTGCTGGCAAATCACTCACGCCCGCCAATGAGAAGAACAGTGACCACGACGACCGTCGCCAGGATCGTCCTCGCCCCCAGGGAGCGACAGATCCTTGAGGGCCTGGCCGATGGCAACACGCTCGCCGCGGTCGCGCTCGACCTCAAGATCCGCGAGGGCACTGGCGCGGGCTACCTCAAGCTCGCCAAGCGCAAGCTGCACGGTGTGAGCGAGAACGCCGCCGCACTCGCCGTCGGGTACGCCACCGATGCCATCGCCCGCCCGGATCTCTTGGACCCCGAGGGGCTTGTGAGCGGTCAAGATTTTCCCCATCTAGGGCGGTTTGAGCGTCATGTAATGGGACACCCCGAATCCACCGTTTTCCCCATGGGTATGACGGAGTTGGGATTGAGGGCCCTGGCCATCGCGAAGTCGCATGTGCTGTCCCTTGACCTGCGGGTTGAGAGGTCGATGGACGCACCGGATGGCAAGGAGATCGTTCACCGTGGTCGACATCAGCGAGATCTACGTCCACTGGTACGCGGGCCGCTCGAAGAGTGAACTGGCCGCGTCGCTAGGGGTGGACCGCAAGACGGTCAGGAAGTACCTGGCCCCGGCGGAACTGGCCGGGATCACCCCGGGCGGGCCGCCGATGAGCGAGGACGACTGGGCCAAGCTGATCAAGAGCTGGTTCCCGGAGCTCGCCGACCGGCGGCTGCGGCAGATCACCTGGCCGGACATCGACCAGCACCGCGACTACATCAAGAGCCTGCTGGGGACGGTGACCGTCTCCACGATCCACCAACGCCTGCGGGACGAGCACAAGTTGGAGGTCTCGCTGTCCTCCTTCCGCCGCTGGGTGCACGCCACGCTGCCGGACGAAGTGAACGCCTCGCAGGTCACCGTCCTGCGCGATGACGTCGAGCCGGGATCGGAGGCCCAGATCGACTACGGCTTCCTGGGCCAGTGGGTCGATCCGCGCACCGGCCGGCGCCACCGGATCTGGGTGTTCGTGATGGTGTTGCCCGCCTCGCGGCACATGTTCATCCGGCCGGTGCTGACCCTGCACCAGCACGCCTGGACCGAAGCGCACGTGGCCGCGTTCCGCTACTTCGGCGGTGTCCCGCGCCGGCTGGTGCCGGACAACCTGCGCACCGGCGTCGACAAGCCCGACCTCTACGACCCCAAAATCAACAAGGCGTATGCCGAACTCGCCACCCACTACGGCGCGTTGGTGGATCCGGCCCGCGCCGCGAAGCCGAAGGACAAGCCCCGGGTCGAGCGCCCGATGCCCTATATCCGCGACTCGTTCTGGCGCGGGCGGGAGTTCACCTCGATCGAGCATATGCAGGCCGAGGCCGTCACCTGGGCCAGAAAGGTCGCGGGCCGCCGGAAGTGCAGGCCGCTGGGCGGGGCCGCCCCGCTGGCGGTCTTCGAGGCCATTGAGGCCGAGCTGCTGCTGCCCCTGCCCCAGACCCCGTTCGTGTTGGCCCGCTGGTCAACTGCCGTGGTCGGCCCGGACATTCACATTAAAGTCGGCCGCACCCTCTACTCGGTGCCCTGGAAACTGATCGGCCGCAAGGTCGACGTCCGTTCCACCGCCACGATGGTGCAGGTCTTCCTCGATGGCGAACTGGTCAAGACTCACGCGGCACTTGAGCAGGGCAAACGCACCGACCGCTCCGACTATCCGCCGGAGAAGATCGCCTTCCAGATGCGCACGCCGATCTGGTGCCGCAGCCAGGCATCCGAGGTCGGCGACGCCTGCCGGGAGGTCGTCGACCAGCTGCTGGAGGTCAACGCGCTCTACCGGCTCCGCGCCGCCCAGGGGGTCCTCGGACTGAAGAAGAAGTACGGCGAAGGACGGCTGGAGGCCGCCTGCGCGAAGGCGATCGCGGTCGGCGACCCCTCCTACCGCACCATCAAGGGCATCCTGATCGCCGGCACCGAGACCGATCCCGAACCCGAGGGCAGCGGCGACGCCGGCGCCGCGGCCTTCCTGCACGGACCCAAGCGGCTGTTCGCCACCGCCGCACCCCCCGACCTCGCGGACGAACACCTCGGCGACCAGGTCCACGACGGCGGACAGGAGGCGACCCGATGAGCGTGATGGACACCGCCCTGCGCGAGTCGCTGAAAGCCCTGCGACTGTCCGGGATGCTCGAGACCCTCGACGCCCGTCTCGCCCAGGCCCACGGCGGCGAACTCGGCCACCTCGACTTCCTCCAGGTCCTCTGCCAGGACGAGATCACCCGCCGCGAGACCGTCGCCTTCCAACGCCGCCTGCACCGCGCGAAGTTCGAGCAGCAGGTCACCCTGGAGGAGTTCGACTTCACCGCCTCCTCCAAACTTCCCGCCGCCCAGATCCGCGACCTCGGTGCCCTGCGCTGGCTGCACGCCGGCGAGTCGGTGATCCTGTTCGGGCCGGTCGGCGTCGGCAAGACCCACATCGCCCAGGCCCTGGGCCACCTCGCGATCCGCCAGGGCGCCCACGTCCGCTTCGCCAAGACCAGCCGCATCCTGGCGGAGCTGGCCGGCGGCCACGCGGACCGCACCTGGGAGAAACGCATCCGGGAGCTGATCCGGCCCGACGTCCTCATCCTCGACGACTTCGCGATGCGCCAGCTCTCCGCGGCGCAGGCCGACGACCTCTACGAGCTCGTCAGCGAGCGACAAGGCCGCTCTTTGATCATCACGAGCAACCGGGCGCCCAGCGACTGGTATCCGCTCTTCCCCAACCCGGTCGTCGCCGAGTCCCTCCTGGACCGGCTGATCAACACCAGCCATCAAGTCATCATGAACGGACCCAGCTACCGCCCGAACAAGCGCCCCAAAAACCCCACCGACAAGCCAGGCAAACCCTCGATCAAGTAGTCCCCATCACGCCAGGACCTGGGGAATTACGTGACGTTCAGCCTGGGGAATATCGCCGTCGTTCACAGGGCTGTTTCTCCCCAAGGAACAGCGCGATCTCGTGGCGCTGATCGGGCACGGCTTGACGTCCGCGCAGATGTCCACCGAGCTGAAGCGTCCGGTCGACATCATCCGCCGGGACGGCCGCGACCTGCTGACGAACCTGCAGGCCCGTAACCGCGCCCGCGCCATCAAGCGGGCGTGGCAGTACCAGATCTTGACTGCGGACCAGGTGAGGGGAAAGCTAGCAGGCTCAGGGAACGGTGACGATCTGCGCCGAGTAGCCGAGCCCGGAGCCGAACCCGGCCAGCAACGCCAGGTCGCCGGGCTGGACCTGTCCGGTGGCACACAACGCCTCCAGTGCCATCGGAATGGACGCCGCCGACGTGTTGCCGTCCTCACGGATGCTGCGCGCCACCACAACGGACATCGGCAGTTCGAGCTGACCCGCGACGCTCTCAATTATCCGTACGTTCGCCTGATGCAGTATGAGCGCGTTGATGTCACCGGGCTCGAGGCCCGCGGCGTCCAACGCCTCACGGATGACATCCGCGAGTGCGCTGATCGCCCACCGGAACACCTCTGTCCCTGCCATCTCCAGGTAGGGCCACCGGACAGCACTCGGTGTCTTCAAGGCCGAGAAGGACGCGCTCTGCTCGATCGCGTGCAGATGCGTGGTGTCGCTGCCCCAGACGACAGGACCGATGCCCGGCTGCTCCGAGGGTCCGATCACGACAGCGCCGGCGCCGTCGCCGAACAGGAATGCTGTGGACCGGTCTGTGATGTCGACGATGTCGCTCATACGCTCGGCGCCGGCGACCACCACATACTGCGCGTCACCCGAGGAAACGAGACTGCTTGCCACCGCGAGGGCCTGGGAGAACCCCGCACAGGCCCCTCCGATATCGAAAGCCGCGGCACCGGTCGCCTCGAGTTCCGCGGCACACGCGGCGGCCGCCGGCGGCGCCTGGTGCAGATAGGACATCGTCGCGAGGATGACGCATGACACGTCTTTCGGAGTGAGGCCAGCGGCACTGAGCGCCTTGCTCGCGGACCAAGCCGCCATCTCGGGGATGGTCTCGGCGGCCGCGAACCGGCGCGAGACGATGCCCGACCTGGTCTGGATCCACCTGTCGTCGGAGTCGATGTGCTTGCTGATCTCCTCGTTGCCGACGACGCGGTTCGGCCGATAGGCGCCGATTCCCAGGATGCGGGCGGACCGTCGGCCGCGGCCGTGAACCTTCGCCGACATGACGCCATCACTCATCGGTTCTTCACACTCCCAAGACCTGTTCGCACCAGCGGAATACGATCGCCATCGGCCTGCGATGGCGGCTTCGCGGAGTCCTCAGGGTTCGCCGGGACTCGTGACAGCCCGCCCGCCCTCGGTCGCAACATCTCCCGCAGGAGAGGTCTGACGTCTTCGAAGTCGTTGGGTGCGCTCGTGTCCACAACTGAGTAGAGATTCTCTTCGGCCAACTCACGAAACCGCCTGACCTCGACCTCCTTGTCGTGCCGCGTCTGCGGGTGCACGGGTGAGTCAGCACGCGCCAGCACCCGGTCGAAAAGGAGATCGCTCGGCGCGTCGAACAACAGCCCGAGATCAGGCCGGTAAAGTCGTCGCAGCGGCTCCGAGAACATCGCTTCGGAATTGAACACCAGCGGGGTCAGGGCGTATCGCTCGCAGATTACGAGGTGCCCCTGCCGGAGAGCGGGTTCAATGATCGCCCGCAGCCGGACCAAGCGATCGCCGACCGCCATCAGCTTCAAGCCGACATCGTCGATGAGGCTGCGATCGAAGCCGAGAGACTCGTCGCTCCATGCCCGCCAGAGGTCATAGGCGCGCATGTGCTCTCCCGGCATCAACACGTGCGTGCACGGGACTTCGTCACGCATGGCCGCCATGAGCCACGAAACGAAATAGGACTTCCCGGATCCGTCCGATCCTTCGATGGCCAGGAGCCGACCGGGGAATTCATGGGACTGCCCGTCCAGTACGACGGGAGTCCAGTCCTCGCTTCGGTCGGTGTGACTCATCGCTGCTCCCGGGCGCTCTTGACTCTCCCGGTATCGCAGGTCTGAGAAGGCAGCGCGCCGATGGCGATGAGACGCTCCCTGACAGCTCCCATGGAATACGCAAGGCCGATATCCGTTCGAACCGATATGCCGTCGTTCAGCGCTGCGAATTCACGAAAGAGCTTCGCTCTCATGGACATGCCTTCCAGATCGACCGACTCCGCCTCAGCTCCCCCACGGTCACGCAGCCGTTCGGCGGCGACCTCCACCGGAACGTCGGCGAAAAGATAGCAGTCCGGCCGGGGAAAATGCCCGGCGCAGTCCCAGACGGTACGCCGTTCTGCGGCCGAGTGCGGCGTCAGTAAGAACTCCACCAGCGTCGTGAACAAATATCGATCGATAATCACCGTATGCCCCGCCCGGAGATGGTTCCGCACGTGATTGTGCAGCGTGATCAGGCGGTCTCCCAGCAGCACGAGCGTCAATCCGAACGGGTCGATGAAACCACGGTCCAGACTGCCCTGGCGATCCCTGTCGAATTCGCGGAACAGCGCCGTGTCCTTCAGCTTCCGGGACGGGAACTTGAAGCGCCGCACCACGACCGGGCGGCGCCTCGCCTCCGCCACGATGCACCGGATCAACGTCGTCTTTCCGCTGGCGTCGATGCCTGAAACGGCGATGAGCTTCCCAGGCCAGGTGTGCCGTCGCATATCGATGCGGAAATCCAGATCACCATAGCCACTGTCAGGACGATTCATCCAGTGTCCTCCTCCGCCGGCCAGCACGCCGGGTATGGGCGGTTCCGTACCCGGCGTGCTCGAACTCTTCCGATCCCGCCGCGCCGTCGAACGGCTCAGGGAATGTCCACCTCGATCGCTGTCGTCTGCGTGAAGGTCAGCACCGCCATGTCCTTCACGAAGGTGGTCTCGCGGGGGTCGAGGAGCTCCCGCACGTCGTCGGCGCGAGCCCTCGTCGCGTCCGGCAGGACGGCGTGGGGGTTCTTTCCCGGCCGGACACCGTGCGCGAGGTTGTGCGGGTAGCCGAGGACGAGTGCGGCACCCTCGTACTCCTCGGGCGCGAATGTGACGTCGTGGTCGCGGCCTTGCAGCTCATCGGTGGGAAGGCCGGAGAAGTGAGCGCCGAATTCCGCCCCCTCGATGTTCCGCGTCCGCACCGTGGGATAGAAGATCACACTGCCCACCGGCTCCTGTGGGGAAGCGATGTCGCGGTGAAGGAATCCTTCGTAGACCTGCCCGGCGCGCGCGATCACCCGGTAGAGGAACAGTGTCACGATGACGCGCTGCTCGTCGAATTCCTTCGGGATCGCCAGCTGCGCCGCGAGGCGCACGATGCCGTCGAGGTGTGCGAACGCCGGCACCTCGGTCGCGTCGGGGAGTTCGAGTCCCGGTTCCCCACGGGGCTGGAACGTGGTCTCGGACAGCGAGAAGGACGACTTGATCGCGCCGGCGGCCAGCGCCGGGGTCTCGCCGCGCCCCAGGGAAGCGCGCTGGTAGTTGTCCCAGCCGCGAAGTCGCGTGGCGACTTGTTCGGCTGGTGTCATTCGGAGGCGATCGGTGATCCCGGAGAACACCTGCTGGAGGTGACCGATCGAGGAACTGACCGGTCCTCCTCTCACCAGCCGCGCCATCAGCTCCGATCGCTCTGTCTCGGACTCAGGCATTGCACACCTCTTCGAAGTAGTTTTACATCGGTTCCGGGGGAGGTAGTTTAGGCATGCGAATCTCGCCTAATCGAACCGGAGATCGACATATTCAGCGCGGGGAGTATTTCAGCATGACATCGATTCGACGCCCGATTCGGCCGCCTTACGATGGCGCTCCATTCCCGACCGTGACGCCGGTCCAGGCCGCGGCGGTCATCGACCGATATCAGCTCGACGTAGATCCACGGAAAACGAAGCGGCTCAATTCATCGGGCAATGTGCATTCAGTGTACCGGCTCGGCGACGAGTATATCCTGAAAATACCGCGTGACCATCCGCGGGCGATCGGAGAAACACTCACCGCGTCAGTCGCGGTGCCGGTCGCCACTTCCGCAGGTGTCCGCACCGGATCACTCGTCGCGTTCGACGACAGCCTGGAGATATTCAGCGTCCCGTTCTCGGTTTTCGAGTACGTGCGCGGCGACTCGGTGACCCCGTCCGCACGGGCCCTGCCGTCCGACGCGGCCATCTGGCACGACGTCGGACGTGAACTCGCCGTACTCCACCACACCGTGGGTCACGTGGACGATCCGAGGGGCTGGCTGGAGGCGTGGTCCCGCCCGCTCGACCACGCCACGATCCTGACAGGACTCGTCGAAGCCGGCGTGGTGGCCTCGCACCTGGCCGAGTGGTTCGACGAACTGCTGACGGCCCTGAAGCCCTCGGTCAGCAGCGCGAACCGGTATCGGCGGTTCGTGCACGGCGACCTCAAGCCGGGGAACATCCTGCAGTGCGACGGCCTGTTCGGCGCGCTGATCGACTGGGATGACGCGGGTTGGTTCGATCCGGCGATCGACTTCGCGCAGATACCCCTACACCTGGTCGACGTCGCTCTCGCCGGTTACCGGAGTGTCGCTCCGCTGGACGGCGACGACACGGCCGAGCAGCGGATCCTGTGGGACCACGTGATGACCGCGCTGACGGAGCTGTGGCGGCTTCGTATCGACATGGCCAAGGTCTACCACCCCTGCCCCGGCGACGGACTCGTCGAGGTGCTCGCCCTCGCCGTCGACGGCACGTCGTCGCTGCTCGAGTACTTCCCGGTCCGCCGGGGCCTGACCCAGCCGGCGGCGCGAGGCTGACCGCGCTCCGCCGCCAAAACCCGCACCTCGGCCGCTCGCGGCGACGGCTTTCGCCGGACCGCGAGCGGCCGAGGTGCGCGGTGCCATGGGGTCTCAGGCCGATATGCGGGCCCGGAACCGGTCGGCGTCGACCACGGCGCGCTGGTGGACGCCGTCGCAGAGCACACCGCCCTCGACGCTCCTGACGGCGAAGTCGAACTGAGGCTGCGAGCCGTCGCCGGCAGCGGTCGCCTCGATGACGACGACGTCGCCGACCCGGGCAGGGGCCCGGTGGTTCATGACGACCCGCACGCCGACCGTCACCTCGCCGGGCGCCAGCCGCGGCTGAAGGAGGTCGGCGCACAGACGCTCCACGTGGCCGAGGATGGCCGGTGTCGACAGCACCTCGACACCAGGGTTCCCCCAGCGCGAGGCCGAGTCCTCCGGACTGACGGTGATACGGCGTTCATTGCTGATCACGGATATCTCTCCTGACATGTAGAGGCTCCCTCACGGCCGCTGATCACAGCGGACCGGGGGAGCCATGACTGGTGTCCGACGTTCGCTCGGCTCTCCGCGGATGTCGTCAGCGCGACGTCGGCAGTAGGTGGAGCCGCCGCTCGTAGTCATCGGCTGTGGCCGCGTCGGCCCCGACGGCGCAGTACTCGACCGCCCCGGACTGGACGGTGTGGTCGCAGGTGAGGATGACGCCCTCGCCACGCTCGGGGTCGAACGCCAGGCCGGCCCGCTCCAGCGCCGCCACGGCGGCCGGGAACGAGTCCACCTTCAGGTCGTTGTTGCTGACGAGGTGGCGGCGTCGCAGGTAGTCGTCGCCGAAGAGCGCCCGGCCGATCCAGTGGAGATGGGTGGAGCCGCCGAGGCGTCCGTTGAACTCGTTGAGGACGACGGTCTTGCCGTCGTCGGCCGCCAGTCCGTCGATGTTGATGAACCCGCGATAGCCCATGGCGTGCACGACGCCGGCGAGTTCCAGGGCATACCGCGAGAACTCGGCGTCGCACTCGTCGGAGATCGAACCCGGGGGTATCAGGAGGCCGTCGAAGACGGGCGTCATCCGCATCTCCGCGGTGTGGCGCATGACCGCGGACTCACCGGCCACGTCCACCTCGCACCCCAGCGAGATCGCGTCCCGCAGGTAGTGCTCGATGACGACGGGATCGCGGCCGTTCGAGCTGAAGCGCGGCCACTGCTCGCCCAGTCGCTTCTCGACGGCGTGGCGGTCGGCGACGACGGTGAGCACGGCGGCTCCCAACTGGGCGGTGTCCGCCGACGGCGTGAGGATCTCGTTGCCGTGTCCGCCTTGGTGCGCGTCCTGTTTGACGATCACCGACCGCCCCGCCTCGATGAACGAGGCGACGAAGTCGGTGGCGTCGCTCACCGACCGGGTCACCAGGCCCTCGGCGACGGGGACGCCGGCTCCCCCGCAGAGCGCCCGGAACACGGTCTTCCGGTTGAGCAGGTCCGCGCCGCCGGCCTCGCAGAACGCGACACTCGCGTCGTGCGACCCGATGCCGACGTCGCGGGCGAGCGACGCGATGATCTGGTCGTAGCAGTAGGGGACGATGCGATCGAGTCCTCGGCCGGCGACCGCCGCCCGCAACTCGTCGACGAACCGGGCCCCTCGAAGCCGGTCCGCCGTCAGCACGTCTTCGCCGAATCCGCCCGGCGGCGGAACGACGACGTCCGCCGATGTGACCGGCACGCCTTTCAGCCGGGAGGCGTAGGCGAGGAACTCGTCGCTGATGGGCTGCGGACTGACGAGGAGGTCGCGGGGCTCCATCAACCAGACCAACCGGCAGGACAGGTTGCCACCGATTCGGCGCTCCAGGGGGTCGAACTCGCTGAGGTCGCCGACAAGGGTCTCGTTGAACGAGTTCCCGACGTACAGGGTCGTCATCGTCAGCCTCCTCAGACGCGCTCTGCCGCGAACGACTCGGACACCGCGCGGGTGAAGCGCGCGATCAGCATCTCGACCTCTCGGTCTCGGATCGTCAGTGGTGGGCACACCAGCACCGACTGCGTACGCGCGTCAACGCCCGAGGGGTACACCAGGAGCCCGTTCCGCAGCGCGGCGTCGACGATCCGGCGGTTCAAAGGCGTGGTCGCGAAACCGACCGGGTCCTGCTCGATTCCGACGCCGAGGAGCAGACCTCGCCCACGCGGCGGCCGGAGGAGGGGAGTCGACCGTGCGATCGTCACCAGCTCTCGCCGGAGGTAGGCGCCCACCTCCCGCGCCCGCGAGACGAGACGGTGGTCGCGGGTGTACGTGAGCACGGCGAGCGCCGCCGCGGCGGCCAGCGGGTTGCCGCTCATCGTGTGCCCCATCGACACCTCCGCCGCCGAGACACCAGACAGCACGCCGTCCCCCACGACGCACGCGCCGATCGGAAGGTAGCCACCGCTGAGGCCCTTCCCGGTGACCAGGAGGTCGGGCGTGATCCCGGACTTCGTGACACCGAACCATTCACCGGTCCGGCCGAACCCGGTCATGACCTCATCCGCGATCAACAGCGCCCCGGCGCTGTCACAGAACTCACGGAGCCCCCGGAGCGTCAGCGCGTCCGTCTCCGCCCCTCCACCGGCCGCCCCGCCGACGGGCTCAAGCACCACGGCGGCCACGCGTGCGGGATCCACCCGCTCGAGGACGGACAGCCAGTCCTCGAGCGAAGGGAGGATGTCGGCCTCGCGCGAGGACGACACCTGCTCCAGCTTCGCCGCCCCGCCGAGCAGAGCGTCGAGGTTGCGGCGGCGAGGCGGATGCCCGGACACCGCGAGCGCGCCGGCGGTCATGCCGTGATAGCTCGGTCGCTGCGAGACGATGATGTCTCGCCCGGTCCCGGTGTGGTGGTGCATGGCGAGCCGGAGCGCGGTCTCCATCGCCTCGGAGCCGGAGTTGGTGTAGACGACCTCCTTGTATCCGGGGCCGGCGATCGACAGGACCATGGCGGACAGGTCTTCGACGGGCTGATTGCGGAACTGGCTGCGATGGGCGAACGTCACGAGCTGCGACTGCCTCGCGATCGCCTCGAGCACGTCGGGCACGCCGTGCCCGATGTTCACGCAGATCGTGCCCGAGCACCCGTCGACGTATTCCCGGCCGTCGGTGTCGACGACCATGACCCCCTTGGCCCGATCCACCATCGGCAGTGCGGATGCTCCCGTCATCGCGTCCCCGACTCCTTCGGACCCCAGGCGAGCTCGCGGGACCGGTACGCACGCCGCACGTGGTTGAAGATGTTCTTCTTCTGCATCTCGTCCGTCCCGGCGGCGATCTTGAAGGCCACCGAGTCGCGCAGGTTGCGCTCCACCGCGCTGCCGGATTCGTAGCCCGAGTGGCCGAACGCCTGGACCAGGTCGAGGCCCGAGCCGACGAGACCTGTCGAGGCGAACAGCTTCGTCACCGAGGCACTGAGGCTGTATCCGTCGTGCCGGCCGTCCAGCTGGTCGAACGACCGGTAGGCCAGCGCTCGGGACCCCTCGACGGCCATGGCGAGCGACACGACCTTCTCCTGCATGTACTGCTGCTCGCTCAGCGGTGCGCCGAACGCGTGCCTGGTCTCGAGCTGCCGTACCAGCGGCGCGAGCTGTGCCTCCAGGGAGCTCCCGACGATGATCCCGAACAGGATCCGGTCGTACGCCAGCGTGCTGTAGAGGCACGTCAAGCCCTCGCCGACGCCGCCGATCACCGCGTCGGCGCCGAGGTGCACGTCGCGGAACTTGATCGGCCCGGTGGGACTCGTCCGCAGGCCCAGGAGATCCTCGCCGGGTCCGATCTCGACCCCGTCGACGCTGGTGCGCGTCACGAGCAGGCTGAGTTCGAAGGTCCCGGGCTCGGTGTCGGTACGGGCCGCCAGCATGACGACATCCGCGACGGGCGCGTTCGTGATGTGCGCCTTGGCGCCATTCAGGATGAAGCCGCCGTCGGCCGCAGGGACCGCCCGGGTCGAGAACCCCCGGACGTCGGACCCGCCGGACTCCTCAGTGGACCCCGTGGCCGCGATGTCCCCGGATGTCAGACCCGGCAGCCACTTGTCCTGCTGCTCGGGGGTGCCGGCCGTCACCAGCAGCCGGATCAGACCGCTCTGCGACGCGACGGACATGAGGAAACCGAGATCACGCGCGCCCAGCGAGAGACCTTCCATCGCCGCCAACCAGTCCCAGCCGTCCTGGCCGAGACCTCCGATCTCCACCGGCACCTGCAGCCGCCAGAAGTCGGTGGCGGCCAGTTCCTTCCAGATGCTGCGATCGAAGGATCCGTCCCGATCGCGGGCATCGGTCCCGGTCGCCACCAGTTCGGTGGCGACCTCGTGGAACCGCTCTCGGATCTCCGACTGTCGCTTGTTCCAGGTTATGTTCACGGCTCCTCCACTCCGGCACCCGGGTTCGACCAGCTGATCAGGGTGCCTCCCCACGACATTCCTGCGCCGAAGGCCGCGAGCAGTACCAGAGATCCCTGTCGCAGCCGGCCGTCCCGCACCGCCGCGTCGATTCCCAGTGGCACCGACGCTCCGACGGTGTTGCCGAACACTTCGCCGGTACTCACATTCCGCTCACCGGCGAAGCCCGCTTCCTCGGCGCAGCGCGCCACAAGCCTGGGATTCGCCTGGTGACAGATCAGATAGTCGACGTCCGCCACGGTGACGCCCGCCCTCTGCGTCACCGTGTTCACCAACTTCGGGAGTTTCTCGAGCATCAACTCGGAGATCTCCTTGCCGCGCATCCTGAAGAGATGGGCGTCGCTGGCGGGCGCCCGGCCCGGCAACGGAGGTGCGAAGCCGCCCACGGCGTAATCGCCCAGCGCGCCGTTCGTCGCGAGCTCCGTCGCCAGAAACCCGCCCTCCTTGACCGGGCCGAGCACCACCGCCCCCGCCCCGTCCCCGAACAGCGGCCAGGTCTGACGATCGAGCGGGTCCGTCATCCGCGACCAGAGGTCACAGCCGATGACCAGGACGTACGGCCGCTCGACAGCCACCCCGACCAGTGGCCGGGCGACCTCCAGCGCGAAGACGAATCCCGCGCACGCCGCGTTGAGATCGAACGCGAAGGCGTGCGTCGCGCCGAGGCGGTCCTGGACCCGGGCGGCGACAGCCGGGACCGGCGGGTCGGGGCTGACCGTGGCCACGATGACGGTGCGGACCTCGTCGGGGCTGACGCCGGCGGCGCGGAGGGCCTCTTGGCCCGCCCCGACGGCCAGGTCGGTGAGTGATGTCTCGGCGGGGGCACGGCGCCGTTCGCGGATCCCCGTCGCACGCTGGGTCCATCCGGGCCTGGCATTGAGCGCCCGGTCCATCTCGTCGCAGGTCACAACGGTGCTCGGCAGGCACGAGCCGGTGCCGATGATGCCCACCGGCGACTCCGCGGCGGCATGGCCCTGCGGCCGGCTCATCGACTCGTGGCTCATCATCGCCACCCCCGTGCCGACGTCGCGCTGACGCCACCCAGGGCGTTGGCCCGGGTCTCCGCGTACTCCACGAGCTGAACGTTGGGGACGCGTGCCGCTTCCTGGGACCATGCGGCCCAGCCCGGCACCGGGTTCACCTCGATCACCGTCAGGCCGGCCTCGCTGATGACGATGTCGACGCCGGCCGTCGTCAGGTCCGTCGCCTTCACAGCTCGCAGGGCCAGGGACGCGAGATCGTCGGACGGCTCGACGAGGGCGGAGCTCACCGGATCGTCGGCGAGGTCACCGGAGAAGGGCTTCCAGTCGTCGCCGGCGGTGTCGAACCGCGTGCAGCTGGAGACCTTCGACCCGATGACGAGCACCCGGTAGTCGCCCCTGTGCTCCAGGTAGGGCTGGCACAGGAGCGTGCCGTGCCGTTCGAGGAGTGTGTCGACGAGCTCCAGCGCCGAGGTGGTCGGGCCGTCGAGGAGGCGCTCGACGTCGAGCCCTCGATAGCCCAGGGCCGGCTTGACCACCACCTGGCCCCACGTGTCGAGCGCGGCGCGCACGTCAACGGCGCTGTGGCACTCCTTCGTCGGCGGGACGGGGATGCCGTGCAGTGTGAGCTGCTGGAGCATGGCTCGCTTGCTCGCCGCTCTGATGTGCACGTCCAGCGGATCGAGGACGGTCACGCCCGGTTCGCCGTTGAGCAGCAGAAGCTGCTGGATCTTCTCCGTCCAGGGCGGCGTGCTGAGGTCGCACCGGCAGAGGATGACGTCGAACTCCGACAACGGGGTCCCTTGGACGGTCGCTACCGCACCCGCGGGACTGGCAGCACAGCGTACGTCGTCGAGCTCGAACACCAGGGCGCTGTGCCCGCGTTCCCTGGCGACGTCCGCCATCCCGATCGCTTCCGGCTCCGCTTTCTCCCACGCGAGAATCCCGAGTTTCACGGCACCCACCAGAACGTGGGCACGTTGGTGACATGGGTCATCGATGTTCTCCATTCGTAGATGACGTACGCCGATCGCGGGACCGATCCCGTCCGTGCAACTGAGGAATCTCGTCAGTTGCACACCTCAGTCGTGCGGACCGGCAGGGAATTGCGAGCTCTTGACCTCATTCGCCGTCGGAGCCGCGCCGGCACGAACGCTCAGACGCTCCGGGCCGTGTGCTCCGCGAGAATCGCCTGAAGATCGGCGTGCCCCGGCTCCCACTCGCCGGCAGCCGCCTGCGTCGTCGTCACCACGCCGTGTTCCAGGACGCCCCGCGTGCTGATGCAGCCGTGCTCCGCCGTGATGACGCACGCGGCGCCGACCGGGTCGAGCTTCTGGCGTATCGCGTCCACCACCTGGTAGCCGATGTGCTCCTGGACCTGCAGCCGCCGCGCGTACCCATGGAGCACGCGGGCGAGCTTGGACAGGCCGACGATGGGTGCTCCCGGTCGCGGGCGGTACGCGACTGTCGCGGTGCCGGTGATCGGCAGCAGATGGTGCGCGCAGGTGGAGGTCAAGCGGATCCCGCTGAGCACGACGAGGCCGGGATCCGACGGCCCGGTGAACGTCGCGTCCAGGTGCATGACCGGATCGATGTCGTATCCGGCGATGCACTCGGCCCATGCTTCAGCGACGCGTCGGGGTGTGTCGTACGTATGCGAGTCGCGCTCCACACCAAGCGCGAGCAGGAGGTCGGAAACACTCGACGCGACCTTTTCGATGTCAATCATTCAGTGACCTCTACGATCTTGCCAGGCGAGAATGTGCAGCCGATGGGTAGCGTTGATGCCGGCGTGCGCAGCCGCGTCCGCGATAGCGCGCCAGCGGCCGTTCAGCTCTTGTGCGGTCGTCCCCTCCGGCATCACCCAGACTTGGCTGAGGGGCCAACCGGTGGTGCGAGCGATGTCGACGGCGCCCGCGACATCGTCGGTCGAAGCGCACACCACCTTCAGGTGCGCATGGCCGGATTCCGCGACCTCGGCCCAGCCGGTGCGCAGTGCCGGATCGATGCTGCCGCGATGAACACCCGCATTCGCGAGTTTCGGTGACACCACGAACGTCTGGACGAAGCCTCGAGTGGTCGCGTTCGGTACGATCGTTCCGTTGGTCTCGACATGGAGCGTGCAGCCACGCGCTCTCAGCCCGGTGCACAGTGCGCGCCACGCCGGTCGACTCTGGTGCAGCAGCGGCTCTCCACCGGTGACGACGACAAGCGACGACGAGGGAATCCGGGCGAGAACCTCCTCCACCGGTGTCATCGGGATCTCACGCCGCAGGTCGAAGCGCTGCGCGTCCCAGGTGTACGGCGAGTCGCACCAGGAACACGAGAGATTGCAGCCGCCGAGCCGGACGAACCAGGCGCTCCGGCCGGCATACGGGCCCTCGCCTTGGATGGTCGGTCCGAACACCTCGGAGACCGGCAGTGCCTGCATGCCGCCGTCACCGTTCTCGAGCAGATCCAGGTCGGCCTCGTCTGTCTTCACCAAGAGACCTCTGCGGCATTGACATGGGTTTCCCGCACCACGACCCGGGACACGCGCACACCTGGCCACCCCCGCGATCGGATGTATCCGGCCGTGACCCGGGTGAGAAGCTCAGCGACGTTCTCTACCGTCGGCCAGCTGAGACCGAACGAGGGATCCGCTTCGCCGAACAAGAACACCTTGGAGTCCGCCGCCTTCAGCGCCGGCACGAGTTCGTCCTCGCTGCCCAGCATGGCCCCGTGATCGAGATTGCCGTCGATCCACTCCCGCAGGTAGCTCTTCAAGTCATGGAACTCCACGACTATGCCGTCGGTTCCGGCTTCGCCCGCGACGGTTGCCTCCACCCACCAGGAGTGACCGTGGAGATTCTGGCATTTTCCGCCCAGCTGCGGCAGACGATGCGCGGATTCGAAGTTGTGCCGAACGGTGATAGCGGTGGTCGCTGCGGTCTGCCGGATTTCACTGCGGCCGACCTCTTGTTCTTCCTCGCACCATGTCGCATCGCGTGCGAGTTCATCGGTTCTTTCAGCCATCAAGCTCTCCTCCAGTTCGCAGCAGGCTCCCGTCAACGACGCCGAGAAGGTGCCGCCGGTATTCACACGATCCTGGCATGCTCGCTCGTTCCGCCATCGTGGCGCGGCCGCAGGCGACATCACAAGAGACTTGTCGCCGATATCGCCGACCCGCAACGGGAATTCGACGCGGTCCATGCAGGGTTCGATCGCACGGTAAACCATCCGCGCTTGAGCCAAAAAATTCATTGCGACGATCACGCCAATTCTCAACCTCGATTCTTCTGCGGTTTGATCGCGCCGGGTGGCACGGGCTGGCCCTGGTTCATCTCGCTGGCGCGGACGTGGGTCCGTCGCATGCGCTGTGGGGGCGTCGGGGTGGTGGCTGGCTTCGAGGGCAGCAGTACCCTGCGGAAGTGCGGCGGCCAGGGCACGGGTGAGCCGCAGCCGGGAGCCGGATCCCTGTGCAACTGCTGATAATCCTCAGTTGAACAGACGTCTCCGGGAGACGGATTGGCTTGCACGGCACAAACGTGCGCGCGACGAGGAACCGCCGTATTGTCGCCGGGAGATCGCGTCAGGCCATGGGGCGGAAAGACCTCGCCATGCGGGCCTCAGCCAGGCAGCAACCCTTCATCACATCAGGCGATCCGCCTGCCCGATTGCACTTCGTCCGCCGATCGGTGTATCGCCCTGTCAATGCGCGGGTTCCATCACATTCCGCGCGCTCGTTATGTATCGCGCACTAACCGGAGGAAATATCGTGGCTGGTGAAATCCTCGATCTCGTCGTAGCGAACGGGACCGTCGTACTCGGCGACGGACGCCACAACGTGGCCGTAGGCGTCAAGGACGGAAAGGTGGTCGCCCTCGCACCCGAGGAGTTGCTGCCACCCGCAAAGGAACGCATCGATGCGCACGGGAACTACATCCTGCCGGGCATCGTCGACTCGGAGGCCCATCCCGGCTGCTACGTGCCCTTCGAATACGACATGCGCACCGAGTCGCGGACCGCGGCGTGCGCCGGGGTGACCACCTGGGGCATCCAGGCGCCGGTGACGCGCATGGGTACCGAGCCCTTCCAAGAGGTCGTCAACCGGGCCGACGTGGTCTCGTTCCATCAGGCGTTCCCTTCGGCCCGGAAGGTGATCGAGACCGTTTCGCATGTCGACGCCTATCTCACCTACATGCTCGAGACCGATGAGCAGGCCCACGAGATCCAGGAGTATGCCGAGGGGCATGGCGTCACCTCGTTCAAGCTTTACCTGCAGACGCGCGGCCTCAAGGCCATGCGGGACGGCGACGACAGCAACTGGCCGTCTCGGCGGGCGGGCCTCGGTACGGGCATCGACGACGGAACCGTCTACCAGGTGATGGAGCAGGTGGCCCACCTCGGCTACCCAGGGATGGTGCACATCCACCCGGAGAACTGGGAGATCGGCCGGGTCTTCGAGGACCGTCTGCGCGCGGCCGGCCGCACCGACTTCGGCGCATGGACGGACCGTTCCCCCGACTTCCTCGAGGCACAGCACATCCGGGCCTACGCGTATCTGGCGCAGCAGACGCCGGGAAATCCTCCGCTGTACCTTCAGCACTGCACGACGCGCCTCAGCTTCGAGGAGGTCGCGAAGGCGCGCGCCGAGGGCGCGCGGGTGTTCGCGCAGACCGGCCCGGCGTGGCTGTGGGCGCAGCCGGAGGACGGCTGGCGGATCAACGTGCCGCTGCGGCGCCGGGAGAACATCGACGCCCTGTGGCAGGCGCTGGCCGACGGCACCGTGGACGTCGTTGGGTCCGATCATGTGGTCGGCTGGGAGCCGGCGAGTTTTGAGGAGATGTACAACCCGAACATATGGGACTGCCGTACCGGCTTCAGCCGGGTCGAACTCTTCCTGCCCGTCCTGCTGTCCGAAGGCGTGCGCAGAGGCCGGATCAGCATGGAGCGCCTGGTGCAGGTCAGCTGCGAGAATCCTGCCAAGACCAGCGGCCTCTGGGGCCGCAAGGGCTCGCTGCTGCCCGGCTTCGACGCGGACATGGTCATCGTCGACGCCGGACGCGAGGTCACCGTCGGTAAGGAGCACATCAACACCCGGGCCGGATGGTCGATCATGGAAGGCCACACCTTTCACGGCTGGCCGGTCAAGACGATCATGCGTGGCAAGGTCACCGCCGAATGGGCCGACGACTCCCCGGGGATGCGTCCGGTAGCCGAAGCCCGGGGCGAGTATCTGGCCCGGTACCCGCAAAGCGCACCGCGCACCTACCCGATCGCCGAGCCGACCGCCGTCGACCTGTCGCACCGCCGGTGGAGCGGTTCGGACTTCAGCCGGCCCGGCTTCAGCGCGGAGACCCAGCTCTACACCTCCGTGCGCGCGGACGGGCTCGGGGAGGCCGGGCGATGAGGGACAACACCCGGGGTGGTGACATCAGCGAAGAGGCCGCCGTCGACGAGGAGGTCTGGGCGGATGTCCTCGGCGAGACCGACCGGATGGTCTTCGAAGCGGCCGGCTGGGGACGTCGGGCAGGCTTCGGCCGACGGCCGGCGCTGATGATCGTCGATGTGAACTACAACTTCTGCGGAGACCGGCCCGAGCCGATCCTCGAGTCGATCGAACGCTGGCGGTACTCCTGCGGCGAGGTCGCGTGGACCACGGCGATACCGGCGATCGCGCGGCTGCTGGAGGTCGCCCGGCGTAAACGGCTGCCGGTGATCTACACGACCAACCCACGGCGCCCGGATGGATTCGACCTCGGCGTCTGGACGTCGAAGAGCACCCGCAGCGGTGACGCGGTGGACGTGAACGGACACATGGGCAACCGGATCGTCGCCGAGGTCGCACCGGAGGCCGATGACATCCTCATCGAGAAACGGAAGCCCTCGGCCTTCTTCGGTACGCCGCTGATGAGTCACCTGACGATGCTCGGCGCCGACTCGCTGATCATCACAGGCACGACCACGAGCGGTTGCGTACGGGCCACGGCCGTGGACGCCATCTCCTACGACCTTCGTGTCACCATCCCGCATGAGGCGGTCTTCGACCGGGCGGTGCTCTCTCACAAGGTGAGCTTGATGGACATTCATATGAAGTACGCCGACGTCTCCGGGCTCGACGAGGTCCTCGGCCATCTCGAAGGACTCAAGGAGGGGATGTTCGACGATGTCTACCCGCCGGCAGCAGCCCGGGCCAGGGCCAGCAGAAACCTAGACGGTATGTAGGCGCCGGACGTGGGTCCGGGCGCCTCACTCGCCCCTTCGCTCCACCCCCACCGCGCCCAGCAGGAGCTTCACCGCTACTACGAACCGGTCCGCCAACACATCCCGCCTCGCGGGTGTCCTGCTCCTCCTCGGGGCAGAGTGGGCGCAGCGGTGGTACGGACCCCGCCACCGTCCCGGCGGGCCGCACTCCTCGTCTGCGGCCCGCCCCTCGCCCTCGGATGCTCGGAACTCGTCCGTGCCACGCGCATGGAGCGGTGCCTGGCCGTGCACCCCTGGTGCTCCTACAGCGCCGTACTGGACATGACGCCGGAGATGTTCGCGATCGGTCGGCCCGTCCTCGTCCGCACCGACGAGGACGGACGCTCACACACAGCGTCACGGGATGGTCCTGGCTCCGTTCCTGGGCGCGATCGGAGAGGTGTGGGTCGCGGGAGACCCCTGCGGGGTCTGCGTGGTCTCGCCGCCCGGTGGCGCCGGGCTCCTCTGGCTCAAACCCCTCGGATCCGTCACCCGGTTCCGGCTCCGGCAGCGGACGGGATCCGTGCCCACAACGATCTGCAAGGAGTGTCATGACCACCACATCGACCCCCGACGCCGACCTCGTCCGGCGACTCGGCTCGCTCGCGAAGTACTTCCGCCCCCTCCAGGTGCCGGATCCCGGGGAGCTGCCCCGGGTACAGGAGCTGTGCGACATCGCCGACCCGTTCCGCGCCGACCACGCCGCCGACGCCCTATTCGTCGCCGCCATGCGGGAGATCAACGCCTGGCACGCCGCCCGCAACCCGCTGTACGGGGCCATGTGGGAGGGCGCGGGCGCGCCGGACATCACCCGCGTCGAGCAGGTCGTCGATCTGCCCTACATCCACGTAAACCTGTTCAAGCGGCATGCGCTGAGCTCCGTCGCGGACGACGCCGTCACGCTCCGGCTGACCTCCTCGGGCACGGGCGGCGAGAAGACTGAGATCGGCTTCGATGCCTGGTCCATCGGAACCGCCCAGCGCATGGACGCCTGGACCATCAAGGCGCTGGGGCTGATCGACGTCGAGCGTCCCGCGAACTACCTGGTGCTGGGCTACGAGCCGGATCCGAGGCTCACCGTCGGCGCCGCGCACGGCCTCAACGAGCTCTGCGACTTCGCTCCCGTCGCCTCCGCCGTCCACGCGCTACGGAACACCGGAGAGGGTCACGAGTTTAACCCCATGGGCTCCGTCGACGCCCTCCTCGAGTTCGCCGCCCGCGACGAGCCGGTGCGGATCGTCGGCTTCCCCGCCCTACTGCACGCCGTCCTGGAGCGAATGCAGGCGATGGGCGTGCCCCGCCTCGACCTGCCGGAAGGATCGCTCGTGCTGACCGGCGGCGGCTGGAAGGGCCACGCCGACCGGTCTATCGGCCGGGTCGAGTTCCGCGAGGTGATCGAGCGGCAGCTCGGCATCCCGGGGGAGCAGATCCGGGACTGCTACGGCTCAGTCGAGCACTGTCTCCCGTACATCGAGTGCGCCGCGCACCACTTCCACGTACCCGTCTGGTCGCGCTGTGTGGTGCGGGACGTGCGCACCCTGGAGCCGGTGGGCCACGGCACCCCCGGCTATCTCCAGTTCGTCTCGCCGTTCATCACGTCGTTGCCCGCCCATACCATCCTGATGGCCGATCTCGGCACCCTGCACCCGGCGGGCAACTGCGGGATCGCCACCCCGTGGTTCGAAGTCCACGGACGGGCGGGCGTGCGTCGAAACCGCAACTGCGCCGTCGCCGCGGCGGAACTCCTGGAGGTTCAATGACCACCGTCCCGCACACCACGCCCTTCTATTGGCAGGGCGAATGGGTCGACGAGAAGGAGGCCGGCCGCCGCCTTGGCACCCTGGGCGGCATCCTGCCCGCCCTGGCCGGACCGCTCGACGTCCACCACTTCTTGACCGCGTGCGGCAGGCTCGCCGTCCTCCTCACCGACCGGGACAGCGCCGAGTTCCGCCGGCTGTTTGCCGATCTGACCGATCCCGCCACGACCGCGCTGTCCGCCGCCGACGCGGAACTCGCCCTCGCCGCGCTCGCCGCCGCCCTCGCCCCCGACCTGCTGGCCGCCCAGCTGACCACCGAGCTCGGTGGCACGGCCCCGCACCAGCTGGTCCCGGCGCCCTTCGCGGACGGAGCGGCGGAGCTGTGGCAGCCGATTGGCACCCTGGTCCACATCGCCCCGAAGAACGTGGCCGCGGGCGGCGTGCTGAGCGTCGTGGAGGGCCTGCTCGCCGGAAACGTCAATATCGTCAAGACGAGCGGCGGCGAGGGCCTGTTCACCCAGCACGCCCTCGCCGCCCTGGCCGACGCCGATCCGTCCGGAGAGCTCCGCAGCCGCCTAGTCGTGCTGCGCTTCTCCTCTCGCAACACCGAGTGGCTGCGCGAGCTGTGTCGCCCGGCGGACGCCGTGGCGGTTTGGGGAACCGAGGAAGCCGTCGAGGGGGTCGCAAGGTTCCTTCCGTCCGGCTGCCGACTGGTCGAATGGGGGCCCAAGATCTCCGTCGCCTATCTCGACCGTACGGGCGCCCGCCGGGACGGGGAGACGCTTCGGGCGCTGGCCCGGGACATCCTGCGCAACGGTCAGCGCACCTGCACCAGCCCGCAGGTCGTCTACGTCGACACCGCCGACCGTGACGTGCTGTTCACCGAGGCCCGGGCCGTCGCGGACGCGTTGTCGGCGGAGGCCGTCAACTTCCCCGTGCTGACGAGGGAGACGGCCGAGCAGGCGGAGATCACCAATGTGGTGACCGTTGCACACCTGGAGGAACACCTGGGCCTGACCCGCACGTTCAGCGCTTCGGACGGCACCTGGCACGTGCTCGCGGACACGCGTCCGGGCCTGGCCGCCTCCCCCCTGTTCGGAACGGTCTGGGTCAAGCCCCTGCCGCGGGAGGAGATCGTGCGGGTCCTCCACCCAATGCGCCGCTATCTGCAGACCGTTGGCCTGCATGCGGAGGGGCGCAGCACGGTGCCGCTGGCCAGCGAGTTCTTCCGGGCTGGCGCCCTGCGCGTTGTACCGCTGGGGGCGATGCTGGAGAGCTACGCGGGCGAGCCGCACGACGGGCAGCTTGCCCTGCAGCGCTACAGCCGTCGGGTCAGCATCGCCACGATGGGTGCCGCGGACCGGCTGCCGGCGGGCCGGGCGGCCTGACCCCGCCGCGGGGCGGCCCGGCTCCCCACGGAGTGGCCCGCCAGGTCTGGTTAACCGCCGCGGTTGTCAATCCCCCCGTTCGTGGAGACCTTCCTATGCAGCCAGCTCTTCGGCGAAGCTGGCCCGGTAGCCGTATTCGTAGTCGATCGGGCTTTTCCAGTCGCAGACGCTGTGTAGCCGTCGCGTGTTGTAGAAGTCGGTGATCCAGGTCGCGATCCGGATCCGGGCTTCGGCGCGGGTTGCCAAGGTGTGCCGGTGGACGTACTCGACCTTGAGCACGCTGTTGAACGCCTCCGCGGCGGCGTTGGCATTCACCGTCGAATGCGCTTGTTTCCCGCGTTGACGATGGACGTGTGCGGTTGGTCCATCCGTTCCATCCGCGGTGCGGCGAGGCGTTCGAGTTCCTGGAGCGGATGATCTCGTGGCGCGGGGACGTGGTCCTGGCCCTGGACGAGCAGGGACGCCGGTGCTCGTTCCCGGTGGAGTGGACGGACATGGCGCTGGTGGATGCGTTCGTCGAGGAGGCCGACGGGACCTGTCCGTTCCGGACCGGGGACCTGGTCCGGCTCGTGGATCTGGTGACCGGCCTGCGGGACGGTGTCGGGGGGATGACACCGTGACTGTCTCGCGATCAGCGCCGGTGTCCTTGCCAGGCGGCCCGTGCACCGGGGGCGTGCAGACGTCCGGCTGTGTCTGCGACCTGCTCCTTCTGCTTCTGTGGGTGGCGTTCGCGCCGTTGGCCTGCAGTCCGGGCGGCCGGATCCTGGTGACGTCGGCGATCCCAGGGAGGCGCGATGACCCGGCCGGCGAGCAAGCAGACCGTGTTGAAGGAGTTCCGGGCGCTCAATCCGCGGCCCGGGGCCGTGATCGACGAGGACTTTGCTGTGTGTCGGTTCCTCGATCCGCAGGACGTGGTGCAGGTCAAGTACGAGATGGTGCGCCGGGTTCGGGTGGACAACGTGCCCGTCGCGCAGGCCACGGCCGCTTTCGGGTTCTGCCGCCAGAGCTTCTATGCGATCGCCGCCGCGCTGGACGCGGGCGGGCCGGCAGCGCTGGTTCCGGGCAAGCCCGGTCCGAAGGGCCCGCGCAAACTGACCGAGGAGGTCATGGTCTTCGTCGAACAGCTGGAGGCCGGCGATGCCGCGCTGCGCTCACAGCAGTTGGTGCAGGCCGTTCACCGGGAGTTCGGGATCACCGTGCATCCGCGGTCGGTGGAGAAGGCGCTGGCCCGGCGGCGCGAGCCGCGCAGTACGGAGGTGCCCGATCACCGCTGATCCGGCGGTGTCGGCGGTGGACGGGGCCGAGGTCGCCCGACGGTATGAGGACCTGCGGGCCGCGGTCCTGGGCGGGCGCGACGGGGGAACACGGCACGGCTGGGCGGTGCTGGCCCGATCCGGCATGGCCGCCTGGTTCCGGGCAGTGGCATCCATCCCCGCCGTGTCTTTGCGGGCGGGGAAGCGGCCGCCATCCCCGGCGAGGTCGACGGGGATGGCGGAGGAACTGGTGGACGTGCTGGCGGTCATGGCCTGGACAGCGGCCGGAGGCTGCCGCAGCGACTGACGACAGCGGCGGCCCGAGGAGGGCCTGGTGAGTATCGAGAACAGTGACAAGGTCACGGCCGAGCACCTGCGACTGGACGCGTGTCTGTATGTGCGCCAGACCTCGCTGAAGCAGGTCGTCAACAACAGCGAGTCCACTCAGCGGCAGTACGCCCTGCGCGGCCGGGCCGTCGCTCTGGGCTGGGAGGAGGACCGGATCGTGGTGATCGATTCCGATCAGGGCCGCTCCGGGGCCTCGACCGCGGGCCGGGACGGCTTCCAGCGTCTGGTCGCCGAGGTCTCCATGGGACGCGCCGGGATCGTCCTGGGACTCGAGGTGTCCCGCTTGGCCAGGAACAACACCGACTGGCACCGGCTGCTGGAGATCTGTGCGCTGTCCGGGACGCTGATCCTGGACGAGGACGGCCTCTACGATCCGCGGACCTTCAACGACCGGCTCGTGCTGGGCATGAAAGGCACCATGTCCGAGGCCTTATGCCGATCTCGGCATAAGGCCTCTTATGCGGACCCTGCCGTTGTGCTGAGGTGGCGGCCGGGAGCCGTCATGGCGACAGCGCCCGGCCGTAGGTGAGCGGCGTAATCTACAGACCGTCGAGGAATGCCAGGATGGTGTCGGTGGGTCGGTAGCGGTCCGGGGTGGCGTCCTGCGGGGCGGTCCTGACCAACGCCTGCTCCCTGAGCGCAAGGTCAGCATGTAGTAACGCATGGTCGAGCTGACCGTCCAGTGACCGAGCACCTGCTGAATGGCCACGAGGTCGACGCCGCGTTCGTAGTTGTGGGTCGCGCAGGCCCGTCGCAGGGCATGCGGACTGAACCGCTCGGCCGGCGGACGTCCTTCGAGTTCCATCAAATAGCGGAGCCGGTTGGGGATGGTTCCGCGGTGGAGGCTGCCACCGGATTCGTCGGCGAACAGCACTGGTGAGTCGGGGAACTTGGGCCGCACGTCCTCGAGGAACCATCGCAGCATCAGGTCGAGGCCATCGAGCATGGGCACCCATCGCGGCCGCGGTCCGGAAGTGTGGGCGCCCTTGCCGAAGCGGACGTGGAGCTTGCCGAACGGCCCACGGGTGAAGTGGAGGTTAGGCTTCTCCAGCAGCGATGCTTCCTCGGAGCGAAGTCCAGCGTGATACAGGGACCGGAACATCGCATAGTCCCTCACCGCGGGGCCGTACTTCCTGGCGGTCGCGATCCTCTGCTTCATGAAGTCGAAGAACTCGCCCACCCTCTCCGGCGTCGGAGGCGGCAGCAGGGCCGGGGAGTCGTCACCGACGTGACGCGAGGCATTGAACTCATCGACTGGGCAGACCAGCCGGACCCCGAAGGCGGCCTCGATCTCGGCCGACTTGCGGGCCTGCAGGAACCGGTGGAACCCCTTGAAGATCTGGACGTATTCGCGCCGCGTCGAGGTCGCCCGGCCCTTCACCGCCAGGTCGCCGACCACCCGGTCGATGTCCTCTGGAGTCACCTTCCACACAGGCCGGCCCAGGGCCGCGAGGGTTCGCTCCAGCAGGCCGATGTCGTTGTCGATGTCACCGGGCTGAACCCGCGGGCCCGCCAGAACGCGACGAACGCGTCGACACACGCGGCCTGGACTGCCACGGGTCCGTCGCCAGCGGTTCCTGCGGAACGGCGCCCGCCCGCGATGACCTGCAGTCTCGCCTCGCCCACCGGCACCCCTTCCTCGCGCCTGAACCGTCAAGGTGCCACCTGGAGAAATGGGGTGCCGCCACGAGATTCAACGAGGCCCCCAGGAAGGGGATACGGCCAGGTGGCAGCAGGAACTCTCGATGAGAAACAAGTGCCAGCCCCAGATGAATGGGGCCAGGTCTTCGGCGACGAAGTCCTCGCCATCCTCGACCGCCTCCTGAACCACTGCGACGTGATCGCCATCAACGGCACCGGCTACCGGCTCAAGAACCGCCTCATGGCCATCGAGCGCGAGACCGAAGTGGCCTGACAGCTGGGGACGTTCGTCTTTACGCGCCTGGGGAGAAAAGTCCGTACGCCGACACAAGCAGCCTCCCGCGTCCGTGGCACACCCTTTTCAGGAAGGTGACTTCCATCTCGAGCTCACGGTTACGCCGTTCGAGCTCCTTCAGGCGTGCCCGCTAATTCACAGTCGGCTCTGCATCGGGGGCCTGCTCCAGTTGCTTCTCGTGCTTCTTCACCCAGCCCCGGAGGGTCTCCGAGTTCAGGTCAAGTTCCCGGGCCTTCGGAGATCGTCTTGCTCGACCTCAGAGCAATCTGGACTGCTTCCTCGCGGAACTCCGGCGAGCACTTGCTCGGTGGCGCCACTTCATCCTTGTTTCCTGCTCAGGGCAACCCTATTGGGTCCCTGTCCGGAAACATCGGGGCACTTCACTGCCAGCGGCCCTGGAGATTCGAGGCGTGGTCCGGAGGCGCATTCCGTTCCCGAAGCGATGCCTGACTACTACGCGCTGCGGGTGTTGCCCCCGCGCCGGGCGGGTTCCTGGCGGCCCCCATGGGTGTTCGGTCAGAAGCGAATCCGTGGACAGCCTGGAACCCCCACTGCTTTGCTCCTTCCGTCGGGACCACAGGCGCTCACCGATGCGCCTTATGCTCCTAGATTTCCCTACGACGGGAGGTGATTCGTGATGCGTAAGTACGTCAAGCCGACCGCCCAGACAGTCTCGCAGGGCACCATTCTGCGTGACCGCGCCTGAGCCTAGATCCGGCCTATCCATACGACGGGAGGTGATTCGTGATGCGTAAGTACGTCAAGCCGACCGCCCAGACAGTCTCGCAGGGCACCATTCTGCGTGACCGCGCCTGAGCCTAGATCCGGCCTATCCATCAGGGCGTGCGCACCTGCGGATTCGACGGTGCGCACGTCCTGCCCGGCCTCCCGGGCCCGTGCTGCAAGAGGAAGAACATGTGTGGACTCGCGGGCGTTGCCCGAATCGGCGGACAGGATCTCGGTCCGGAGACGGATGGCCTGCTGAACCGCCTGACCGACATCCTCCACCACCGAGGACCGGACGAGTGCGAGGTGCTCCGCCAGGGACCGGTCGGGCTGGCCTTCACCAGGCTGTCGCTGGTCGACCCGGAGGACGGCTCCCAGCCTCTGGTGAGCGACGACGGCCAACTGGTCCTTATTGCGAACGGTGAGATCTACAACCACAAGGAGCTGGCGTCGGCGCTGCCCTCCGACGTGCGGCTGAGCACGGGGTCCGACTGCGAGGTCCTGCTGTACCTCTACCGCCGTCATGGCATGGACTTCCTCCGGGACGTGCGCGGCATGTTCGCCGTCGTCCTGTGGGACCGCGCGCGCCGGCGACTGGTCCTCGCCCGCGACCGCTTCGGCATCAAGCCCCTCTACTACCACCAGAACGACGAGCGCATCGTCCTCTCCTCGGAGATCAAAGGCCTCTTCGCCGATCCCGCCACGCCCCGGCGTTTCGACTGGGCGAAGGCGTTGGCGGTGCCCTCCCTCGCCGCGGCGCCGCGGTTCAGCGCTCCCGAGCCGTGCACCTGGTTCGAGGGCGTGACGAGCGTCCCGGCCGCCACCATCCAGTGCATCGATCTTCAGGACGGCAGCTCGACGCGGCACCGGTACTGGGAACTGCCCAGCGAACCCGAAGAGTCGGGCGACGCGCGTCATCTCACCGAGCGGTACGCTGAGCTTTTGGAGGCCTCGGTACGCGACTGCGCGACGGCGGACACCGAACTCGGCCTCTTCCTCTCCGGCGGCGTGGACTCGGCCGCGGTGCTGGCGCTCGCGCGGGAGCAGCTGGGCGAGGTCCACACCTTCACGGCGCTGAGCGGGGGAACCCGGGAGAACGGGGACGCCGAGTCCTCGGACCGGCTCGCCCGGGAACTGGGCGTGCACAACCACCAGGTGGTGTTCGGCCCGCAGGACGTGCCGACCGCGGACGAATGGGCGCGTTTGGTCTGGCTGACCGAGACGCCTATGACCGGCCCGGAGGTCTACTACAAGCACGAGCTCCACCGGTTCGCCCGTCAGGAGCGGCCGGAGCTGCGCGGCATGCTGCTCGGCGCCGCCAGCGACGAGTTCAACGGCGGGTACTCCGGCGAGGTGGGCACGGACTGGGCGTCGTTCCTCCACAGCGTCGAGGGTATGAGCCGTGCCACCTGGCACGACCAGGAGCCCATGCTGCGGCACTGGTGGACGCCAAGCGGCTCGTTCATCGACTCCCGCGCGCTGCGGGAGCTGACGGGCCGGGCGCACGACGCCTACACGGAGTACCTCGGCTCGGAGTACCGCAAGATCCAGCAATACAACGTCTGGCACGAGGACCGCACCGCCGCGGGCAGCGGCGTCGAGGCGCGCGTACCGTTCCTCGACCACCGCCTGGTGGAACTAGTGGCGACCGTCCCGGAGCATCTGCGTCCGGAGCTGCTCTGGAACAAGAGGATCCTGCGGGACTCGGTGCGCGGGTGGGTGCCGAGCTGGGTCGCCGAGCGGGAGAAGGTCCCGTTCTTCTACGGCCCCGGAACGGGGCACGCTTACCGGATGCTCGTCCGTCTAATGAAGCGGGACGGCCGGGAGCTGGTCAACCGCGCGCTGTCGGCGCCGGGGGCGGAGACCTTCCTCGATGCCGACGCCATCGGCGCCGCGCTGACGGGCTTCGGCGACGGGTACACCGATGCGGCGTCGGTGGAGATCCTGATGGGGGTCGTCAACATGGGACTGCTCGCCGGCATGGCGGCGCAGCCGCCGACACTGTCGGACCTGTCCGCCGGGCCCGTCCGAACCGCGCTGCCGCACGGCGTGCACCCCGTGACGGGAACCGAGGAGCAGTTCGCCGCCGCCGTCGTGCACCCGTACACGCCCGATCAGGTTCCCGTCGTGTCCGAGGCCCTGCTGGTACTGAGCGATGCCGAGGGGACCTGCTACCTGGCGAACGAGGGGCAGATCGAGTTCGAGGTCGAGCCGAAGGCGCCGATCCTGCGGGTGGTGCGCTGCATCGATGGCGAGGCCACCCTCGCCAAGGTGCTCAGCGAGGCCGGGGTCGCCCTGTCCGACGTCGGCGACGAGCTGGACGCGCTGCTGGGGCAGCGCCTGATCTCCTTCGATGATTGAGAGGAGCCGTGATGTATCTGGAGGCGTTCCAACAGCAGCTCCTGCCCGGTCACGCGGCAGACCGGAGTCATCGTCTCGACTACGCGAGCCGCTTCGAACGTTGGGATGATCGCGCGGGTGTACGCCGCAAACCGCGCCGGAGCTACGAGGCGGGCGGGGGCCCGGGGCTCGGTCTGTTCTTCCCTCCGGAGCTGTATCCCGTGGCGCTGCACCCCCTGGTCGCCGCCCGGGGCGAGACCACTGTGCACCGTCTCCTGCTCCAACGGCTCTACGACTACCTGGCGTTCACGACCGAACTCGAGAGCGTCGCCGTCATCCCGGTAGCGATCAAAATCAGTCGTAGCCGCTCGGGTCTGCCACTCCCGGAGCACATGCAGGCGGACGCCTTTAAGATCGTAACGGATGAGGCGTGGCACGCTCAGTTCTCCGACGACTTCGCGCGCCAGGTCGCGGCGGAGACCGGCTGCGCCTCGCAGAACCTGGCTGGCACGCCTCCTGCCTTCCTGCCCCGGCTCGACGAACTGCGCGACCGGCTGCCTGCGCACGTCAGGGGCGTTGAGTCGCTGCTCTTCGCCATCGTGAGCGAGACACTGATCTCGGGCATCCTCGCGGGCATTCCTCGGGACGGACGCCTGCCGCAGTCCGTACGCGAGGTTGTGCGTGACCACGCGGAGGACGAAGGCCGCCACCACGTCTACTTCCGGTCGATGCTCCGGCACCTGTGGTCGGGGCTGACACCCCGGGAACGCCGCGCCATCGGCCCGCTCGTTCCGTCGGTCATCTACGCGTTCCTAGAGCCGGACTACGCCCGCGCCGCGGACCACTTGGCCGCCGCCGGCCTGAGCGCACCGGAGAGCGACCAGGTCATCGCCGAGTCCTGGCCCTCGGCAGCCACTCAAGCTGAGGTTGCTGAAGCTGCCTCCCCCTTGGTCCGGTACCTCCAGGAGGCCGGTGTCTTCGAGGACGCCCGCACCCATGAGGCGTTCGAGAGCTCCGGCCTGCTCGACGCCGGTCCCTCATCTCGCAGCATCGTGGCTGACGGAGCACCGCTCCTGTGCACCCCGAAGGAGTTCACCCGATGACGATCCATACGGTCGAGCACCGGCCGAGCACCGCAGGCCTGTTCTGGCGGTTCTGGCTGGCGACGACGACGAGCAGGACGGGCTCGATGCTGACGACGGTGGCGCTGCCACTCGTCGCGCTCACCGCCTTCGACGCGAGCGCCTTGCAGGTCACCCTGCTCGCGGCGGCCGGGCAGGTGTCCTGGCTTCTGCTCGGACTGCCCGCTGGCGTAATCGTTCAGAGCTGTCCGCTCCGTACGCTCCAGGTGACGCTGGAGCTCGTCCGCATGACGGCCATGGGCTCCGTGCCCCTGGCTTGGCTGCTTGGGGTTCTGACCTATCCGCACCTGATTGTCGTGGCGCTGATCGGCGGATCCGCCACCGTGCTCTTCGACATCGCCAGCTCGACCTTTCTGCCCTCCGTGGTCGACAAGGAGGAGCTGATCGCCCGCAACAGCCTGGTCTCCGGCACGGATGCGGTCACTCAGACTGGCGGCCCGTCCCTGAGCGGCATACTCATCCCCATCATGGGACCCGTCGGCGTCCTGGCGCTCGACTCGGTCAGCAACCTGCTGTCCGCTCTAGTGCTTAGGACGCTGCCTCAGCGCAGGGCGGGGATGCAGACGCGGGAGAAGGCCATGGTGCTGATTAAGGAAGGCTGGCGTTTCGTCGCCCGGCACCCGGTGATGCGCCCGTGCATGATTTGGGCGACCGCGGTCAACTTCGTCAGCGCCGCGCTGGTGGCGCTCACCCCGCTCTACCTCGTCCGCGAGGCCGGGGCCTCCGCTACCCTCGTCGGCCTCGTCATCGCCATGGACGGTGTGGGCGCGTTGCTCGGCTCGCTCGTGGCGACCCGGCTGGCGGATTGGTTCGGGACGGCGCGCGCCATCTGGGGCGCGGGCGTGCTGGGCGGCGCGCTGGCGCTGCTGATCCCGCTAACCACGTCGGCTGGGACGGTCTGGTACTTCGCGATCGGCAACGGGGGATTCGCCTTCGGTGTCGTCATCGGCAGCATCATGGCCCGGACTCACCGTCAGACCGAGTCGCCCGCCGAGCTGCTGCCCCGTGTGATGGCGACGGTGCGTTTCGTCTCCTGGGGCGCCCTGCCGGCCGGTGCCGCGGTCAGCGGTGTGCTCGCCACGGCCCTGGGCCTGCGTCCCGCGTTGTGGGTTGTGTGCGTGGGCGCCCTCGTCGCTCCGGTGACCCTCCTGCTGACTCGTGTGCGGGGGCTGCGGGACCTGGCGTCGGAGAGCCCGGCGGCATAGGGCCCGCTGCCGGTCACGGGCACGGGGCCCGCGACCGGCGGGGAGCACTGGTCGTGGAACGCATGTCATGCAGGTGACAGAAGATAAGGAGCACATCGTGAGAGAAATGTCCGTCGACGACTGGCTCAACCCGCTCCGTGAGCGGGATCTGCTGCCGGACGGGGCGCTCGCCGCCTTCGTCGTTGGCTCGGCCGCCCGGGGGTGGCACAACGCCCGCAGCGACTACGACATCTACATCGTCACCGGCACGCAGGGTAACTCCGACACCAGAAATCCCATCCCTGTCCCGCTGGACCCGCCCCTCGTGATGAGCGAGACCTTCTATGCGCAGGACAAGCGGTGGGAGGTCAAGTACTGGCTTGAGACGCAGATCAACCAGATGCTCGCCAAGGTCTCGTGGGATATCTACGAACAGGGCACATCCGCTGTGGATGAACTCACGTTCGTCGAAGAGCTCGCCCTTTCCCGTCTGAACAGTTGTCTGCCTCTGCTGGGCGAGGCGTGGGTCCTCGACAGTCGGCGCCGGCTCGCCGAATCAGCGTTCCGCTCCTGTGTCGTCGTCCGTTCCCTGGGAAGCGTGGACGACGCCGTCGAGGACGCGCTGGGGCAGATGGAAGCGGGCGACTTGGAGAGTGCGACGCTCTCGGCACGGAACGCCTTCGGGCATGCCATCGACGCCCTGCTCGAGAGCGAAGGTGAATTTGGTAGCCACTTGTCCAAGTGGCGGCCAAACCGCTTCAAGGCGGTGGCCCAGGAGGCTCTGTCGTTCGAGAGGTACTGGGAGTTGGAGACCATGCGGACGTACGATCCATCTGATCCCCGGCCATGGATCAAGGACATTCTCACCCTCTGCCAGGACATCGCCATGCGCGTGGACGTGTCATGACGTCCACGATCCGGTGCCGTCCTGAGGCTGTACCCCGACGCAGTCTCGGAGTCCGCGTCCGACGTGTCAAGGGCGACTTTCTCATCGGGGTGGAAGACAAGGCCCTGTTGCTGTCTGGACCCGCGCAGCTGATTTACTCCTCCCTCGACGGTGCACGCACTGTGTCCGAGGTCTCTCAACTAATCGCCGAGGAGTACGGCGTCGGCGAGGAGGAGGCGCTCGGGGACGTCCGGGAGTTCCTCGATGACCTCGCAGGCAGGGGCCTGGTCGAGTGGGTAGTCCGTCTCCCTAACCCGACTTCGGCGCCGTGATCAGGCTAACGGTCGACGACGAGAGCCTGCACACGATACGTCTGACGTTTAGCCCGCTGTGGGAGATGATCGGCAGCCTCGGCGTCCTTGCCAGGTATCGGGGCGAGGCACCCTCGCCGTACACGAACTGGGCACGCACTGTCCGACGCACGACGCCTGTCGAGCTCGTCAGGGAACTAGTGGAGGCATTGCGACAACCACAGCCATCGCCGCTCACCCCCGAGCTCTTGCCCGTACCCGACCCTACGCGGAACACTGTCACGTCCGAACTTGACCACCTGGTAGAGACACTGGGTGACGAGTCCGGCGCGCGCCGCGTTGCGACGTTGCTGCAGAGCTACTGGGGCCATGCGATGGCCCCATACTGGACGTCGATACGCTCGTCGTTGGAGGAAGAGATCCTCTTCCGCGGTCGGACCCTTGCCGTGGAAGGGCCCGAAGCAATGCTCAATGAGGTTGGTGGGCGTGTGCTTTGGTCGAAGCCTTTCATCACAGCGCCCTACCACCGCGATCTGGAGCGAAACGTCACGCGGTCGCGACTTGTTGTCGTGCCCACGGTGTTCGCGGGCGGGCTCAGGCTGTTCGTCGAGCACGACGATCGGGTGGCCATGTCCTACCAGGCGCGTGCAGCGGGTTACTTCCACGTGCTGACAGCCCGGCCAGCGCCCCGGGAGGCCGAGGATCGGCTGGTATTGCTACTGGGCAAGGGGCGCGCGCAGGTAGCGCGCGTCCTGGTGGTCCCGAGGACGACCACAGCCGTGGCCGAGACAGTGGGGCTTGCCAAAAGCACAGTTTCCCAGCACCTTGCGGTGCTGACGGAGGCCGGCTTCGTATGGAAGCAGCGGCTCGGCGGTCGAGTCTTCTACCAGTTGGACCGCAGTGGCCTCGCTCTGCTGAGGCAGCTCGGCCTATGAGAGTGCGGTATGTGGCGTTCCGTCGGTCTTGTCATCGCTCGATGGTGTGACGAACACTCCGGCCTGATCACGATGTGGCACATACTTGCCCACGATGTGGAGTACGCCGACCTCGGCGGCCAGTACTTCCTGGAACGCACGGGCCGCACCCAGCTGGGCGTTTCCCCCCGACGCCGCCAGTCTGCTACCGGGCCTCCTGGCGGCTACCCGGACCGGACTTCCACCGGCAGGCAGCAACGAGCTTACGACTCAAGATCAACTACATCACGAAGACCTCCGAGTCTGCTGGGCGCGCGAACGATCGAGGCTAGACTGCCCGATGGCACATGACAACGCGTCACACACGACGGGAAAGCCACGACGAAGCCGGGCGACCTCCACAGATCGCTCGGCGACATGGAAGGACGAATGCTGATGAGGTCGGCGGAAATCCGCAAGCGCTGGCTCGGATTTTTCGAGGAGCGCGGGCACACGGTCGTGCCTTCAGCATCGTTGATCGCGGACGACCCGACCCTGCTACTGGTACCTGCGGGCATGGTGCCTTTCAAGCCCTACTTCCTCGGCCAGGAAAAGCCGCCCTTCCAGCGGGCCACGAGCATCCAGAAATGCGTGCGCACCCCGGATATCGACGAGGTCGGCAAGACCACGCGCCATGCCACGTTCTTCCAGATGTGCGGCAATTTCTCGTTCGGGGACTACTTCAAGAAGGAAGCAATCACCCTTGCCTGGGAACTACTGACCTCCCCGCAGGACGCGGGCGGCTACGGCATGGATCCCGAGCGGTTGTGGATCACCGTCTTCCACGAGGATTCCGAAGCCGAGGCGATCTGGCGCGATGTCGTCGGCGTCCCGCCGGAGCGGATCCAACGCCTTGGCATGGGGCCGAACTTCTGGTCCATGGATGTGCCTGGACCCTGCGGACCTTCGTCTGAGATCTGCTACGACCGCGGCCCGGAGTACGGCCCCGAAGGCGGCCCGGCCGTCAACGACGAGCGCTACATCGAACTGTGGAACCTCGTGTTCATGCAGTACGAACGAGGTGAAGGAACCGGCAAGGAGGACTTCGAGATCCTCGGGGAGCTGCCGGCGAAGAACATCGATACCGGTCTCGGCCTCGAGCGGCTGGCGATGATCCTCCAGGGTGCGAACAACATCTTCGAGATTGACACCTCGCGTGCCGTCATCGACAAGGCGACCGAACTGACCGGAGTCCCGTACGGCGCGGATCCAAAAACAGACGTTTCGCTCCGCATCGTTTCGGACCATATGCGGGCGTCGGTCATGCTGGTCGGAGACGGGGTCACGCCCGGCAACGAGGGCCGCGGCTACGTGCTGCGCCGGATTCTGCGCCGCGCCATCCGCAATATGCGGCTGCTCGGCTCCACCGGGCCGGTGGCCAAGACCCTGCTCGACACAGTGCTCGAGATCATGGGTGAGCAGTACCCCGAACTCCTGGCAGACCGCGCGCGTATCGAAATCGTCGTGCTGGCGGAAGAGGCCGCATTCCTCAGGACACTGAAAACCGGCACCGCCATCCTCGACGAGGCGGTCGCCGAGACCAAACACCGCGGTTCCTCCGTCCTGGGCGGCGACCAGGCGTTCATGCTGCACGACACCTACGGCTTCCCCATCGACTTGACCCTGGAAATGGCGGCCGAGCAGGGCCTGCAGGTCGACGAGGGCGGTTTCCGACAGCTCATGAAACAGCAGCGGGACCGGGCCAAGGCCGACGCCCGGGCTAAGAAGGCCGGCCACGCCGACCTGTCCGCCTACCGGGAGGTCGCGGACCGCGCCGGGGCCGTCGAGTTCACCGGATACGAGTTGCTGGAGGACGAGTCTTCCGTCGTCGGCCTGCTGGTCGACGGCGTCCCCTCACCCGCGGCGTCCGAGGGCGACGACGTCGAGATCGTCCTGAGTCGGACGCCTTTCTACGCCGAGGGCGGCGGCCAGTTGGCCGACCACGGCCGAATCCAGACACACGCGGGCGCGACCGTGACCGTTCACGACGTGCAGCAACCGGTGCCCGGCGTCCTGGTGCATTCGGGCACGGTGCTGGTCGGCGAAGTCACTGTCGACTCAACGGTGCTCGCGACGGTCGACGTCGAACGCCGTCGTGCCGTCTCCCGCGCGCATTCGGCGACCCACCTGACGCACCAGGCGCTCCGCGACGCGCTCGGCCCGTCGGCCGCGCAGGCCGGCTCGGAGAACTCCCCCGGGCGGTTCCGCTTCGACTTCGCCTCACCGTCCGCGGTGCCCCACTCGGTACTCGCGGACGTCGAGCAGGAGATCAATGAAGTGCTGGCCCGCGAGCTGGAAGTGACCGCCGCGGTGATGACCATGGATGAGGCCCGCAAGCAGGGTGCCGTCGCGATGTTCGGCGAGAAGTACGGCGACCGCGTGCGCGTCGTGACCATCGGCGACTACTCCAAGGAACTGTGCGGCGGAACGCATGTCCGCAACACCGCGCAGCTCGGCTTGGTGAAGCTGATGAGCGAGTCGTCCATCGGCGCGGGCGTACGGCGCGTCGAGGCACTGGTCGGCGTGGACGCGTACCGCTTCCTGGCCCGCGAGCACACGTTGGTGAGGCAGCTGACCGAGTTGGTCAAGGGCAAGCCGGAGGAATTGCCGGAGAAGATCGCTGGCATGATCACGCGGATCCGGGACGCGGACAAGGAGATCGACCGGTTCCGGCTGGACAATCTCATGCAGGCGAGTGCGTCGCTGGTTCAATCGGCCGAGCACGTCGGCGGCGTCGCGCTGGTCGCCGCGAAGGTGCGCGACGGGATCGCGATGGACGACCTGCGGCGGATGGCTCGGGAGGTGTGCGGGCGGTTCACGTCCGCAGAGGCTGCGGTCGCCTTGTTCTCCGTCAAGGACGGCCGCCCGTTGTGTGTGGTCGCGGTGAATGAGAAGGGACAGGCGAGCGGACTGAAGGCCGGCAAGCTGATCCATACGGCGATGACGGTCCTCGGGGGTCGCGGAGGCGGCAAGGACAACGTGGCGCAGGGAGCGGGCACCGACACGGGCGCCGTGGACCAGGCAATCGCCGCAGTGCGCCAGGGCGTCCTCGCGCAGGGTCTGTAGAACTGTCGTTCCGGAAATCGATGCGCAGGCCGCGGACTCAGGTTCGCGGCCTGCTTTGAAGCTGTCTCCTCAGCCCGATGCCGCGAGCAACGACAGTGCCCCGAGGCCGGCCCTCTGAGCCAGGCAGTGGGCCAGCCTGCGCGATTCGCGCACCAGGGCGGGCACGTCGACGCCCAGCAGCTCGCCGTCGGCGACCCGTCGCCGTCCCGCCACCCAGACGTCTTTCACCTCGCGAGGTCCCGCGCAATAGACGATCGCCTGGAACGGGTCGTGGACATTGGCGAGGGCCGGCGAGCCGCCGTCGAAGACAACCAGGTCGGCGGCCTTTCCGGGTTCCAGTGAACCGACTGCGGTGTCGAGGTGCAGCGCGGTGGCACCTTCGATGGTCGCCATGCGGAGGGCCGCACGCGCGGTCAGCGCGGCGGGGTCGAGCTGATCCAGTCGTTGAAGGAGAACGCCGGTCTTGATCGCTTCCAGCATGTCCTGGCGGTCGTTGCTGGCCGGGCCGTCGACGCCCAGCCCGACCTTGATCCCACTGCCGCGCAACCGTGAGACCGGGCACACCCCCGACGCGAGGATCATGTTCGATACCGGGTTGTACGCTACGCCGACGCCGTGCGACGCTAGGAGACGGATGTCGGCGTCCGCGAGCCAGACGCAGTGTGCGGCGAGTGTCGGCGAAGCGAACAGCCCGTTCTGCGCGCAGTACGCAATCGGGCTCATGTGCCGGGACTCCCGGATGTACTCGATCTCCTCTCGTGACTCATGAAGGTGGATGTGGACTCCGTCCGCATGCGACGATGCGAAGTCAACCGACCGCGCGAACATCGGCGGGGCTTGCGCGGCCACCGTCGCGATACCGACGCGGAACCGGCACAGCGTGCTGGCGGCTGCGGCCTCACGTAGCGCGGCATGCTCGGCGAACACGTCCTCCACCGGAGTCCCTGACCGCCGATCACTCGCGCCATAGGAGACGATGCCCTTCAGGCCCAGTTCCTCCAGGCCCTGGACGACTCCAGGCGTGACGGGAGTCGTCCTCGGGTCGCAGACGAACATGTCGTTCGTCAGCGTGATCCCGGTCCTCAGCATCTGAACACCGCCGAGCAGCGTACCGATGAAGGCGCTTTCCCGGTCGAGGCGGGGGGCGACGGCGTCGATCAGGACCCGAAGCCAGTCACCGAGAGCGTAGTTCTCCGCGATTCCCGTCACGAGGGCTTCGGAGAAGTGCCCGTGAGTGTTGATGAATCCGGGGGCGACGATATCGTTGGGCCCGCCGAGAACGGCACAGGAAGGAAACCTGCCGGACAGATCGGCGAACGACCCGACGTCTGCGATCGTGTCACCCACCACGCGCACGGCGCCATCCGAGATTATCTCGGGTTCGGACGATGTCAGGACGTGCTTGCCGCGGATCAGGAAACCGGCATCCTGCTGACGGAGATGGGCGTCCCCCTCCGAAGACATCGTCGGATGCAAGCTGTCGGACCGTTCAGTCATCGCATTCGCACCCATTCCCCATCCTTGTCGGAGTCAGTCTGAATTTCCACCGGCCGATGCGGGACATCTGAGATCTACGCCTCCCCCACTCTGCTCTCGGGCATGAGACGGGCGGATCCTTCCAGTTCCTGAGCGAAGTCGTCCCACAACTGCGCGTTCCGCCGGGCCAGTTGCACCATGATGGGCACACTGTGTGAAGGCACCGCCGAGGCGAGAGAGGCCGATTCCAGCAGGCTTGACGCGTTCGCCTGCAACAATCGCAGAAGCTGGCGTCCGGCCTGCTTGTGGCGCATGGACGGATCGCGGGCGAGCTTGGTGACGATGCTGACCGGATCCGCCACCGTTGACAGCGAGGCCCGCAGCGGGCGCGACTCCGAGCGGCGCCGGGCCGACGACACCCGGGCGTCCGGCCGGCCGCTCTCGTCGGACGCGTGCGCTTCCGGTATCGGATCTTGGCCTCGTGCCAGGCGGCGGCGCACATCGGCCACCGTGTTCGGCGATATCCCAGAGCTCTTGGCCACTTCCCGCAGCGATGACTGCGGTTGGTCCTCCAGCATCTTGGCAGCCTTGAGCCGGCCTTCCACCGTGCTCAACGGCCGGGTTTTGCCATCTCGCCCCACCCGAGCGGCCGGCAGCGACGACACGTCCTGGGTACTGGGCCGTATCTCTGCGACGATCTTGGCCGCCATGCCGACGACCTCGGCGATCGCCCGATCGGACATCTCGGGGTGCGACACGATGATGCGTGCCGCGGCGGCGCGCCGGTCGGCGCGTGACAGAGGGAGACCATGCTTCACATTCGCCTCGACGGCGCAGAGGAACGCGTCCTCGGCGGTTCCGTCGAAGAACTCGACGCTGATGGATTCTTCCCCGTTGAGCATCGCGGCCATGAATCGATGGGCGCCGTCGACCACTTCCATCGTTCGCCGGTCCACGAGGATCGGCGGGAGTTCGCCGTCGACCTCCGCGAGGCGCGCGACATGCTCCTCGTCCCTTCCGCCCAGGCGTGGAGACCGCCCGAGCGAGAGGCTGGCCAGCGGGACAACCCAGGGACCCCGCCCTGCGGGGCGGTCGTCGATCGCGACACCGCCGGACGGGGGCATCGGGTCTTGGTAGAGAGCTGATATCGACATCGCATCAACCTGATTCAAGGCTGTAATCCCCTCGTCGATTGACCTCCGCAAGGCAGTCGCACAACTCTCCGCCTCACGACGTATACACGCACCGGTCCATGCACGAACCGGCGGATTCTCAGTTCACTGAAGCAGGGCGGCAGTGAACTGGCCTCTCACACTGGGCAGTCGCGTTCTGGCGCGCGGCGAGAGCGCGGGGTGACACCGAGCGGGCGCCGGTAGTCCCTCGGTCATCGCTACGGCATGCACGAATCAACCTCCGCTGGATGGCTTGCGGAACCCACATGTGAGGGCAAGGGGGCGCCGCGATCTGCCGGAAGCGTCGCCGCCGCACCGATTGCACTGCGCCCGGACCCCCGGAGCCAGGCAGGCGACCGGCAGGTTCGTCGTTGCCGAAGTTTCCGTTGCCTTGCCCGCGCCGTGCCTGGTCCGGGAGCGCGGGCCGGGCGACCCTCGGTACGGGCAACACGGTCCGGGCGCCGAGCGTGGTCCTGTGAGCCGGCACCACGGCGCCGTGCCGGATCGTCCCTGTCGCGCGGCCGGCTCAGCCGGTGAAGGCGAGCGCCTCGGGGCGGAGTGCGGGGGCCTGTTCAGCGAGCACCGCCTGGATGTGGCGCAGCATGCGGTACTCGTAGCGGCTGCCCCGGTCCACCTGGAGCAGGGAGGAGTCGACCAGTTCGGCCATGAGGTCCATCGCCTCAGCCTCGCCGACTCCGAGCGCGGCCGTGCGGAGTCCGCCGGGAATGAGGCCGGCCAACTCGGGCATGCCAGCCAGCCGGGCCAGGAAGCTCTGGTGCCGCTCGTCCAGCAGCTCCAGGCTCCAGCGCACGCTGGCCCGCACCGTCTGCTGGTGCGGCAGCAGCGAGTGGTCCGCCGATCCGAGCAGCTGCCGGGCGCGGCTGTGGGACAGCAGGACCGGCAGCGGTACGGTCCGCAGCCGGTGCGCGGCGAACTCCACCAGCCTAGGCAGCAGGTCGAGCTCCCGGCACAGTTCGCCCAGCTGGTCGCGCTCGCCGGAGAGGTCGAGCATGGGGCACACCATGGCGAGCCGCTCCAGCAGCAGGTCGACGGCCGCCTCACAGGTCAGCGGCGGGGTCTCCCGCAGGACGGCGCCGTGCAGGTTCGGCAGCCGGCGTGAGGTGACGAGCAGATGCATCTCGGGGTATGCGGTGACCAGGTGTTCCACCAGCCGTGCGGTCGTCTCCGGCAGATGCTCGGTGTTGTCCAGCACCAGCAGCGCCCGCCGCGCGGGCTGCCCGTCCCGGATCACCTCGTCCACGGCCGCCAGGGCCAGATCCATCGCCGCCGCCGACGTGTCCAGATGCCGCTCGGCGGGGATACGGCCCATCTCGGCCACGGCCACGCCGTCGGCGAACCAGTGGCCCGCGCTCTGCGCCACCTCCTGGCAGATCCGCGACTTGCCGACGCCGCCCGGCCCGGTGACGACCACCACCTGATGGGCGGTCACCAGATTGCCGAGCTGCTGCAGCTCGCTCTCCCTGCCGATCAGGGAGGTACGCGGGGCACGCGGCCCCTGCCAGGTCCCGGTGCCGGGGTCGACCAGCCGCATCCATTCGGCGACGATCGACGACGGCACCGCCGGATCGCCGGCCAACTGCTCCTGCAGCTGTCGGCACAGGTCGGGGTCGAGTACCCCCAGCAGCATGTCGACGGAGCTGCGGCGAGGTCTGAGGATCAGTCCGCGTTCGAGATTGCGGATGGTCCGGACACTGACGCCTGAACGCTCGGAGAGTTCCTCCTGGGTGTAGCCGCGCAGCAGCCGAAGTCTGACCAGAGAACCGTTTACCACATCGATACACCTCCGGAGCGGACGGACTCGCCGCCGTTTTCGGCGGCCACCGGACGTATTCGAGGACTCGTCAGGCAGTTAGGAGTCTGCGCCGCCCCGTTCCTGTTCTCCTCCCGGGCCAGTACCGAATCATTGAGGGGTCCCCGGCACCGGATCCCAACAGCCGGTGACGCTGCGGCACTCGGGCCGCCCACGACAAAGCCGTGGGGCGGCCCTGCGCATACCGCAGTCAACTGCACACCGTGCGGGGCAGAACAGCCGCCGACTTCAGCGGACCCACGTACCCAGCACGCGAACTGGGAATTGGCCCAGTGGCAGATGCCTCTGGCCTGATAATCCCGCTCCGCAGATCCACCGACACCGTCAGTGATCGTGTTGAGGGAGGGGGGAGGATGCCGACCACACCAACCGCCTGCCAGCCGAGGCAGACACGCACGAGGGCCGAACGTCAGGCTCGACCGCACGCATCCGCACTGTGCGCGATGCCAGGGCGGGAGGACTGACACCATGGGCAGCACCGGTGCCTCCCGGCGCATCGGCGGCCTCTTCCGCAGCCGCGCCCTCGACGACAAAACACCCAGGCGCCGTCGTTCCTTCGACGACGACATCCGTCGGGCCCGCAAGATCTTCCGTTCAGACCTCTGCCTGCGCCCAGGCGCCACCCTTCAGGAACTCGTCGAAGCCGTCGCCGAACTCAACCAGCGCCCGATCCGGGTCGATGAGCGAGACCTCGATCCCTCCCTGGGCGGAATGTGCCTGCACGGGCCCACCGAGGACCGCATCATCGTCGGCCGCGACAACACCGAATGGCAGCAGCACCGCGTCAAGGTCCACGAGATCGGACACCTTCTGCCCGGCATGACCTGCGGTACGGACGACTGCCTGGTCAGCGGACACGGCCAGGTCCGCGGCAGCGAACTCGACCCGCAAACGCTCGCCAACCAGCTGACGACGCTGTCCCCGGACCTCGTGCACGACGTGCTCAACGCGTCCCGGCCGGTCAAACTTCGCGCCACCCACGACAACACCGAGGAGCTGGCAGTCGAGGCCTGGGCCACCGTCGTGCCACGGCTGCTGGCCCCGCCCGGAGATGTGAAATGGGCTGGTCAGCGAGGGTGGTGACGTGGCAGAGCCCCTCGTCGTTGGCGTGGTGATCTCACTCATCACACCGGCGGGCACTTCGCCCGGGTTTAGACATGGCCCTCGCGAGGCGGAGGCCCTGAGCCAACTAACCGTCGCCTTAGGAAGATCCCCTCCCTTAGGCGATCCCATGTTCGTCCCTGTCGTACGTCCTAGCGTGATTTAGGTGCCTCATTCATCTCCTTGAATGCCCTCGCTGGGCATCGCTCCACACTCCGGAGGTTGCGTCGGCCACTGGCATCAAGCCACGGCAACATCCTGCACTCGGCGAATCTGCCCGCTCTCGCGATCGACATTGCGACGCTGCTGTGTGTAGGGCACGCCCACTACATTCGCGCATGTTGGTATACGCGGCGAGCACGTCGCCCTTGGCGTCCTGGTCCGGGTCAGCGGATGCCGGGGCGGAGGACGGGGACGTGGAGTCCTTCTTGTCTTCGGATCCGCAGCCGGCCAGGGGGACGGCGGCGGTGAAGGCGAGGACGGTGCCGGCGATGCGGAGGGGCACGGAACGGGTGGTGGTGGACGGCGCCATGGGCGAATCCCCCTTCAGTCTCGAGTTCGGGCGCTGGCGTGATGTTCACGCGGCGGGCGTGCGGGGAGCGGTGCTCCTGTGCGGCGTCCGTGTTCGCGTGGAGATCACGTCAGGCCAGGACCCGGCGAGCCTACGACTGCGGTGGGCAGGCAGGCGTCGCGTTCCGGCCGCCGTGGCCGTGCAGCTGGCGACGAAGTGACCAGCCAGGATGCGGGCGGGCTGAGCCGCACGGACCTGTTCCGGTCGGACGAGCGCGCTTTGCCCGAGCTGCGCCGTACACGGGACATGCGCTTGGACGAGGCCGGATCCGGCCGGCAGAACCGGTCGTGTACCGGCCCGAGTTGGTGCGGATTGGGCCGCTCCCTGGTGCAACGCGAACTCCCCCTCGCGGTCGAGGACCCGCGTCTCCCACAACGCGATCAGTCCGTGGCCAATTCTGGTGGGGCCCAGTGAGGGCTGCCAGGTCCGGTTTTTTGCCGTTCTTGTCGTGAGCTCCCACAGCGATCACGCCAGGCAGGGCTGCCGACTCGTCGACGGCTATGGATCCCCTGTTGCCTGAGCCTGCGACGAGCACCACGTCATGGGCCTGTGCGTAGGCGATTGTTGCGCGACCGTCGCTCAGGGGCTTGCCGCTCTCGTTGCCGAAGGACATGTTGATGACCTTCGAGCCCTGGTCCACGGCATAGCGCATCGCGGCGGCCCAGGTCTCGTCGTGCATGGGGTCCTTGTCCGTGCGGAGGGTCCGCAGGGGCAGGATCTTTGCCTTCGGAGCGAGGCCCATCATGCCGGAGGCGTTGTCGGTGCCATGGCCATGTGCAGCGATGATGCTGGCCATGGCTGTTTCGTGTCCCATGAGGTCTTCGTGCGGTTTGCCTGCGCCGGTGAAGTCCTTGCCTTCCAGAACGTGGCCTGCCAGGTCAGGGTGCCGGGTGTCGACGCCGGAGTCGACCACCGCAACGGTGACACCCTCTCCCTGGGATTGGGCCCACACGTCTTCGACTGCGAAGGCATCCAATACCCATTGCTGGTCCGTCACATAGTCAGCCGATGCGGTCGGGGCTGACGTGAGGAGCAGTGTTCCTGTCAGCGCCATGACACCCGTCGCGGACCAAGAACGCCTGCCACTCAAGTCTTTGCTTTCCTCACTCTGAAAGCCGGCCTCGCTGGCTGCTGTGTCATGAGTGCCGGGCACTCAGGAGGTGGCGGTCTTGCGCTCGGCTTCACTCAGGGGCGGGCCCTGCAATTGCGGTTTCCTCGGGCCGAACAGCATCGGGAGGAGCATGTCGGGCGAGAACAGCCGGGTGGCAGGCTTCTCCAGGCTCATTACGTCCAGCAGAGCGCCGAGGGCGCGGGGGTTGGCGGCGCCTGTCTCGACCGCGCGGTCGACGAACCGGGCGAGGAACCGCTCCATGGCGGTGGGCTGGGTGTTGGTGGCGCCCGGATAGAGGGCGTCTTGTCCCACGGCCAGGTCCCAGGCGGCGCCGACAGGGCGGGCCGCGGCTCGTTGGAGGCGTCGTGCGGTGCCTGGGGCGGTGAGTTGTGTGGTGCGCAGGATCTCGCGCATGGCGAGGGCGCATTGTGCGGCGACAGTGAGGCCGTGGCCGTAGACGGGGTTGTAGCTGGCGATGGCGTCGCCGAGCACGACGAAACCGTCGGGCCAGTGCTTGGACTTCTCGTAGTGGCGGCGGTGGTTGGCCGTGGAGCGGGTGGTGGCGACGTCGCCGAGCGGTTCGGCGTCCTTGAGGAGTTCGCCGATGACGGGGTCGCCGAGGCCGAGCGCGAAGTCGATGAAGGCGTCGGGGTCGTTGGTGGGCTCGCCGCCGCGGGTGCCGCAGAGGGTGACGATCCACTGGCTGTCTTCGATGGGCAGGATGATGCCGCCTTGGCCGGGGGCTTTGGCGGGGTTGGCCTGGACGTTGATGAGCGGAAATCCGTTGTCCGCGGTGCTGTGGGGGGCGCGGAAGAGGCGGGTGGCGTAGACGAGGCCGGCGTCGACTTGGCGTTCGGTGACTTTCGGCAGTCCGAGCTGGTCGAGCCACTGCGGTGTGCGGGAGCCGCGGCCCGAGGCGTCGATGACGAGGTCGGCCCTGAGGGTTTGGTCGCTGTCACCGCTACGGACGCGCAGTCCCGTAATGCGGGCGGCGTCGCCCTCCAGCTCGAGCGCGGTGGTGTTCTGGAGGAGAGTGAGGCGCTCTTCCGTGCGGAGGCGCTCGCGCAGAACTGCGTCCAGCAGATTGCGGGAGCAGACGAGGTTGCGGTGGTGGGTGGACAGGAAGCGCCGGAACCAGACTTCGTTGGGGGCCCGGGAGACCATGTCGCCCATGATGTGGACCAGGCGTCCGCCGCGGGCGACGACGTCGTCGACGACGCCGGGCAGCAGGTCGTTGAAGGCTGTGACGCCGCCGCTCCAGACGAGGTGGGCGTGCCGGGCCTGCGGGACGCCGCGGCGGGCTATGGGACCATCGGGCAGCTGGTCGCGTTCGACGACGGTGACGTCCGCGAACTCGGCAAGAGCGGCGGCGGCGAACAGACCCGTCGCGCTGGCTCCGATGACGACGGCGGTGGGGCGGCGGGTGCGGTCAGACATGGGTGCTTGCACCTTCTCCGGAGGCCATCCGCTGCCGGATGGCCTCGATAGTGCGCGGCCGGTGGAACGCGCAGGCGATTGCTTCGAGTTCGTCCGGTCCATTGCCGACACGAAAGGTTGCCGTGCCGCAGACGTGGTCATCGTGATTGTCCTTGGCAAGGGGTGCAGGGGAGGCGCCGCGGCAGGCGTCGAGAGCGTCACGTATGGCGACGGCGCCAGCGATGCCTCCTGCCTCGTCGACCTGGCTGCCTGCGGCGAGCGCCTCCGAGTATGCCCGCCGGTGCAGTTCAGGTGAGAGGAAGGGCGTAAGGCGAAGCAGGCCATCATGGATGCGCTGCTGGCGCTGCATGAGGCGCAGGTCGACCGGGGCGAGCCTGCCGACGCGGGCGCGCGCGGCGGATGGGGCTACGTCTCGGATAGCCCGAGCAAGCGGTCGCAGCCGTCGGTAGGTGCGCTGGTCTCGGGTCCACTTCTGCAGGAACGGGCCGCCCTGGGGGAGGATAAATCCAATGCCGACGAGACTCGCATCGAGGATCGCGAAGGGCGGCGCCACGCGGGTGGACAGCCAGTCCCAGTTCGCCCCGGCCCAGCGGGCGCTGATGGCCATCAGTTTCGCGACGTCGAAGACGAGGCCAAAGGCGTAGCCGGCCTGGAGGAAGACGAGCCCGGCTTTGAGCCAGGCGGAGTTCACCTTCGGGATCCATTTCCAGATCATGTAGGCGGCTACGAGCGCGGAGACCATGTGCGCGCCGATGTACAGCAGGATGTGCTCGCGCATCCAAGGCTCGCTGGCGTAATACGTGTCGAGGTCGTAGATGCGTTCGCTGGGAACGTCGGCGAGGAGGAAAGTGATCCACAGTGCGGCGATGATGCTCAAGTAGATCAGCCAAATGCCGCGGATCCTTGCGCGGCGGCGCGCAGAGGGCTTGTCCCGCCAGGTGATGACCATGGTCAGGCAGGAGGCGCAGAAGGCCGTCAGGAGCGAGTACACCCAGGCCGCCGCGATGTTCGGCACCCCTGTCACCGTATTGATCCGGTGGATACTCGCGGGCGCCACCGACACGAACACCGCGGAGGCCAGCAGCAGCAAGAGGGTCGTTGCTCGTACGTCCGGGTCCTTCCAGGCTCGGACGAACGTGGAGGCCTTGAGGCTGAGCGCCACGCCCAGGAGAACGATCGGCAGGGTGTAGGGGATGTGGAAGCTGCTGAGGTTCATCGCCGCTTCTACCCGTTCTCCCCGCCGGTGGCAACGGCGGCCCCGGTGAGCGTGTCGGCAGCGCACAGCCCCCTCGCGGCGGCGGTCCAGCGAATGGCGGCGCTACAGGGCATGTGCATCAACGCCTTCTGTGTTGGTCACCCGCAGGTGGATGCTGTCGACGAGGCGGGGGTGGTGAAGGGCCCGGGAGATGGCGTCGATGTGCTCGGGGATGTCGGTACCGAGCTGGTCAGCCGTGGAGCTCGCCGGGAAGGAGATCTGGCTGCGGTGGGCGTTGATGGCTGCTCGGATGATGACGGCGCCGGCCACGCCGCGCGCCTTCTCGGGGGTGTGGGCCGATGCCGCGTGTTGTACTTTCTGGTACAGGTCCCGGTCGAGGTGGGGGGCCAGGACGCGTAGCGCGTCGTGGATGCACTGTTGACGTTGCACCAGGCGGAGGTCCAACGGCACCCAGAGCCCGAGCCGGGCCTGGGCTGCGGCCGGTGTGACGTCGCGGACGGCCCGCCACAGGGGGCGTAGCTGCCAGTATTCGCGCCGGTCGCGGGTCCACTTCTGCAGGGCGGGTCCGGCCACGGGGACGATGAATCCAGTGGCTACCAGGGTGGCGCCGAGAATCGCGAAGGGCGGAGCGACCTTGACGCTGAGCCAGTCCCAGTTCTTTCCGGCCCACCGTGCGCCGACGGCGACGAGTTTGGCGACGTCGAAGAGGATCCCGAAGAGGTAGCCGACTTGGAGGAAGGCGAGTCCGGCCTTGAGCCACCGTGAGTTTACCTCGGACACCCAGGTCCAGATCATCCATGCTGAGACGAGCGTCGATACCAGGTAGGTGAGCAGGTACAGCACGATGTGCTCGCGCATGAACGGCGTGTTCGCGTAGTAGGTGTCGAGGTCGTAGATCCGCTCCTCCGGCACGTCGGCCAGGAGGAACGTGAGCCACAGGGCAGTGACGGCGAGGGCGTGAATCGCCCAGACCCATCGGATGCGTCGGCGGCGTTGCGGTGACGGTTGCTCGCGCCAACTTATGATCATGACGAGGCAGGCGCCGCAGAACCCGGTGAGCAGTGAATACGTCCAGGGTGCCGCGATGTTCGGCACGCCCGTCACCGTGTTGATCTTGTGGATGCTGGCGGGGGCGACGGACAGGAAGACGGCTGACGCCCACAGCAGGACGATCCACGTCGCGCGGGCTTCTGAGTCTCTCCAGGAGCGGAGGAAGGTCGGTAACTTGGCCACGAGCCCGGCCAGCAGCAGTGCGGTGGGCAGGGCGTAGGGCAGGTGGATGTCGGTGATGTCCATCAGAGGATGCGGCCGCCTCGGTTGAGGAGGGAGATGTTGATGCGTCCCTCGACGGTCGCGGCGCTGACCGGTCCTTGCGCGTAGCGGCCCTTGATCCAGGTGCGTACTTCACGGCCGAAGAGCAGGCCGAAGGTCTCCGCGTCCACCTCGTGTTCCTCGGCGGATTGTGCCCGGGCTGCAACGGTGAGGATGGCTTCGCGGGGAACTTCGTGTGCGTCGAGGATCTGTTCGATGGCCCGGCGGATGGTGTCGGGGTGCTGCTCGGCCGTGAGTGTGCGGGCGGCTGCGGGCAGGCCGGCCACGTGATGTCCTCTGTCTTCTTCCTCCTCGTGCCACAGTTCGTGGCCGAGGATTACCAGTTGCGCCTCTGGTGCGGTGGCTTCCTCGACAACGATGATGGAACGGGCTCCGAGATCCAGGCGCGCGCCCGATACTCCGAGGTCCGGCGGGAAGGCGCTGATTTTGAGCGTGATGGGCCGGCCTTTGCGGACGCTCATGGCGCGGCAGAACTCCTCCATGACGTCCTGGGGTTCAGCGGGCCGCTGAAGCGATTTCGATGCTTCCCTTCCCAGGGCGCTCAACAGCGACTTCATCGCTTTGATGCTCATTGCTTGGTGTCTCCCTCCTGAGGCAGCACCGACCGCAGGACTCCTTCCAGGATGCGCTCCAGCTGTTCACGCGACAGGGAGCCGTGCAGCCGCAGATCGGTGCTCTTGACGCCGTATCGGTCCAGCAGGGCTGCCACGGGGTCCGGCTCGGGGCTCTCCAGACGTTTCACCTCGGGCAGCAGCACCCGGTTGAGCGCTTCGTCGGCCGGGGCCGTGAAGAATGACTCGCCGCCCTCGACGGCGAAGAACCCCACCAGGTGGTGCAGGAGTTCGACGTTGGGCACTTTCTTGCCATCGCAGACCGAGCGCGCCCAGACTTCGGAGATCCCCAAGCGTTCGGAGATCTCAGTGGCGAGGTCCGACATACGTTTGCCGGTGCGGGAAAGATACGCGGTGCTGAGCGCCTGCATGCGGGTGCCGACTCGTTCGTTGACCGTGTCGGCCGGCGGCTTGCGGCCGTTGAGCATGCGGCGGATGGTGCTTTCCGGCAGAGCCGTCCTGGCGGCCAGAATCTGCGGGTCGAGGAAATCCGATCGATTCAAGCCTCGCTCACGGATGAGCTCGCCCAGGCGCTGAAGCGTCTCTGGCAGTGCGGTGTGCGGCTCCAACGCTGTACTCCCTGGGGGCCCGGGGGGCGGCTCTCTTGGGCGTGCATGGCAGCGTACGCGCAACCCCGCCCACATTTCAACGATCGTTTATTGGCCACATGTGATCGTTAACAACACCGACGTAAGCCCCGGACAGGGATATACGGGTGCCATACACACCCGTCGGGCGATACCGCGCAGCTAGCATCCGTCACTAAACGATCGTTTGACAGCCGAAAACTATCGTTGACACAAGGTGTTTGCGCGTAGCAATATCGCCGAACAGCGGAGCCGAAGCGTCCGACTACGCGGCGTGATCCCCTGCGCTCATGCCGACTCCGTCTCGAACGCATCCACGGGAGGTCCACTCATGCACGTGCCACACAGACCGGACGAACACCGCCTCGCCGGGCTCCGCCCTTGTCTGTGTGACCTGCGAGAACCCTTTCAGACACTCCCGGCCGCCCACCTATCTCCCTAGCCGGGACGGCCGGGAGTCCGGGCGGGGGCCGGTCCAGCTTCCCAACCTCTTCGGACCGGCTCTCGCCCACACTCCAGCGACCCGCGGTTGCCCCGCCTGCGGGCGCCCGCCACGCGTCCCGTCCGCGTATGCGCCGGAGTCACCGAGCGGTCAGGCCGCGCGGAAGGCAGCGCGTCATGCGGTATCCGCCCCACGCCGCAGACGGAGATCCGAGGCCTGCCTGCCCTCTCCGCATCACACTCGCGCCGCGCTATCCCGCAGCAAGGAGGCGCTCATGAGCACTCCAGACGCACACCCGAACGCACGCTGGCGCGGAAACCCGGCGTGGCCAGCGGAGCACACTGGCTCGGCGGCCAGCGGGGCCATGGCCGAGTCAGCCCGCCCGTGCGAGGAGCAGCTCCCCGTGCTCGAGCCGCAGGCCGCCCTGTCCGCACTTCCGACACCGCCGGACAAGCCCTCACCGGTGAACCTGTTCGGCGTACCGGCAGGCGAAGTAGTCGATCCCCGTTTCGACTTGAAGCGCCTACGCCGGGTCCGCTGCACCGAAGAACCGCCGGAGACCACACCATGACCGCTGCCGCCCCGAGAAGCTGCAGGCTGTCGGCCGACGACTGGAATGAATGGGCCGCAACGGCCCCGACGACCGCAGTCAGTCCCGCGGAATCCGAGCACTTCCATCAGCGCGTAGGCCCGCGCGCCGGCATGACCGCCATCGATCTCGCGTGCGGCACAGGCCAATGGACACAGCAACTGGCCGCCTGGGGCATGGCGGTGACCGGTTACGACTTCTCCGATCAGGCACTGCGGCAGGCCGAAGCCGAAGGACTGCGGGAAGGCCTCGCGTACGCGCTCTGGGACATCGTGGCCGACCCCATCCCCACCGAACTGCGTCCCGGCACGTTGGATCTCGTGACCTGCCGCTACGGCCTGCCCTATCTGGAACCCGGTCGGCTGCTCACAGACGTGGGGCGATGGCTGAAGCCCGACGGCGTGTTCTACGCAATCGTTCACGTCGGCGCGGACCCTGAACGCCGCAACCGCACTGGGTGGCAGGTCCACGACAGCAGCACCGGCACGGCAGCATTTCACCAACCGATGGGACTCACCGACAAGCAGCTCACGGAACTCGGTGCCGGATGGGTCCGGCGCGAAGTCCACCAACTCGGCCACCAGCAAAAAGCGATCGTCCTGAGCGGATACGGCCGCACGCCGGCGCCCAGCTCCGAACCGGTTGAGTTCCGACGTCTCGCTGGCGCGATCGCCGCCACATACCCCTGACGAGCACTCATGCACACGGCCAGCCCATACGGAGAGCCATCACCGCGTCGGCCCTGGATGACCGGGTGGGCCCCCACGGCAAAGGAGATGCTGTGAACCCGCAGCAGGCAACTGCCCCCGCCTACACCGACGACGATGGCCTCAAGCTCCACACGCTGATGACGGAGCTACTGTCCATGAGTCCGTGGACTGACTGTCACCGCCGCGCTCTCCGCCCTTCTCAACACCCCACCCTCGCCTACGCGGGAGACGGCGATCCGCCCGCCGGCAGCTGCTCGAACGTGGACATCTGCGTCGGCGCCGGCACCGATGGCAACGGCGGCGGCTCCGGAAGCTCCAGCAGCGGCGGCTCCTCCGGCACGGGCAGCGGCGGCGGCAAGGGTGACGGCATGTGCAAGCTCACCGACGACACCGAGATCCCTGCCCGCCGGGCTACATCTACAACCCCAAGGGCCCACAGCCGACACCTTCGACCTCAGCCGCACCACAGCCGCCCAGCACCTCAGCTTCGCCCGCGGCGCCCACTATTGCATCGGCGCACCACTCGGCCACATGACCGCCACGATCGCGCTCGACACCCTGTTCACCCACTTCGACGTCGCCGCTCACGACCTGGACGGGCTCACCCCGGAGCAGAGGTACGCCTCCAACTCATTCCAGTCGCTGCCCGTCACCCTCACCGCGCTCGCACCAGTGTAGGACGACGCCCTGATCCTATGATCCGCATGCACACGGAGGGCTTGCTTCGTTGATGCCACACGGGAGAGGTTTGCGGATGGCGAGTATCGACGGTGACGGTCTGCGGTTCAACGTTCTGGGTCCGCTCGAGGCTTGGGCCGACGGTGTCCGGCTCGAACTCGGCGGCCCGATCCAGCGCCGGGTCCTGGCCACCCTGCTGCTCGACGCCGGTCACATGCTGCCCGTACCGCGGCTTATGGAGGCCGCGTGGGGTGAGGATCCACCCGCCACGGGCGCCCATCAGATCCGTAAGAGCGTGGCTAATCTGCGCCGCCGGATTCCCGAGGGCGGTCAGGTACTCGTCACTGACGGATCAGGCTACACCGCTGTGGTGACGCCGGCCCAGCTGGACCTGCATGAGTTCACCGGCCGGCTGGACCAGTGCAAGGAGCTGGCCGCGAGCGGGCAGCCGCGGGAGGCGGCCGAGGCGCTGCGGGCCGGACTTGCGCTGTGGCGCGGCCCGGCGCTGTCGGGGCTGGACGGCCTGGTGATTGAGGCCGCCACGGTGCTGCTGGAGGAGCGGCACATGGCCGCCGTGGAGCGGTACTTCGAGCTGCGGCTGTCGCTCGGCGAGACCGCGGAGCTGGTCAGCGAACTGCGCGGCCACGTCGGACGGTTCCCGCTGCGCGAGACGCTGTGTGGCCAGCTGATGCTTGCGCTGTATCGCTCCGGACGCCGCGCGGAGGCCCTGGACGAGTACGGCAAAGTCCGGGAACGCCTGGTCGAGAAGCTGGGGATCGACCCCGGCCCGGCGCTGGGCCGGCTGTACGAGGACATGCTGCGCGAGCACCCCTCACTGGCGGCGCCCGCCCCCCTCGAGCCGCCGTCGAAGGCCGCCCCGCCGGCGCCGCCGACCGCCGCGCCCGCCGATCCGCCCCGCAACCTTCCCTACGACCTGGCCGACTTCGTCGGCCGGGAGCGGGAGCTGAGACAGATCACGGCGAGCGCGCGCAAGCAGGGCCAGCGCACCCGCATCGTGGCCCTCGACGGGATGGGCGGCTCCGGCAAGACCTCGCTGGCCGTACGCGCCGCCCATCAGCTCGCCGACGAGTTCCCCGACGGGCAGCTCTACATCGACCTGCGCGGCCACACCCCCGACGAACAACCGGTCACCACGGCCACCGCGCTGGAGATCCTGCTGCGCGACGCGCGTGTCCCGGAGGAGCGCATCCCCGACGACTTACCGGGACGGGCGGCGGTGTGGCAGTCGGAGCTGTCCGGGAAGCGGATGCTGATCCTGCTGGACAACGCCGTGGACGTCGCCGTGGTGATCGGCCTGCTGCCGAGATCCCCCGGCTGTCTGGTGATTGTTACCAGTCGGGCCCGACTGCTGGACCTGGACGGCGCGAAGTGGATCTCCATCGGCGTGATGGCGCCTGAGGAGAGCACGAGCCTCGTCGCGGAGGTCCTCGGCGCCGAGCGGACCGCCGCCGAGCCGCCGGAGGCCGCCGAGCTGGTCCGACTCTGCGGCCACCTCCCACTGGCGCTGCGGATCGCCGCCGCGCGGCTACGCAACCGGCCGTCGTGGTCGCTGCGCTACATGGTCGAGCGGCTGCGCGACGAGACGTACAAGCTGGACGAGCTCAACTCCGGCGAGCGTGGCGTGGCCACCACCCTGCGCCTGTCCTACCAGGGACTGACCGCCGACTGCCGCTCCGCGTTCCTACTGCTGTCCTTCCACCCCGGCCGGGCCGTCGACGTCTTCTCCGCCGCCGCCCTGCTCGGACTCGACGTCCGCGAGACCGAGGACCGGCTGGAGAAACTGCTGGACGCGCACCTGCTTCAACAGCCGGAGGTGGGTCTGTACGTGTACCACGACCTGGTACGCAGCTTCGCCCGTAGCCTGGACGACCGGATGCCAACGAAGAACGGACCGGCCGCCGCCATGCGGCTGGTCGACTACTATCTGGCGGCCACCGAAGCGGCCTGCGCGGTTCTCTTCCCCGGCCGCAGCGAACGCCCCACCGGGCTGCCCCGGTCGGCCGCTTCGCTGCCGCGCTTCTCCCAGGCCGACGACGCGCAGGCGTGGTTCGCGCGGGAGGACGCCACCCTTGTCTCGGTCATCGGCCTCGCCGAGCGAGAATCCCTGGACCGGCACGTGGTGTTCCTCATCCGCAACCTGGCCTTTTACCTCAACCTCCGGGGCAGCCTGCAGGAGTTCGCGCGGGTAAGCCGCACCGCGGTGGCCGCCGCCCGCCGGATCGGCGATGCCGGGCTGCTCAGCATTTGCCTCTCCAATTTGGGTGTGGCCTGCTGGAAGCTGGGCCTGCAGGACGAGGGCGTCAGCGCGGCGCGTGAGGGCCGGGATCTGGCGGTGGCCGCGGACGACCGCCCCACCCAGGCGCACAGCGAAGGCGCCCTCGGTCTGCACGAGAGCATGCGAGGGCAGTTCGATCAGGCGCTGGGCCATCTGGAGGCGGCCGTCGCCCTGGAGCGCGAACTGGGTACGCCCCGCGCGGAGGCCGAGAGCCTCACCGTGCTGAGCGCGCTGTACGAGCAGTGGGGCCGTTACGAGGAGGCCGCCGACACCGCCCGGCGGGCCATCGCGCTGATCCGGCAGACCGGCCGGCACGAGACAGCACTCGTCGCCCTCACCGACCTCGCGCTGGCGCAGGTCGGGATGGGCGACCTGGCGGCGGCCGAGAGTTCCCTGGGCGAGGCTCGGGCGATGTACGACGAACGGACGGACCCCGGCCAGGCCGCGGTCACCCTGGCCCTGTCGGCGATACTCGCCCATCACCGCGGGGATGCCAAGGTCTGCGGGGAACACACCGACCAGGCACAGATCCTGGTCGAGCGGAGTACGTCACCGCTGCGCCAGGCCAAGGTGAAGAACATGCTCGGCCGGCTGTTCGGAGCCTGCGGTGACCACGACAAGGCGCTGTCCCTGCACGTACAGGCGTACCAGGTGGCGTCGGCCATCGGCTACCGGATGGAGGAGGCCCACGCGCTGAGCGGGATGGCGATGGCGGCCCGTGCCCGGGGCGACGAGTTGACGGCGGTCACCCACCGGGCCGCGGCGGAGGTACTGTTCACGGATCTCGGCGTCCCCGAGAGCCGACGTCGTGCCCCGGAGCCTTTTCAGGTCGCAGGGTTCACCGCACGATGATCGTGGGGCCCTTGTCCTCGGCGAGCGGGTGGTGGCCGTTGCCGTCGTGGTGGACGGCGCCGGCGACGGCGATGACAGCGGCGGCGGCGGCGATCAGAACGGCGATCCTGCGTCCCATGGTGTCTCCCTGGTAGGTCGTGCCTGTTGGTGAGACCACAATGCGGGTGGTCGGTCCCGGATCGTTCCCGCACCGGTGCCCCGCTCCGGTAACGAGGCATCCGCGCAGGTCAGGTGTGGTCGATCTGGAACGCGACGATGCGCGGACCGGCCTCGGTGAGAGCGACCTCGGTGACGGCGCGACCGGTTTGGTGCCCGGTGAGGTCGAGCGCGGCGCGTACGACCGAGCGCACGGCGGCCAGCTCTTCGGCGGACAGGCCAGCGAGGGGAACGCCTGCACCGTGCGGGCCCGACGCGGTCACCACGACGACGTCGTGCATGCCGTTCTCGGTCATTGTCTCGACGTGGAACGACCGTCCGGCGTGCCGGGAGTGCTCCTCGACGGACGCGTGCTCGCCCCGGGCCCACTCATCGGTGTCGATCAACTCGTCCAGCAGGTCGGACGGCCGGGAGTTGGGGGCGGGGGACGGCCGGTACCACCGCCGCCGCAGAGACCTGAGCCCGAGGACTACGAAGTGTCTCACGACCACACCTGACCAGCCGTGGCCGCCCGCCAGTCCGCGAGTTCGGGTACGGCGGCCACGATCGCGGCCACCACACTCCCGGCCTCGCTGGTCGGGTAGGAGTGGTTGTCGGGCAGCAGCGTCACGCCGAACCCCGCGCCGGCGCAGCGTTCCCACCCGGCAACGTCGGAGGCTGGCGTGACACCGTCTCCGGTCCCGCCGAACACGTGCAGAGGGACGGTGAGCACGGGCAGGTCGGGCACGAGGTAGTCATCGGCGTGGACTAGGTCCTTTCGAATGCCGTCCATGAGGTCCTTCACGAAGTCGGGGTACTCCAGCAGCTCGGGTCTCAGCCCCGCGTTCGCGTTCAGCCGGGCGAGGTGTTCGCCGTCGTCCTTGTCGCCGATGCGCTCACGCGGGGGAACGTGCGGGGCCCGGACACCCGAGATCAGCACCGCCAGGCGAGTTCCACACCTTCCGGGAGGTGTCCGTGCCAGCTGTTGAACGCTCCGGCCCCACCTCCCGACTGCGGCACGGCGATCAGGCGCACATCCGGCACTCCGACACTGTGCCGCCCAATGATCCATCGGTTGCGCACCTTCACACTTATGCCCCCCTTTTCTGGTCGCCCGGTCGGCCCGCTTCGCCTCGGACCGGCCGCGCACGCATCGTCCACGACACGAGAACGCTCTCGCGTCCGCCACCGCTCCACCAGGAACCCGACCGGCAGCCCACCGGCAACCTGCCGGGACGCCGCCTGCACATGGGCAGCGCGATTACCCAAAACGCTCGCCCCCCGTCGGCGTACACACTTACCTCCGCGCCGACCCGCCAGCCAACTCCATCCAGCCAGAATCCAGACTCGGTCACGCACTGAGGTTCCCCCGTCATGCGGCAGGTGCTGATCAGCTGGTCAACAGGGGTTGATGGGTGTTCAGATTCGTTGGTTCGGCCGTCGCCTGCTCGGCGTGGGTCTGTCAAACGAGCGGCTCTGTTCCGTAGTCGGTGGTGACGGTGCGTTCTCCCTATTGCAGGAGGATGCGGTGGCGGAGGAGGTCGAATCGTGCTCGGCCGTGCATCTGCCGCATGATCTTCTTTGTGCGGGTGTTGACGCCTTCGGTGCGGCCGTTGTGGTGGGGCAGGGTGAGGCCGGCGTTCACAGCGGCGCGGTCGAGTTCGAGGCCGTTGCAGAAGCTGTGCAGGTGGGGCAGGTGGGCGGTGCGGACTGTGGTGATCCACTGGCTGAGCTTGTCGTGGTTGGCCTGGGCCGGGGTCAGGAGTGCGGCGAACTCGCCGGTGAGTCGGGCGAGTGCGGTCATCTCCGGGCAGGCCGCAGTGAGGAGGCCGAGCAGGTCGGTGTCCTTGGTCCGCAGGCGTTCGGGGTGGGTGAGCAGGAGCCGGGCGAGGCGGCCGGGGGTTGTCACGGGGCGGTCGCCTTCGGCCCGGCCCTGGTTGACGTAGCGGACCAGCAGGTTGGCACTGCCGGTGTAGCCCAGTTCCCTGATCTCGTGCAGGAGGTGGGTGACGGGGACGGCCGGGTTGCCGGACCGGCGCTGGCGCAGGTGGTCGCGGTAGGGGTCGACCAGGGTGGGCCGGTAGCGGGGGGCGATGCGATCGGCGGGCGGTTCGGGGATGCGGGCGTAGCTTGACGGTGTTCAGGGCGAGGTTCAGTCTGCGGGAGCAGTCGAGCAGGCCGACGCCGGAGCCGATCAGGGCGTGAATGCAGGTGGAGGACCACAGCTTCTACTTCATCGGCCCCGACGTCGAGGTAGCAATACCCTTCGGCATCTACGATCTGGCCCACGACAGCGGCTGGGTGAACGTCGGCACCGATCACGACACCTCGGTTTTCGCCGTCGAGTCGATCCGCCGCTGGTGGCGGGTCCGTGGCCAGGTGGACTACCCGGACGCGGACCGGTTGTTGATCACCGCGGACTGCGGAGGGTCCAACAGCTACCGCTACCGGTTATGGAAGGCCGAACTCGCCACGTTCGCCGCCCAGATGGGTCTCACGGTGACCGTCTGTCACTTTCCGCCGGGCACCTCGAAGTGGAACAACTTCGAGCATCGGCTGTTCTCACACATCACCATGGGATGACGTCGAGTCCGAGGTATGTGACGTCATCACCACCGGCATGGTCGCGCTCATGCGAATGAACCCCGATGCAGAGGCCGTGTTCGCACGGCACATGGCCCGCATCGCCGCTCGGGACCTGGTGGACCGGGGCGAGACTGCCGATGCTCGGACCGGCTCGACGACGGGACAGCAGAGTTGAACACGCACACGGTGAACACGCAGACCTGGGTCCGCTACGGCCAGATGCAACTCGACCGGGGATATATGCCACCGGTTCCCGAGCAGATGAAGTGGGGGTTCTGGGACGGCGTCGGACCGGGGACCGATGCGCTCGGACCCCTCCGTGGAAAGCGGCTACTGGCCTTCGGATCAGGACCTGGGCATCAGGCCGTGCACCTCGCACGCGACCATGGCGCCCTGGTAGACGCAGTCGAACTGTCGCCCACCCAGCATCAGCGGGCTGTCCGGCAATTCAGCGCAGTGCCTGGCGTCCAGTTCGTGAACGCCGACGTCGTTGAGCACCTCCGTACCGCCAAGCCGTACGACACGGCCTACGCGATCGGAACCCTCGCGTGCAACGACCCTCACTACCTCCTGCCGGCGCTCCGGCACGGGCTCATCGAGGGCGGACGGCTGGTCTTCTCCGCACTGCACACCAACCTCCACGGACACGGTCCTTCCTCCGTGGTCGCACCTCGGCAGGAGATGATCCGGATTCGCGGCCAGGAGCCGATCCCTGTGCACATGTGGGTCTTGACGCCCCAGCTCTGGGAAGACGTGCTGGTCGACTACGCATTTCGCGTGGAGGCGATCGACCTATTGCGCGCTCCCGAGTCCGACAACCCCGTCGTCGTACAACTCGTCCGAGCCCGCCGGGCCACGCGCACATAGGCAATCCGATCCACCCTCGGCCCCGTTCGACGGTGCCTTGCGGACCAGTCGACGCGTCATCCGGGGAAGCCTCGCCAGGCTGTCTTCTACATCGTTGGCGTGTCCGGGGCAGCCTCCGGAGGCTGATCGGGATGCGAGAACTCCGCCGTAGTGCGGCTGGCGTAGGGCGATTCCGGCTTCGCGGCGCAGGGCGTCGAGGGCTTTCCAGCATCGGCCCTCCGCCGTCCATCTTGAGTCCGATGCGTGATCTCCTCTTGGAGACCGGACGCTCGGTGTTCAGCACCGCGAGAGGTGCTCCGCGCCGTGACTGCATCCGCTCGGAGGCGCTTGGCGCTTTGGTTGTCCTTCTCCTGGGCTCGTCGCCGGAGTGCGAGCTTGTCTGGCTCGGACATGTTCGCCTCGATGAGCACGGCGTCGAACTCATCGGCGGGACCTGCGGACGCGGGCGCCTCGCGGAGTCTCCCATTCAACTGCTCCAGCTCACGCACGGCCTGTTCGTACCCATGGACAAGTTCGCCACGGTCGGCTTCGACTGTGCTCCTGGCATCCCCGCGCAACACTGGTCGCCCGAATCGACCGGTGGCGGTCAGCTGTTGTTGGAGCCTTTCAACACGTTCCTCGACGCCGCGTAGATCAGCGGTCCGTTCGGCGACAACCCCCCTCAGCGCTTGAACTTCACAGATCGCGGCAGCGCGGTGGGCAATGTCCTGCTGGCGACGGTCGAGCGCGAGGACGTTCGGGCCGGTTCCGGCGGCGACTTGTTGTTCGGCGCGGTCGGCTACCGTCTCCGCCTTCTCGGCCGCCGTCCTGGTGGCGCGCGCGGCCGTGGCCGCCTTGCGCGCAGCGTCGCGAAGGGTCGCGTTGCTGAGATGTGCGTACGGACGGTCAGCCGTCGGCGCGGTATCCGGTGCTGAGGCCGGCGTCGTGGGCCGCTCGGTGGTACTCGGGGTGTGCCGTTCGTCGGGCTCCGGCGCGTCCTCGGGGCCTTCCGCCTCGTAAGGGCCACCGGTTCCGGGAGCGTGCGGGGTCGGTAGATCGGCTACCGCCTGCCGGATGTGGGCGGGGACCACGTTCTTCGGGAGTTCGGTGAGGATCATGCGTTCCTCGGTGCCGCTCTCGATCTCGCGGATGAGGCCCGCGACAGCGCGGTCAAGCTGTTCCTGCTCGGTGAGGGCGTCGCCTCCACGGGCGCGGTCGGCGTCGGATTCGTAGACGGACAGCGGCAGGAATAGGTGGGACTCCTTCTTGTCCCGGCTCATCATCGTGTAGAGCGCATTCGCCTGCGCGCCGGGGCCGTAGACCAGGGCCTCTTGGACGCTCAGGCCCTGGGATTTGTGGCCGGTGATCGCGTACCCGAGGCTGAGTCCTCCTTGCGCGATGTAGTCGGCGTCGACCCATTCGGCTACGTCTCGGTGGCCGTCGGCGGTCTTCTCACGCCACTCGACAAGGACCTGGCGCTCCTCATCGACGGCGCGAACGATTCCGCGGTAACCGTTCAGTACATCCTCGTTCTCACCGCGGCTTCGCTTGCCCCGGTAGTCGTTGGTCCGAAGGAGGACCTGGTCCCCGACGGACAGCGTCAGTTCGCCACCGCCGGGGAGAGCGTAGACGTGTTCCGGGCCGGTGAAGTTACCGCTCGCCATCCGCAGGGCGCGGGCCCCGACGTTCAGTTCCTCCACGATCTCGTTGGTGGCGGCCAGCATGAGGAGCTGCTGTACGGCGGTGTGGTCGTCGGTGTACTCGGCGCGCTTGTCGGCCCAGACGGTGAGCATCGCGGCGAGGGTGGCGTCCTTGTCCGCGAGGGCGTGTACGCGGCCGGTTCCGGCGAAGGTACGGAGCGCTTCCACGCGGCTGTCGTCGCGCCACAGTTCCAGTGCCCGGCGCTCGACCAAGTCCTTCTGCCGGAAGTTCTCGCTGAGGCTGAGTCCGCCAACGATGTGGTGCACGGCGGCGAAGGACCCGCCGATGCCGGGCGAGTGCAACTGCTTGGGGTCACCGATGCCGACGACCTTCGTTCCGGTTTCCGCAGCGTGGGTGAGGAGTTCGGCGATGTCGCGGTCATCGCACATGGCGGCTTCGTCCACGACCAGCACGTCAACGCCCGTGAGGCCGGGGCCGCCGTTTCGGATGCCGGTGAGCCAGGACGCGAGGGTGCGGGACTCGATGCCCGCCTCCGCCTTCAGGTTCGCGGCGGCGACGGCGGCCGTGCTCGCGCCGGCAATGACAAGACCGTGGGCCCCCCATGCCTGCCGGGCGGTGTCCATGATCGTGGTCTTGCCCGATCCGGCGATGCCCTCCACCGAGTCGATCCCGTGCCCGGCCGTGAGCAGTCGTTCGAGGACGGCGCGCTGTTCGTCGGAGAACGCGAAGCTGCCGCCGTGCTGGGCCTCGACGGTGGACAGGGTCATGTCGACCGTGTCGCGGCTGACGACGGCGGCCTGCTTGTTGAGCCGGTTCGTGGCCTCGGCGACGATCAGCGTTTCCGCGGCCACGATGTCCGCCGTCGTGTACCGGTCGGCGTGCGTGAAGTGCTGGGCGCCCTTCGGGTTCAGCTGAACCGCGTAACCGGCGTGGCGGAGGACGGAAGTGGTGAGCTGTTCGGCCTCCTCGGCGTTCGCGACTCCGTACGGAAGGGCATCCAGCACAGCGGCGATGGCGGCGGCGTGGGTGAACTCCTTGGAGTGGCTGGTCAAGCCGGTCTTCGGGTCGAAGACCTGGGCGCACAGCTCGTCCAGACCAGGGTTCTGATCCGCTCGGTCCTGCTCCATCGCGCTGGCTGCGATGGCCTCGGGATCGTCACCGGCAGCGCGGCCTTCGGCCTGCCAGTAGGCGCGAAGAACGTCGTCCCCGACTCCGGCGGCTTCGACGTTCTTCGCGGCCTTGGACGCGGTGGAGGCGGCGGTGCGCTCGCGGGTCGTGGCGCTGTCGTAGTCGATGCCCAGCTTCGTCAGCAGGTCCCGGACCTGGCTGTCACGCTTGCTGAACAGGCGGATCGTGCCCTCGGGAATCGCCGCGATCTCCCACGCGCCGGTCCGCTCCTCGCGGCGGAAGCTGATGCCGAAGGTGTCGGTCAGCTCCCTGCGGATACGGGCGTTCATGAGGGACTGTGTGGCGCGGGTGTGCCGGTGGAGGTCGCGGCCCCCGCTGGCCATGGTGGACCACTTGCCGTCGGTGCCCTTGACCATGTTGGCCAGGGTGAAGTGCAGGTGGAAGTGGGGGTCGCCGTACGGGGCGCCGTCCACGGGCCTGGCGGCGCGGTGCACCATCATCCAGCCGGAGAACCCGCTCGTCTTCACGGTCTCGGCCTCGTCGCCGTCGCCGTGGTGGCCGCGCATGGCGTACGCGGTCCAGTGCTCCAGGGCGCTGATGGACTCGCGGCCGGCGGAGGTATAGATGCCCTCCACCTGGGCGGCGATCTCTTCCGGGGCGTAGGCGAGGAACGCGCTCTTCGACTTCGCGAGGTCCAAGGTGACGTCGGCGCCGAAGTTGCCGACCTGCACGCGGCCTTCGAGGAGGGCGGCTTTGATCTCCTCGGCGTCCCACACGTCCTCGAGCGCGAGTCCTGCCGCCTTGGCCATGGCGACGGCTGCACGGACGTCCATGGGCAGATCCCGAAGCCGTCGTTCGCCCTCGCCCGCGGTCTGGATGTACCGGCGCTTCATGGACGCAGCGGTGAACAGGTCGGCGGGCTGCTGTCCGATCTCGGTAGCGCGCGCCTCGACGGCGCGCAGGAGTGCGCGGGCGTCGAGGTGGCCACCCGTCTCGGCGGCCACGGCCTTCTCCAATGTGTCTTCGCCGTACAGGTCGACGGCGTCGATGCCGACGGCGTCGGCGAGTTTGAGCAGGGTGGAGGCGGGGATGCGGTGCGATTCACCGAACCGCTTGAGCTGGTTCTCCATCCTGCGGAAGGCGTCCTGCTTGCGCTTGGAGTCCAGCAGCGTCAGGGGGTTCACGCTGCGTTCGGCGGCGGCACGGCGGATGGCGCGAGCCAGCGGGGCGGCGGGGAGCTTGGCGGTCGGCGCGATGGCGAGCTTGGGTTCTACGAGGGTCTGCCCGGTCCGGGGGTCCTCGCCGTGCATGAGGCGGCGGGCGGCCTGGAAGTGCTCGGGGGCGAGGACGCTGCCGGGGGTGATGTCGAACTCGGTGAGGCCGTTGCCGATCCACAGCAGGGGGCGTTCGCTGGCGTCCAGGTGGTAGTCCACCTGTCCGTCGGCGGCCCTTGGAGGAAGGGCCTGTTCGCCGTAGAGGTCGCAGGCTTCGAGTCCGGCTGCGGCAGCGACTTCGACGGCGTCGTACCCTGTGAACCGCGCCGTGCCCTTGCTGCGGATGAGCCCGCGGGCGCGGAAGAAGGCGCGCTTGGCCTCGCGGGAGCCGAGCAGGGACGCGACGGGGGCACCGGCCGCTTCGGCCTTGGCCTCGATGGCGGCGACGAGAGGGGCAGCGTCGACCGTGGTGGACTTCCCGCAGCCGTGACCGCCGGTAAGGCGGTACTCAACCTGCTCGTCGGACGGGCCGATCATGGTCGTCCACCCCACCGGCCCGCTCACCCCCTGCTTCCGTTCAGTCAGATCCGGTCATCTTGGCTGATTGTATCGTCACGGAGTGACGATACCTTGGTCCTCAAGATTCAAGATCGGCTGGAACTTGCGGGTTCCGTTCCGGATTACTGTCCGGTCGCGGCTGACCTTGCACAGGTCAGCCGCGACCGTGCATCTGAGGCTGTACAGGCCAGTTGGATCTTGCACTGAGCGTCGGCGAAGTCGGAATGCAAGGGGTCACGGTCGGCCGGATGATGGCTATGTGAGGTGATCGTGATGAGCAAGTCGAGTAGCAGCAAGAACGGTGGGCGGTCGAGCAGCCGACGCACTGCGATGACCCCGCAGGCGGCCTCTCGTGTGCAGTCCTCTGCTGCGAAGAATCCGTCGGGGCGGTCAGCGCGCACCGGCTGGGCACAGCGGGCCCAGTCGGCCGCCGCGACGTCGCCGGACGGCGACTCGAAGCACACCTCGTCGTGAGCCACGCCGTTGATGCCGAAGTAGCGCGCGAGATCGGCCCGCTCGCCGAAAATGCAAGGTAGAACTACACAACACAACCGCGGCGCCGATGGTGCGGGGGACTTTTCACCTCGCTGGTCACGACCGCCGACGGGTGCAGCCGCCAGCCGCACCGGACAATTACAGAGAACCTCTGGCTGTCAGGTTTTCGCTGTTATCGGCTTGCCTCTTACAGCTCTGTCATGTCGTCTGCCGCCGACGTGGTGTCTCACGACGTAGGTTCCGCTTAGCCACCATCAGGTCGGTGCTGCCGTGTTTCCTCATGCCCAGTCGTGCATGGGTTCGGTGTACGCGCCGGCCCCGAAAAGAATCTTGGGGCCGGTGTCATCAGAACGGCGCCCTCGCGGCCCTTCAAAGAGAACGGCCGCCGCTCGTGTACCTGAGCCCTCAACGGCCGCACACTGAACGGGAGGTTGGGCCGTGGAGGTCGTTGGCATCGTGGCGTTGGTGATCCTGCTATTGGTCCCGAGTTTGAAAAAGCTCTTGAACAGCGTGGCGTACCGGATCCGGGCGCGAGGCAAGGCAGAGATCATCCGCGCCGAGCGCGGCGGCGATCATCCGAGGCGCGCGCCGTCCGGCGAGGGGAAGCAGGCGAAGCAGGGGAAGGGCAGGATGCGGTGACTCAGCCGGAGGCGGTGACCGCCGATTCGCTGGCGCGGGTGTTTGTGGAGTACCGGGGCGAGTTTACGGGTAAGGCCAGAAGGCTTCTTGCTGACGCGGGGGTGCCAGAGTCGGTGGCGGACGCTGACGACATCGTCAGCAGCGCCTTCGCCACGGCACTGCGGGACCCGGGCGCTGTACGGAAACCGCGCCCCTACCTTCACAAGCTGATCCGTACTGAGGTCGTGCACCTGGCGACGCGCCTTGGGGAGCACAACCGCCTGGACGAGAAGCGGGCAGCCGATCCGCTGTGCTGCCCGGCCTCGGAAGTCGCCGACTTCAGCGCGCTGGTAGACAACCGGGACGCGGTCTACCGGGCGACTCAGGTCCTGTCGGCCCCGCAGCGCACCGCGGTGTGGGCGACCCATGGCCTGGGCTACACCCGGGCCGAGGCCGCCGTCTTGATAGACAGGCATCCCGGCACGGTTGCCCGGCACTGCACGCGCGCCCTGGTCCTGCTCCGTGCTGCCATCGCTCCCGTGATCGTGGGCGTCCTGACCTCGCTCAGTTTCGCGGTCGGCAGTGCGCTCCAACGCACGACGCCCGCGGACGACCCGCGCAGTATCCCGGCGCTGCCGTCGGTGCAGTGGTGGCCGGGGAGGGAGGCGCTCCCAGCGGTCCTGCTGGCCCTCTACGTTGCGAGCTGGCTGATCGTGATCGTTCGCGGGCGTAGCCGCCAGCGTGTGCCCGCCCGCCTCCGCCAGCCTCAGCCGATGGCTCCGCTGGGCCCACTGGCAGCCCGGAAGGGTGCGTCCATCGCTTCGGCGACCGGTCCGGGAGCAATGGCTCAATCCGCGCCCACTGCCCGTCCGCCCATGACACACCCAGACTCAGTAGGTGCTGGGGTTGTCAGAGTCGGAGTTGTTGAAGACTCTGAGGCCCCCTTCGAGGGGTGTCCGGCCGATCCTCGGGAAACGTTGGTTACTTGAGGCCAGACTGCCGTCTGTGACGAGAGGGTGCCCACCGAGACGCCAAGCAGGGCCGCGATGGTCTCGTGCTGTTCTCGGGGTTTGACCTCCCACGTTCCCTCCCAGCTCGAAGGCAGCATCTCGTGAGCGACCTGACCCTCTTCGCCGACACCCCCACCATCCCGGCCGGTCCACCGCAGTCCCCGGCCGCGTCCGTCGTCCACGGCGCGGTCATCATCAGCGCGATCGAGACCGCGTGGCGCGAGATCCGGCGCCGCTTCGACAGCGTCCCGGACATCTCCGTCACGACCCCTCCCACCGCTAGCGCCCAGGACCCCACCAAGTGCACGGCGCTGCGCACCGGACGACGCTTCGTACGCGACGGGCACCTGACCATGGAGCTTCAGGTCTCCTCCGCCACCCTCACTCTCGGCGGCCGTCCGATGATGGAGGGGCTGCTGCACCACGCCGCGCACGGTCTGGCTCTGACTCGCGGCATCGCCGACGTCAGCGGCGGTGACCGGCGCTGGCACAACAAGAAGTACGGGAATCTTGCACGCGAGGTCGGCCTGGTCCCGCCCCCACGGGCGGCCCGTGTCATCGGCATGGGCCGCTGCCCCCTATCCGACAGCGAAGCACGGAAGTGGGCTGAGGTGATCGCCGCCCTCGACGGCGCGGCCACCGTCCAGCTCCAGGCCACCGTGCAGGCCGTCGCACCGCCACGCGGCGGACGCTCCGGCTCCCGCTTCGCAATCGTCTGCGAGTGCACCCCCGTTCCCCGGCGCCAGCAGGTTACCCCGCACTTCTACGAACAAGGGCCGCTGCTGTGTGGGGTGTGCCTGGCCGTCTTCCGCCCCGCCGACAGCGTGGTGCTGCCTGCCCAGTCCGCTGGGGAGGATGCGTGATTCCCGCCCCGGACGCGGCCGGTATGGGCACAGGAGCGGTCGCCTTGCCGTAGCGGGACGACTGACGTTCACGCCGGCAGCCGACATGTCAGTGGCTGGTGCTTTCCTCGGAACGTCGATCGACGTTCCGAGGAGGCTCTTCCGTGACCGCTGGTTCCACATCCGCCCCGACTCTGGCCCACCGTCTGCGCCCACGCCTGTGGATCGGAACGGCCTGCGTGACCGCGGGAGTCGTCCTCACGGCAACAGCCCGCATCTACGACGCGAGTGCCCTGATCATCCCGTCCGGACTGCTGATGGGGAGCGCCTACGCCGTAGCGAAGCCGTGGTTCGTGGCTCGGTCCGAGATCTGGCACCGCGTGATCACCTTCGTGCCGATGGTCCTGCATGTGCTCCTGCTCGGCGGAGTTGTGCTCCTGGCTGCCGACGGACTGCCCGCCGACCCCGTACCGGCAGGTCTGGCCCTTATGGGTGTGTGGATCTTCCACGTGTTCTGCGGTGTGCCAGAGCCGACGGGCTTCGCCTACGAACGGCTGGCAGGACGCCTTACTTGGGCAGTGGTACTCCAGGTGTTCTCGATGGCCTGCGGCACGGCTGGCATTGCTCTGTGCCTCACCCGCGGCCTGCCGGTCCCTCAACGCTTCGAACCGGTGGTCGTCGGCACGTCTCTGGGGCTCATCGTCGCGCTGTGCACCGCTTCGCTGAAGGTGTTCTCCCGAGGGCGCCGGCTCGCGACGCGCCTGGCGGGCGACGCGCGGCAGATGGCCCGGTGCCTGGAGAGGCTGGCGCGTGGCGGTGCCGCGGAAATGAGTCGACTTCAGGAGGCGGCTGAAGACGCCTGGGACGCATTGGAGTTGACCCTGCGCAGCAAGATCGAGACCGGCTTTCATCTCTCCGGGACCTTCGTGATTCCCAACGAAGAGCGTCGGTCGCTGGAAGCCGCTGTGGCGGAAGCCATCGCCGACCCAGATTCCCGGTCGCACAAAGAGGCGTTCGCAAAGCTGACCATGCTGCGGACGGCCTGCCACGACAAGATCGACATCGCGGCGTGAAGGACGGTCGCGTTCCCCCCTTCGATCGCAGCTGATCCGCATGACTTCGCCAGATGGCCCTCATGTGCCGGTTCGGCCGTGCCACGATAGACGGGCTCAAGCAAGACGAGCATGAGGCTGACGGCGGGCGCGGGAATGCCGGTCTAAGGTCTTCGTTGTCCCAGGGTCGGCGTGCTGGGAGAACGGAACACACTCGAAACCCTCAACAGCGCGTGGATCAGTTCAATCCCACTTGGGGGCAGCCGGTAGATGCGGGTCGGCTCCGCGCGGATCTGAAACGTCGGCAGGTCCTCAGCTAGTGGCCACTTTCGTCAGGTGGTCGGGCTGAGGCTGCCTTGCCACGGGCGCGACCACCGCAAGCCGGATTGGGTAGAGATCCGCATGCTGCCGAACTTCAGGACCCGGCTGCTGCTCATCGTAATTGCTGTGCTCTTCTCCCTTGTGGTCGCCTTTGCGACCGCGTTCCTCTTCTACGCCATGCAGGAGGACTTCGTGGTCGCGTTGACCGCTGCGGGTGGCTCCTTCGTCGCCACGATGACCCTTTCCGTCGGAGTACTCGCGTTGCTCTTCCGGTAGGGCGCGTTACCGAACTGCGCAAGCGGGTGGGGGAGGCCGTTGGGCCTGCCCCACCCGCTTCGTGTGTCACGGCGGCGCCGTCATCAGCCCCGCAGGGGCCATTCACCAAACGGCACGGGTGGCTGTCCAGCGGCGTCACGGACGGCCTCGTCTGTTCCGCAGGGTATGCAGATGAAGACGTCGCGCTCAGCAGTGAGCCGCGAACGCGCGGAAGGTTCGCCGAGGGGCCCGGCACAGCGCGGGCAGCGGGAGGAGTCGGCGGTCATGTCAGTCCTCGGGGTGTTCTCGGGCGGACTTGAGGATCAGATTCCAGGTGGGGCGGGAGTACACCTTCTCCGTCTGGGTCTGGAGCCCGGGGATCAGTTCCGCGTTCGTCGCGGTGGGATTCTCGGCGAGGACTCGGCGGGCGAGGGCAAGGCGTTCGTCGCCCTGGTATGGGTAGGCCAGTCCGCGGCGGCCCGTTGGGCGTCCGCCGGCGTGGCCGCGGCCTTTCCGATCCGCGACGTACTGCCACAGCCTCCAGCGCTTCCACTTCGGGCGCCGACGGGTCGGAAGCTCATCCCAGTCGTCGGGGTCGGGCCATCCTTCCGGCGGGTTGTTTACGTAGTGGGAGACGGTGGCGGAGTTCGCGAACCCGCAGACCTTCGCCGCCTCGGCCGGGCCAACCATCTCTTCGGGGTCACCGTCGAGCTTCGGCGGGTTGGTTGTGTTCGCCGCGGCCCGTTGGCGTTGAAGCTCGTGGTGCCACTTCGCCCAGACGTCGCCATCCCAATGCATGACGCCGTCGATCATCTCCGCGACAGACGGGTGGCCGTTGTTCTCGCGGTCGGCCCAGAGGTTCTGAAGCGTGGGCTCACTGATGTTGTGGACCTTGCGCAGGTCCGCACGCGAGCAGAGCGTGCGGCCAGTCTTGCGGGGCACGGTCATCTCCTGTTCCTGGTCGGGGGTCACGCCCCCTTGGCGTCATCATTCGGTGTCATCCGGCCTCGGGGCCGGCGCCCACGTACGGCTACCACTCGGTTCGAGCCGGGTCAGCGTGGCTATCTCGCTGAGGGGGACCGCGGCGGCCCAGTCGGCACGACCGGGGTGGCCGACGGGGAGGTTAAGCACGAGGAGCTGGCCGGTCGGGGGGAAGTCCTCGACGATGACGAAGCTGTCGGTGTGCTCGGCGCTGATGCTGTTACCCCTCTTGAGCTGGGCGATGTCGCCGGGCTGGGGACAGTCAGGGTGTCGGTCGCATAGCATGGTGAGGTTCTTTCTGGTGAGAGAACACTGACGGCCAGCGCCTTGTTGCCCTTGTGCGCTGGCCGTCGCTTGTTGTCTGAGTAGTGCGGCGTCGGTTGCGACGCCTTGCCGATCGGAGGTTGCCCACTCCGCTGACGGCGAAGTAATTAAACCACCTTTGCCGGGACAGAGGTGGGGCCCTGGTTCGAAGAACGGTGTTCGTCAGAAGAGGGCCCCCTGAGCTGTCCCACGCTTGGTCCGGTTTCTCGGCGGCCGGTCGATGCGGAGTTCGTAGCGGGGCCGCCCCCTGTGTGGTGGGGCATGGGCTTCGCCCCTGTAGCGGCTCCAGGCTAGGAGCGGGGCACCCTGGTCCATCCACCCCGCCGGGTAGAGAGAGATCAGCTGAGCCCAGCGCCGTTGATCGCGTGGTAGTTCCCACCGGTCCTGGACCTTGATGAGGGACGGCAGCGTGCGCCAGCCGGGGAATGCGTGGTCGTGCGCGTCCTCCACCGCCTCGTTGTCACCGTCCCCGAACCCGTCGCCGGAGTGCACGGGGCCTTCCCACTCGCACGCGAGACACCCGCCGCGGAACTCCTGCTCGTCCCTCCGGCGGCCGGTCGGCCGGCTGCGGGAGAGCAGGGTCGGGGTGTGGTGTACGGGCGGGTCCAGCTCTTGGCCGAGGTCGCAGTACGCGCCGCCGGGGTGTCCGGGCTGGATGTGCCACGCCTGACCGGCGCTCTCGGGTGGGTGGTGCGTCCGCCCGTTGCGCACTCGCCAGTAGTACGTCTGCCGTGCCCGCGCTCGAGTCGGCTCGGCGACGGTGGTGGTCACGACTTCCCCCTTCCGGCGGCAAGGACTTCGCGGAGCGGGTCAGCGAGCACGGCCTGTTCGTCGGGGGCGTCGAGGAACCGCGGCCCGTACGCGCGGCGTACCGCGCGGCGGGCGTCCTGGTGGCGGTCGAGTTCCGGGTAGTACGGCGATCGGTCGAGCACGTCATAGCCGTGCTGGGTGAGCACGTCGGCGATGAGCGACCGGACCCGTACCGGGTCGAGGGCGGTGAGGTCGGCTTCCCCCGGGGCCGCGAGGAGTACGCGGATCAGCTCGGTCGCGCTGAGCCGGGGGTGGAGGGGGACGCTGAGCCGGTGGACGCCGTCTCGGCTGGGGGTGGCGGCTCCTCGGCGGCTCGGCGTCCTGGTGGTGCTGCGGTTGTCTGTCGTCTCGTCCATCGTGCTGGCCTTCGATGACTCGGGTTGCTGGCGGGCGTCGGGTGTCAGAACAGGGCGTGTTCGGCGCGGGCGGCGGCGGTGCGGAACGCGTGGGCGGCGTCGGCGGCGGTGCGGCCGAGCTCGGCGCTCCATCGGTCGATGACCTCGCGGTGCAGGGCCTTGGCGGCGGGGTCGTCGGTGTCGACGGGGTGACCGGTGAGGGTTTCCGCGAGGATGGCGAATGCCTGGTCGCGGGCATGATTGATGCGGTCCCAGTCGTACGTCCGGCCAGCGGCTCCCCGTCCGTGGCCGGCGGCGACTTCGAGAGCGCCGCGCGGCCAGCACGCCAGCGTGGCCGTACGGCCAGGACCGGCGAAGAGGTGGGGGCCCTGGTGGATGCCGACGTGTTCGATGTGGCAGGCGGCCCATTCCAGGATCGCGGCCGGGGTGTCCGCGATGACGATGCTTTCGGGGGTGTAGCGGGTCGGCACGGCGGTGTCCTTCGGGAGGGCGGGGGCGGCGGCGCGGTGCCGCCGCCCCCGGTGGGGCTGCTACTGGTAGGCGGGGATCAACCGGCGGACCTTGTCCTCTCCGATGCACCCGCCCTTGTGACGGCGTGGGCTCGGCGGCTCTCCGTTGCGCCCGCGCAGGTGGCTCCAGAACTTCGGGCCTTCCCAGTCACACAATTCGCAGCTGAGGTACCAGTGGTTATCGCTGCCGGGGAACCCGGTGAGGACTGCCCGCCAGTGGTGGGCCCGGAGCCCCGCGAACGCGATCTGCGCGCCCTCGATGTTGCGATCGTTGACCGGCATCCGCGGGTGCAGGAGAGGCACCGGCCCGCACAGCGGGGCGGGGGCCTCGGCGAGCACCTGGTCCAGGGGGACGGCGCCGATCCGACCGGCGGCGTATTCCTGCGCGAGATGGGCGGCGGCCATCTCGGTGCCGGGTGTCCCCTTCGGCGGGCGACGAAGGTTGCGTTCGCCCGCGGTGGTGAGGACAAGCCAGTCACGGTGCCACCTGTAGGCGCGGCCGATGACCTGGTCTTCGCCCACGATCACGGGGTAACGGCACTGGATGTCGGGGGAACCGACGCGGTACTTCGGGACGGTGGTGGTGCCCTCGGTCGCGGGGACGATGAGCCCGCCCGCTCCGGGGTCGGGGACGGTCGTGGGTCGTTCGAGGAGTTGAGTGGTCATGGTGGTGCCCTGTTCTGGTGAGAGAGGGGCCCGCCCGGCGCGCTCGGCCGCCGGGGCGGGCGGGGGTGTGGTTACGCGGCCTCGGCGGGGGCCTGGGGGTTGGCGGTCCATTCGCGGCGCGGGGTGATGCCCAGGTCTTCGAGGACCGGGTCCAAGCTCCCGTTGTCCGGCACCCATTCCCAGTCGGCGCCTTCGGTGCCGGGCCGGTCGGTCCAGGTGAGCATGTAGGAGCGGCCGGAGGTGCGGGGGTCGCCGCACACGGCTTGTGCCTCGCGGCGGGTCGTCGCCCACAAGGCGCGCTTGCGGGAGCGGCGGGAGTTCTTCGAGGCGATCAGCACCAGCGCCATGCCGTCCTGCCAGTTCGTACCTGCGCCGGGGGCCGCCACGGGGGTCGGCTTCTCCGCCGGTACTGGCTCCTTGCTCGGCGTGGACTGCTCGGCCTGCTCCTGCTGCTCGGCGGCCTCGGCCTGGGGTGGCTGCATCTCGTCGGCGCTTTTGCGTCCGGAAACGTCGTCGTAGGGGGCGGTCCAGGTCCAGCCGTCGTGATGGTTGTCCGTGGCGCGGACGACGCGCTGACCGACCCCGTTGTGAATGTGCGGGATGGTCACCGACTTCGGGTTGACCCGCAGGACCTCGTACCAGGTACCGCGGTAGAGAACGAAGTCACCGCGGGTGAAGTCGGCCTTCGACCAGACGTTGAAGCCCTTGGCCTCTGCGTCCTTGATGACCTGCTGCCAGTGCTCGATCTCCTCGGTCAGTTCCTCGTGCCGGATCGTCAGCTCAGGGTCGTCGGGGTTGCGGGAGTATCCCTTGGCGGACTCGCCGCGCTGCCACTTCTCGACCGCACGGAGGTCGGCCCGCAGCTTGTCGAGACGGCGGAGCGTGCGGCCGGGGTCCTTTCTGAACCGCTCGTAGTTCGCGGCAGCCTGCGCCCGGCCGGTCCAGTGCTCGGCACGGTCGCGCTCACCGATGCTCTTGCGCATCGCGTCGTCCATCCGCGCGTGATCACGGCGGGCGCGTCCCTCGGAGTGGTGGCCGATGAGGATGGGCTGACCGAAGGCAAACCGCTCGGATATCTCGTGGCTCGACTTCCACGCGGCCTCGGAGTTCCGGGCGGCGGTGTCGGCGTACCCGCCGAACCTCTCCGCCCGGCCTTCGGCCTTCTCTTCCCGGTCCTGCTCGGCCTCGGAGAACGATCGACGGTCGGCGTTGTCGATGGTCAGTGTGACCTCGAAGCCTGCGTCTCGGAGTCGCTGGGCGAGGAGTTCGAGCGACGGGGTGTAGGTGGCGTGGTCACGGCTGTGCGGGAGGTACCAGCAGTCAAGGTTCCTGCTCCAGCGGAAGGGCTGGCGCTGGGTGCGGCCGTACTCGCGGAGCCGCAGGATCTCGGCTGATCCATCTCCCCGGCTGGTGCCCTCGATCAGGGTTCCTTCTCGGCGGGTGTGGGTGATCTCGATAGTCACTGAACTGGTCTTTTCTGGTGAGAGTTTGTGGTCCGGCCGTAGGGCGGACCGTGCGTTGGCAGCGGCGCTGCACCACCGGCGCGGGCCGTGAGGGACGATCGGCTCGCGGGTCGTCGCGCCTGCGCGACGACAGGGGCTGTCGCGCCCCCGCGGGGCGCGTCCGCTGCGGTCCGGTGCCCGTCGTCGGTCGGCGGAGCCGCCTGCGGCGGAGTCGGCCGGCGGCGGTGAACGCACCGGACCTGTCCTGCCGCCCCGAAGGGGTGTCCGCTGGGGTGCTGGGGCCTGCCGGTCCGGAGGTGTTGCCCTCCCCCGGACCGGCGGGGCCTGGTGTCAGCTGCGGTGGAGCGTGTGCCGCGCGGCCGGGTCGGCGTCGGCCAGTCCGGTCCGCGCGCGCCATGCCTGGCGGACGGCGGCGCGGAGTGCGTCCCCGTCGTCGTAGGCGAACCGGCCCCGGCGCAGACCGCACACGATGTCGCGGAAAACGTCCTGGTTCATCGTGGTCAGCGTGTCGTCAAGCGGCGTCAGCTCGTGCGGGAACATCGCCTGAACGCTGTCGCCGGGCTCGGGGGCACCGAGAGTGAAGTACCAGACGACCGCCATGGTGGCCTCGTCCGCGAACTCCGGTCCGCCGAACGGGCCGACGACGACGGCGGGGCGGGTGTCGAGCTGGTAGCCCCGGTGCCAGGGTCCGGCGATCACGAGCGTCGCGGCGGGGAAGTCCTGGACGGTGGGCTTCTGGTCGGTGGTGAGCATGTCGTGTCCTGTCTGGTGAGAGATTCCGCCGGGACCGGTCGGCCCCGGCGACGGTGTCGGTCGGGGGGTTGCCCTCCCCCTTCCGATACCATTAATTAAACCATGTTCTTGGCTCTGGGTCAACCGCTCACGGCAAGTTCGCGGCGGCGTTCGGCGGCCGTGATGACGGCGCGGGCGATGGCGCGGCCGGTCTCGATGACCCGGACGGCGGACTCGTGAATCGGGGGCTTCTTGTCCTGGGTGATGATGCCCGCGAGCGGGGGCATGACGGCGGGGCCCGGAGTGATTCCGAGGATGAGCGCGGCGACGTGGGCGGCTGAGGCGACTTCGGCGGCGTGCTGGCCGGGAAGGGGGGCGTCCGCCTCGGTGATACGTCGCCACGCGTGGCCGTACAGCAGGATGCGGACGGCGTTGTCGGGGGCTTCCCGGGTGAAGTCGAACCCCCCGGCCTGCTCGGGGTCCTCGTGGTACTGGTCGCGGTACTGGTTCACCAGTGCATCCCGGATGATCTCGGGGGCGAGCAGGGCGGCGGCGGGCGGCTCGTAGGCGTCGCCGTCGGTCTGGCTGATGTCGAAGACCGGCCCGGCCTTGAAGCCGGAGACCTTGCGCCCCTGGCTCTCGGCGGCCTCGCCGGTGGTCTCTCGCTGCCCGCCGTCGGTGGCTGCGGCCGTGGCCTCCTGGGCATCCTCGGTCCGGCGCTTGATCGGCGTCCAGATGCGGAGGGAGGTGGACCCCTTGACCGGGAAGCGTCCAGCCTTTCGCCAGTCTCCGGAGCTGAGTACGTGGGTGGCGTTCGGGCACTGGGCGGCGATGGCGATGCAGTTGGTGGGGCTGCGGTCGTCGCGGTCCGGGTGGGTCAGGTTTGCGGCCGTGCGCATGACGGCGGCCCAGAAGTCTTCGCTGCCGACCATCGCGCCGTACGCGCGGTCCATGACGGCTTCGAGTTCGCCGCGCATCTTGGCGGAGTAGGCCCGGCGCTCTTCATCGGTCATCTTCGGCTTACGGGGCATGTCGCGGTCCTCCTGGTGAGAGATCGGCGTCCGGGGCCGACTGGCCCTCGGGGGGTGTCGGTCGGGGGGGTGCCCTCCCCCTTCCGACACCATTAATTAAACCATGTTTTTGGGTGATCGGCAACCCCTTAAATCCGGTACAACCCTGCTTCGTTGCTCACAGCCCGGTATGCGGCTATGACCTCGTCCTCTATTTCCGTCCAGCGTTCGAGGATATCGGGGGCGGTCTTCTTGTCGCTGGCCGCGCGCCTGGCCCTGCGCCACTCAATGGCGATTTTGAGCGTGCGGAGTTGAGAACGGGTCAGCTCCCATCGGCCGGAGTCCGGGAGTTGATCGCCGTAGGCCATCGCTACGGCGTTGTTGATGTGCTCGGTACCGGACCACACATTCCGTGCGGCCTGGAGCGCAAGGGCGCGTTTGAGGGTGCACCGGAGGTGCGGGGCCTGGACGATCCATTGCGGTTCGATGATGAATATGTCGGCGCTCATCACAGGGCCTTCTCCTGTGGGGGCGGCGCGCTACGGGAGCGCGCCGCCGGGATTCGTGGGGGAGGTTAGAGGGCGTATCCGTCGACGTATTCGCCGCGCTCCCCCTCGGGGGTCTGGACGTGGGGCAGGAATCGACTTACCGCGAATACAACGGCGTCGGCGATAGTCCGGGGCACATCGTTGAGTACGAGGCTCACCGCATCGCCGTCGAGCCCGATACGGACTTCTCCCGGTTCAAGGTTCATGTAGACAAAGGCAGTTGTGCCGTCGATTCGGGTTCGCGCGCCGGGAAGTCGCTCGGAGAGGTCGCGTGCGGCTTCCTCGACGTCCCGGCGCATCTCGGCCTGTGCGCGGTTGTGCTCCTTCACCCGCTCGTGAACGTCACGGTGCACGGGGATGAGGTCGGCGGCGATCCGGGCCGCGATGTCTGCCGGGTCCTCGTTCATGGCGACTCGGACGGTGTCGCGCTCGCCCCTGCGGAACGGGTAGTCGGTGGCAGGGAAAGCGCCTCGGATGTGCAGGTAACCGGGGTCGTCAAACCGCTCGGAGAGGTGGAGCTGTCGGCCGTCCAGGTGGGTGAAGGTGGCGGCGTGGTCCAGTTCCTTGACGCCGTGGCGTGCGGGCTGCGGTCGCCAGTTCCCGCCGAGTTCGAGGGCGATCGGGTGGGCCAGCTCCGCGACGGTCAGAGGCATATTCATCGCTTGTCTCCTGGTGAGAGAGGTTGTCGGCGGCCGGTCGGCCTGCCGGTGCCGGTCGGGGGTTGCCCTCCCCTTCCGACACAACTAATTAAACCATGTTCTAGGGGTTGAGTCAACCCGGATGCACGCTCTGACCTGCTCTTTTGCCGTGCCACCGGTCCGCACCCGCCCGGCCGGGCCCGGCCACAACGGGCCTGGGCGGGGTTCCCTCCTCGGTCGGACAGCTCCGCCGTACCAGGGTTCCGGACGCGGTGTCCTGGCTCGCGCAGCGACCGCGCAGCGGCCCGGCCTGGACGCCGCGTCCGGGTTCCTGGTACGCCCCCTGGGGTGTCCGACCGAGGAGGGAACCCCGCCCTCACCCGCACCACAACGCACCCACACCCAACCAACCAGCCCCCACCCCCTCCGAGGAGGACCCGCCAGAGGCTGCTTGTTGCCCCTTCCTGGACCGACGGATTCTCGGCGTCGCCGCCGGCCTCCGCCGCCGCACCCGTCGACGACCTGCATCAGCACAGCACCGCGCACCTCGCAAGATCATCCCGTCCAGCCAACGTCCAGAAGGTCGATGCCGTCCAGGTAGGCGGCGAAGGTGATCCACGAGCGTGGGCCGAACAGCGTGGCCGCGTCCCAGCCGCCGGGGGCAGGCCACGATTCCCGTCTGACAAGGGCGGTCGCGATCAGCTCCATCACCTCACTGCGCCCCCTCTCGGGGAGTTCGACCAACGCCTCCTCTACCTGGGACGCTAGATCCACCCTGTACGGCATCGTGCCCCCCTTGCTCCTGATCAGCTGGGGCAGGACCGTATGACAATCCACAAGCCCGTTTGTATGCCTGTGGATAACTCGGGTGGCCCACTTCATTCCATGATCCCGAGCTCGGTGTCCGGGCGGCAGAAGGCGCACGCCTCGATGTTCGGGTCCATGAGAGAGACACGCGCGTCGTGCTCAGTGATCCGATGAGGTGTGCCCTCGATCATCGTGCAGTCGCCGACATGGATGATCGCGGGCTCGGGACCGCGGGGCGTGCGCTTCTGCTGGACGACGAACTGCGGGCGCGGCTGCATCTGGGCCATGGGGCCAAGGCCCGCCCCGCCCTTCGGCAGGCGGCGCGGCCGCCTCGGAGGCGGATCATCGGCACGGGCGAGCGCGGCTCGTACTGCGTCGCGCTGGAGGCGGAGGTAGATGCCGACGGTCTCGTTGTCGGCGAGCTGCTTATCGAGGTGCGCCAGGATCGCGTGGAGACGCGCAGGATCCGGAGGCAGCTCGCTCATGTGTTCGATGTTAGTTCGGCAATGCCCCTCCGCGATGTGGTCGAGCTCAGGGCCGCTCAGACATCGGTGGAACGCGCTCCACCTTGCCTGCCATGGGACAGTCGGATCGCGTGTGGGTCCCAGCGGTACATCCGCCGATATGTGACCGCCGCCCCCCACTCCGGCTCATAGAACGGGACCCATGCGTCCATCACTGCCCGGTCCTTGGTCGGCCCGTTGAAGCGGCACCACAGCTCGGCCCGGCGCCAGCGGCCCCCGGCGCGCACCTCGATGCCGCGGCGCGGCCGGAATGTCGTCCAGTCGCCTTTGAAGCAGTCACTCATCTCGCCAGCCCGGATCCGATGGGTGTCACCCTCATGCCACTCGGCCTCCGCCGTCGCGAGCGCGGCCCCGTGCCACCGGTTGATGAGCTGCATGTTCTCGGGGTCCCAGTAGACCCACACCATGCGAATCCTGCGCGAAGGCACCGGAGGGTGATGATGCGCGTTCACGATGGTGAGCACGGCACGTCGGCCGTCCGCGAGGTCGCGGACCTCCAGGAGCCCCGTCCGTTCACGCTGGCCGTCCCATTGCAGCTCGATGAAGAGCCCCGTGCGGTCGGTCACTGTCGCACGCCGACCCGGCACCTTGTCCGGCACCGGCACGGGGGCCACTTCCGCATCACGCCATTCGCTCATACATTCGAATCTAGTAGGTGTTCAATTACTTGGCGATGTGACTCGCTGTTGTCCTGTGCCATCGCGCATTGAGCAGATGCCACCGAAGTTTGACCACAGGGCAGCTCGTGTCATCGAAGTTTGATTTCCGCTGGTCACAGTCGATGCTGAGCGGCTCTGGGCCTGCTTGAGAGGATCGGGGCATGGCGGACTCACCTATGCAGATCAATGCCCTCATCGTCGATGCCGCAGACCCCGAGCGGCTTGCTATCTTCTGGTCCGAACTGCTCGGTAGGCCGGTCGTGGGCCGTATGGGCCCATACGTCTGGCTGCGGCGGGATGACGGCCTGGGTCTGGGCTTTCAGCAGACCGTCGAACCCAAGTCGGGCAAGAACCGGATGCACTTCGACATCACCTCTCCTGATCCCGCCGCCGAGCAGCAACGGGTCGAGATGCTCGGCGGGCGCAGGCTGGAGCAGTACGTCGACGGCGGGTTCCTGGTGATGGCGGACCCCGAGGGCAATGAGTTCTGCATCATCCCTGAGGGTGCCTTCGAGCTCGACGACGAGGGGTGCGCGAACTACCTCGGCTGATGGTCAAACTTCCCTACGTTGTTCTACGGGACCGGGCGAGCCCTTCGTATGGTTGGCCCACCCAGGGGCGTCGGGTGTGGCTTTCAATCTTCTGCCGCTTGTGGCTTCCATCGATTGGCCGCCCGATGCCCCACGACGACTCGGCTGCCAATTAGGAATTGCGAATGATCGCTCCGTAGGGAATCGACAGCGAGGTCGTCCGTCGGGTGGAACCAGCAGCACACCGTACGGAGGCACCACATGGCCGCGATCTGGGCCGGCATCGACGCAGGCAAGACCCACCACCACTGGTGCGACCTGCAAAGCCTCTCCGCATGAGCGGATGACAGAAGGGAGATACGTCAACCTCGGCGAGTGATCAATGC